>JBGAVQ010000085.1:0-20073 GCA_044228045.1 Spirosomataceae bacterium
GGAAGCGTTTTGGGAGTAATTTGAGCGAATAATCTGTTAGAAATGAGGACACTTGTGGCAATTGAAAGAGATAATAAAATTCTTTTTTTCATGGCTTGGTAAATCAATAATTTCTTAAAATGTGGCTTTTGGCAATGACACTTATTTTTTACGAATGTTGCATAGGCATATTGTTTTTAGTGGATGTATCTGAATACTCTGCTTATTGCAGAAAGTTACAGGAAGACGAGAAAAATATAATATTCGGTAGAGACGTTGCAATGCAACGTCTCTACAGGTTTATTCGGTTTTTAATGATTTTACTGGGTTCATTACGGCGGCTTTAATGGCCTGATAACTCACTGTGAATAAGGCAATTGCCAAAGCCCCCAAACCAGCAGCAGCAAAAATCCACCACGAGATTTCGGTACGATAGGTATATTTTTGCAACCATTCATTCATGAAATAATAGGCGATAGGCGTGGCAATAAGGCAGGAGATAAGCACCAAAACCACAAAATCTTTAGAAAGCATTTGCCAGAGGTTTGCTACCGAAGCCCCCAGCACTTTGCGAATACCGATTTCTTTGGTACGTTGCTCGGCTACAAAAGATGCCAAACCAAATAAGCCTAAGCAAGAAATAAAAATGGCGAGAATAGCGAAGAAGGTGGCTAAATTGCCGATGCGTTCTTCACTAACAAATTTCTGGGCGAGTTCTTGGTCGGCAAATTTGTAGTCAAATGGCGAGGCCGGATTAAGCTTTTTGAAAACCATTGCTATTTTGCTCAAAGCGGCACTGGCACTTACTGTTGGCTTAAGTTTAATATTAACAACATTTCGGCTATTGTAATCCAGAAAATATGCACTTGGCAATACTTGCGAATAAGGAGACTCGCCAACCATGTCTTTTACAATGCCAATAACATGGTATTTTTTATTGTACTGTGTAATGGTTTTTCCTAAAATTCCTTTTCTGCCAATGATTGCGGCGGCGGTTTCATTCAAAATAACAGCGGAAGAATCTGTACCGAAACTCCTTGAGAAATCTCGCCCTTCTACAAATGAAAATCCAAGTGTTTTTCCTTCGTCGTGTGTACCTCTTCGCACACTAAACAGCACATTAGACGTTGGGTTGATGCCTTCCCATTTAAACCCAATTTGAAGATTACCACCTGCTACTATTGGATTGTCAGATTCGCTCATATTTTCTACTACGTGGGTTGCCATCAATTCATTGCGGAGCACGTCGTAGTTGAGGCTGTAAAGATCTGGGGTATTTTTGGATAGAAAAATCAACCTATTATTGTCGTATCCGATGGGGCGATTTTTTACATATTGGATTTGCTGATAGACAATAAACGTGCCTATGATAAGGGTTACAGAAACCGTAAACTGAACAACAACCAGTACTTTGCGTGGTAAAGAGGCAAAATGACCAACTTTAAATGTGCCTTTGAGTGTTTTGACAGGATTAAAAGAAGAAAGATATAAGGCAGGGTAACTGCCTGATAGCAAGCCTGTTGTAACAACAAAGCCAAGGCATACAACCCAAAAAGTAGCATTTGCCCAGGGCATTTGTATTTGTTTGTTTGCCAAATTGTTAAACCACGGCAGCGAAAGCGTAACCAGCAAGATAGAAAGCATAAAAGCCATAAAAACAACCAACAACGACTCGCTCAAAAATTGGTTAATCAATTGTAACCGAACAGACCCAACGGCCTTGCGAATCCCAACTTCTTTTGCTCGTTTTTCGCTGCGAGCCGTACTCAAATTCATAAAGTTGATACAGGCCAACAGCAATACAAAAACGCCAATGAAGCCAAATAACCAAACTATTTGAATTCTTCCACCATCATTTATACCATTGGCAAAATTATCGTACAAGTGCCAGCGGTTCATGGGATGAATCAGCAACTCAGGCTTCGATGCTTTATCTTCTTTATCAAACTTTGAGTAAAATAATAGCTTTATTTTGGCTTGAACTTGACTTAAATCCGCCGTTTCGTTCAATTGAACATAACATTGCCAATTATTATTACCCCAATAATCTACGAAGTTTCTTGCCTGACTATCAACAGAGAGATAAACGGCCCAAGATGCCAGCATTTCAATTTCTGCAAAATCTGAATTTTTTGAAAAATCTTGAAAAACCCCTGTTACGGCTAAATTGATTTTATTGTCTATTCTAACTATTTTGCCAATAGGATCTGCGTCGTCAAACAGGGCTTGTGCCATTGTTTTTGAAAGCATAATGGCATTAGCCCCCTCCAAGCCGTTTTGTGTTCCTTTTAACATTTCTAAAGAGAACATTTTGGCAAAGGCTGGCTCTACATACATGCCTCGCTTGGTGATTTTTGTATCATTAAAAGCAACTATATGCTCACCATTAGTTGCTAAGGTTACTGCCTCAAAATCAGGGTAATTTGTGCGAAGCTCTTTGCCCAAGGGCATCGGAACAATATTATAGGTGCCTATTTTGCCGTCAAAAGTCCGGTTTTGATAGAGCTGCCCTATACGCTCATAATTTTTGAATGATTTATTAAAACTCAATTCATCCCATATCCAAAGCCCAATGAGCATAGCTACTGCCATACCCACGGCAAGACCACCAATATTGATGAACGAATAAACCTTGCTTTTGACAAGGTTTCGGATGGCTATTTTGAGGTAATTGCGTAGCATCTTTTTGGTTTTTGCGTGGTTTGTAGGGAGAAGGCATGCCTTCTCCCTACAAACGTGGTTATTCTGTTTTCAATGATTTTACGGGATTAACACTTGCGGCTCTGATGGCTTTGTAGCTCATGGTGAGCATGGCAATCACTAATGAAGCCCCTCCTGCTATCAAAAACACGCTGATATTGATGTCAACTTTAAATACAAAGCCTTCGAGCCAGCGGCTCATAAGATAGTAACCTATGGGCGCAGCTATCAGAAAAGCAATGCCTATCAGTATAACAAACTCCTTTGAGAATGTCCAGACTACACTACCCACCGAGGCCCCCATCACTTTGCGAATACCGATTTCTTTGGTTCGTTGCACGGCCATATACGACACTAAACCGTAAAGTCCTAAGCAGCCAATAAAAAGGGCAACACCTGCAAAAATTCTGAACAGAAGCGAAAGGCGGTCTTCTTGCCGATAGAAGTTGGCAATTTGTTCGTCAAAAAAGCGAGATTGATACACGTATTCAGGAAAGGTTTTTTCCCAAATAGATTTAATTTGAGCCGTTGTTTGGTCAATGTCATTAGGTTGTATCTTGGCAGCTATATAGCTGTAAAAGCGTTTTCGTGAGTGAATTGAGGTGGGTTTTACGGTTTCTCTAATCGAGTTGGTTTTGAAGTCTTTCACCACGCCAACAATGGGTTTCCATTGACCTCGGCCACCCAGTCTAAACTCTTTTCCAATAATGAGTTCGGGCTTTTGATAGCCTAATTTTTTCATCATGGTTTCGTTAATCACCACTTCTTTGGTTGTGTCACTCTCTACAAAACCACGCCCTGCCGCAAAACGCAAACCAAACGACTTGAAATAGTCGGCATCAGCAAACTTCAAGAAAGAGGTAAATTCTTCGTCTTTGCGGTGGTCAAAAGCAAAGTTGGTGTCCCAATTGTTGTCCGACGACGGCGAATCGGAGCACAATGAAACAGACTTTATGCTTGATAATTGGGTAAGTTGGTTTTTCAGCCCTTCATACTTGGTCAAATTGAGGCTATCGTTTGGTGGCAACGACGCAACCAACACAGCATCTTTGTTGAAACCTAAATCTAAGGTTCGCACAAAATTCATTTGCATAATGGCTACAATAGTGCCAACCATGAGCATTTGCGAAATGACAAATTGCAGCACAACCAAGCCCCTTCGCAACGACAACCCTCCAACCGTTTGGAACGTAATTCGGCTTTTTAGGGCCTGTACAGGCTCAAAGCCAGACAGCACCATGGCTGGATAAAAGCCCGACAGAAAAGAAACACCGAAGATGATAACTGCCAAAAACAACCACATAAGCGGCTGACGGAGGAAGGGGGTGTCGGCGGGCAAATTGGTAAGTTGATTCATAAAAGGCAGAGCAATTTGCGCTAACCCAATGGCAATTATCACCGAAAACAACACAATCAAGAGTGTTTCACCCATAAATTGACGAACCAGCTGCCCTCGGCTACCGCCCACAACCTTACGAACGCCTACTTCTTTGGAACGGCGAACGGCCTGAGCCGTGGCCAAGTTGATAAAATTGATACACGCCATAATCAGGATGAGTATCCCGATGAGTGAGAGTGTCCAGATAGTAGATTTTTTAAACGCCCCTCCCAGCAAACTCCCGTAGGTTTCGTCGTAATGATTTTCAGACAGGGCAATTAGCTTGTGGCTGTCTTTGCCAGCACCATCTTGTTGGTAATGTTTCTTGCAGAATGCTGGAAACAACCGGTTAACAGATTCGCTACTTAGATTGGGAGGAAGCAATACATAGACGTGGTCGTTGCTCGAAACATTGCCCCAATTGGTATTATAACCGTAAAAACCTTCTCGAGCCGAAAAGGTCTTGTACGATACTGCCGCTTGAATTGGGAAATCTGTATTGACGGGCACGTCTTCCATCACACCTGTTACTTTAAGTGTGAGGTCGTTGTCCATTTTCAAAAACTGCCCTTGTGCATCTTTCCAGTTGCCAAAATACTTGGTGGCCAGCTTCTTGGTTAGTACTACGGTATTAGGGTCTTCTTGTATTGTTCCTGAGACAACCGAAAAATCAAATAGCTGAAAAAACGAAGGCTCTACAAAAAAAATCCCTTGGTCTTCTATAAATTTTTTATTGGTCAACTGGCCATTTTGAAGCACCGTAATTTGTGAGCCATTTTGGGTGTGTATGCGGGCAACTTTTTCGAGTTGGGGCATATCAAGCCGCAAGGCTTCACCCAATGGAATGGGGACTCCACCAGTAGAACTAACGCCATCAGCATACGTTTCGTCTGTAACAAGGTGATAAATACGTGAAAAGTTAGTATGGTATTTATCAAAACTTGTCTCAAACTGCACCACCAGCGCAATCAGCAAGCAGCAAGCTATGCTTATGGCCAAACCAAGTGTATTGATGAGCGCAAAGCCTTTGTTTCGGAGTAAGTTACGGACGGCAACAATGAGATAGTTTTTGAGCATGGCATTTATAGGCTTCAAGAATAGTATATTTTTTCTCGGTGAATCTCATCCAGACAAAAAGAAACACCATCAACAGGATTAAAAGCAGTTTGTACATGGCAAAAGCGTTTAGTTGGCTAACTAATACAACCCTCGTGCCAGTCCCTTGAAAACTACATTTTAAGCCTGAAAATGGCGTTTTTGATGCAAATCAATGTCCGAAGTCGCACACTTAATGTCCGAAATCGCACAATATGATTTATACAAGAAATGTGTTAGGTCGCTGACTAACGACCCCGAGCATACTTAAAGTCAGAGCGCCCCGTGAAGCTGGTGTTGTTAAAGTTGGCGTGTTGCCTAAAATTGGTGTATTTGAAGTCGGCGTAGCCTTTAAACGTAGTATAATCAAAGTTAGACGCTTCTTTAAACTTAGTGTATTTAAAATCACCGTAGCTGTTAAAAGTAGTCTTCTGAAAATCAGCCGATGAGTTGAAGTTGGCATATTTAAAATCAGCATATTCTTCAAAAACTGAGCCGCTAAAAATAGCATCGGTTTTGGCATGAGCATATTTGAAGTTGGCATTTTTCTTGAAACGACAGCCCATAAATTTCACAAGTCTATCAAAGTCAGAATACTTAAACTGTGTTTCGCCTTCAAAAACACAATTATCAAAAATCACTTCTTCTTCAAAATCAGCCGTATAAACATCGTTGTTGCTACCCTCAATCTCAATGCCCAAAATTCGGCGATTTGAGCCATCTTTGGCTATCACCTTAAAAGCTAAAACGTTGCCCGTAAACCGACAATTCTTGAAAATGAGTGGTACTTTTACTTTGCTTTTATAGGCATTTTGGTCTCCCCAACGGCTGCTTTTCTCCAGAAGTCGTTTGGTAGACAGCTCAGTAAGGTCAAGGTCTCCACTAATAGTTGCCTCAACATACGCCGCTTTTTGACCACTATTAATTTGATTAAATACCTGCTTGGCATCAATAGTTCCTTGTGCAGTTGCAAGCGTACTACTTACCAAAAGAAAACATAAAAAGAGTAGATTTTTCATGGCTAAGAAGATTGTTGATTGGTTTAGTACTTAGATGCTCCTACTTGACTGAAAGTTGCATGAAGTAATATTTTATTCTGATTTTAAGGATTTTACAGGATTAGTCAGCGCTGCTCTGATAGACTGCCAGCCAACCGTTAAGAAGGCAATGCTAATGGTAAGTGTTGCCGTAATAACAAAAACCCAAATACTAATGGTAGTTCTGTAAGGATATTTTTCGAGCCATTGCTGCATAGCAAACCATGCTGCCGGAAAAGCAAAAACAAAAGAGACAACAACCAATTTCAAGAAATCAACCGATAGCAAAGTGGTGATGCTGGCTACCGAAGCCCCCATTACTTTGCGAATACCCACCTCTTTATTTCGTTTTTCGGCAGAGAGCGTGGCCAAGCCAAACAGCCCAATGCACGAAATAAATATGGTCAGAATGGCTCCAAAAAGCATCATTTGTTTCCATTTGGCTTCACTTTCGTAATTTTTCAGGTTTTCTACGTCTTTAAAATTATAGCTATATGGGCTAATCGGAAATAGTTTTTTGAAGGTTTTTTCGATATGGCTCAAGCTGGCAGTAGCCGAATTAGGCTTGATTTTAATGAGTACCTTACCATAGCCATTGCTTGGCTTCATGGTGAATACCTGTGAGCGAATTTTTTGGGATAACGACGCATAATGGTGGTCTTTTACCACTCCAATCACAGTATATTTTTCGTTGTCGTTATACCAAAAATCAAGCACTTGGCCAATTGGGTTTTTCCAGCCCGCTTCTTTGGCGAAGGCTTCGTTTACTAGTACGGAGTGAGTAGAGTCGGCAGGAAAGTTGGCTGAAAAATTACGCCCTTGTACAATCGGGATTTTCATAATCGGCAAGTACGATTCGTTGACCGTTTCGTAGGCAAAATTCATCTCTTTGGTTCCATTGACTTTTGCTATAGTTGCCCAAAAACCTCCATTTTTAGGAGCCACATCCACAATATTCGGGTTCTGCATTAACAACTCTTTGAACAACTTGGCTTCGCTGTGTTTGATACCCCAATTTTTTACTTCTATCAAGTTACTGTCGTCGTAGCCCAACTCTTTGGTAGTGAGGTATTCAAACTGCAAATAGATGGTCATGGTAGCAATAATAAGCGACGATGCCAGCGTAAACTGCAACACGACCAGGGATTTTTGAAGGTAGTTTTTGCCTTTGAGGTTGAATCGCCCGTAGAGAGTTTGAACGGGATTGTAGCCAGATAACACCAGCGCTGGATAAAAACCTGATAGTAAGCTCGTAACTACAAAAAGTAGGAAGTAGCCTACTACTAACTTAAAGTCGAACAGGTAAGAAAGTGCAAGGGCTTTGTTTGAAAGTTCGTTAAAAGTTGGCATCATAGCTTCGACCAACAAAATAGCCAAGCCAAACGCTAACAAACACAACAAAAATGATTCGCCCAAAAACTGGAAAATAAGTTGCTTGCGAGCCCCTCCAACCACTTTGCGAACGCCAATTTCTTTGGCTCGCTTTAAGGAACGGGCTATGGTCAAGTTCACAAAGTTGATGCAGGCAATGAGCAAAATAAACAATGCAATGCCTGTAAGAATATATGAAAAAACAGGATTACTGGCGTCTGTTAAACCATTATTTGCACCGTAATCTACGCTCAAGTGCATTTCTGTTATAGGCTGAAGCGCATAAATAGTAGCAGATTTGACCCCATACTTTTCAGCCATCATCCTAATAGACGTTTTGGCATCGGCTTCATAGACTTGCTTCATTTTTGCCTCAACTCGTTTGATGTCAGCATTGGGTTGCAACACAACAAACGTATTCAAGAAAAAATTAAACCAGTTTTCATTATTGGTTTCGTCTTTGGTTGATACGGTAAACGGAAGCAACATTTCGAACTTAATCGAAGAGTTCTGAGGGCATTTTTGGGCTACACCCGTCACTACATAAGACTCAAACTTTGTGTCTTCTTTAATTAAAATGGTTTTGCCCAGTACATCATTGGTGCCAAATTGCCGCTCCGCCATCTCTGTTGAAATCACGACAGAATGTGGCTCTTTTAGGGCTGTTCGAGGATTACCCCTTAGCAAGGGAAGTGAAAAAACGGAGAAAAAGTTAGAATCCGCTCTCAATAATTCCTGCGACTTTATCTCAACACCTTTCTTGATGTCTCTCATGTCGCTTTGCAAGCGTACAAAACTCAGTATTTCAGGAATATGATCTGTAAACCGAGGCCCCTGAAAAAAACCAGTGTTTCCGCCCTTCTGGGCCTCACTGCCATCTGGATTCACTTCTCTATTAACAATTCGGTAGATGTGTTCGCTTTTTTCGTGAAAACGGTCATAACTCACTTCGTCTTTGGTATAAAGCATAATAAGCATGGCAGCCGCCAGACCAATACTAAGCCCCGTGATGTTGATAAACGAATAAACCTTGTTGCGAAGGAGGGTGCGAAGCGTGATTTTGAGGTAGTTAAGTAGCATAGCAAAAGGAATTATGATTAAATAACTCCAAATACAGCTTACAAAAGCAATGCCAAAAAGATAATTATTTGATTTTCAAGAAATTGAAGAGGAGTATGGGCGAGTGGTATGTTCGATATTGAACAGGAAATGTTCACGAGCGGACAATGTTCTCGGCAAAGGCCGCTCGTGTATGAGGGGATAATCTGATTAGCGATTGATAGAAACTGAACCCGAACTGGCACGCATGGTAACAGCCGTGCCACCGCCGTTGAGTTTACCTACCACACGGTCTTTTTCGATAGTGCCATCAAAATTAGACAGCGAACCTACATTTACACGATTACCCCGTAAGTCTAAATCTATACCATTACTCATCGGCATTTTTACCGAGATTCCACCTGATGAGGTAGAGAGGTCGAGGTACTTACCCAAGGCTGTCATTTCTACCTCAATGCTACCTCCGCTTGTGCTGGCTTTCAATGCGGCAGCTATGTCATTCATTCTGATAGATCCTCCTGATGTTGAGGTTATTAACTCGCCTTTAATTCGGCTACCTTTTATACTTCCGCCGCTGGTTTTGGCTTGTAAGTTGCCATCTAATTCATTCAAGGTAATGCTACCGCCCGAGGTAACGAGTTTGATGTCGCCTTTGCACATTTCGGCTTTGATGCTACCGCCGCTTGTAGAGAGGTCGAGTAGGTCGTGGCAGTGGCTAAGTTCAATGCTTCCGCCCGATGTGCGTCCTTTTACATTGCCACTTAGGGCTTCTAAGTGCAGGCTTCCGCCACTGGTGCTAAATACCTGATTGCCAGATAAGCCCTTTAAGCTAATGCTCCCACCGCTGGTTTTGAGATCGGTAGTGGTTTTTTCAGGAACTTTAATTTTAAACGAAAAACTCAATGAACGTTTCCAATTCCAATCGTTGTCTTGGTTTTTGCGTTTCACTTCGCAGATAATTGAACCGCCTTCTTCTTTTACGGTGAGGTCGTATTCTTGTAGGCGGTCTTCGAGTTCTTCTTTGCTGAGGTCTTTATTGCCATTGTTACTACGAACATACACTTCTACGGCAGCTTCGCCGTTTTGTCCTGTTACCGAAATACTTCCGCCGGAAGTGCGCACGTTGAGGGCTTTGATATTGGCGGCTGTAAAATTTTTGGTTAAATAAGGTTTTGCATCTGTTTGGGCAAATGTTGCCACAGATACCAAACAGAGGCTTAGTAAGGTGATGATGGTTTTCATTGTGTTTTGCGTTTTTATGAAAGATGACAGAACTCATCCACACGTTGCATGAGGCTTGACTTTTTTCTTGGGGTTGGCAATTTGAGGCTTGGGCTTATTTTATCTAATTGTATCACAAGATAAATACCTCAAAGGTTTGAGGACAATTTGGGATAATTTTGGTGGCTGGGCGAAGCCACCAAAGCTTGCCTAAGTTACTCAGTTTTTAAGCTTTTTATCGGGTTCATTACGGCTGCTTTAATTGCCTGATAACTCACTGTTAGTAAGGCAATTAACAAAGCTAAAATACCTGCCAATACAAACACCCACCAACTGATTTGGATGCGATAGGCGAAGTCTTCGAGCCAGAGACTCATGGCATAATACGCTATGGGCGAGGCAATTACAATAGCAAAAAAGACGAGTTTCAAGAAGTCTTTTGAGAGCAACGTTGTAATGCTCATGACCGATGCCCCGAGTACTTTGCGAATGCCAATTTCTTTAGTGCGCTGTTGAGTAATGTAGCTAACCAAGCCCAGCAAACCCATGCAGGCAATGAAGATGCCGAGCATCGAAAAAATCCAAAACACCTGCTGCGATACCTGCTCATGGCGATAAAGTTTTGCTAAATCGTCATCAAAAAAGGTATAGTTAAAGGGCTGCTCAGGCAAAAACTGTTTCCAGACTTGTTTGAGTTGGCCAAGAACTGCCTGAAAATTGTCAGTTTTTACCCTGATTCCGATGAGGTTGCTGGTACGAGCAAAAAAACGATTGTTGACAATAAACAAGGGCGAGATTTTTTGGTGCAAAGACGTAAAGTGGAAGTTTTTGACTACACCCACAACTGTATAAGCCAGCTCGGGGCCATCTTGTTTCACAAAATTATCGGGACTAAATATTGTTTTTCCAATCGGGTTGACCAAATTGAGAGCTTTTACGGCTTCTTCGTTTAAGATAAGTGAGAGCGAATCGTTGGTTTCTTTAGTAAAAAAACGCCCCGACACGGTTTCCATGTTGAGGGTTTGCAGATAGTTGTCGTCGGCAATCATGGCTTTGCCTGTCACGGTTTCTTTGTCGCCACCTTTGCGAAACGTAATGCCGAAGAAACCCTCCAACCCAGGTTCGGAGCTACTACCCCCCACTTGTTCGATGCCGGCTATTTTCTGGATTTCGCCTTTAAAGGCCTCTGTTCGCTTGTCCAAAAAACCAGATCCTTGTAAGTGAATCACAAAATCCTTAGAAAAACCTAACTCTTTTTGCTGTATGTAGCTTAGTTGCTGATATGCTACAACAGTACTGATAATGAGCACAATAGAGATTGAAAACTGAAAAATAACCAGCCCATTGCGAAGCAGATACCCTTCTCGTTTGTTGAAAAACTTGCCTTTAAGCACCTGAATAGGCTCAAACGACGACAGCACACCAGCAGGATACAAACCTGCCAATAAGCCCACAAACAGGCTCAAACCGATTAAGATTGGTGCTGTTTTCCAATTTAAAAAATGCCAAATAATGAGTTGTTTGTCTGCCAATTGATTGAAAAAAGGTAATAAAACTAACACCAACTGAATGGCAACCAGCAGGCTGACCAAACTCAACATGATGGACTCCATCAAAAACTGCTTTGCTAACTGCCCTTTGGTAGAACCAAGCGTTTTGCGAATGCCCATTTCTTTGGCTCGTTCGGTAGAGCGAGCCGTTGCCAAGTTCATAAAGTTGATGCACGCAATTAACAGCACAAACACTGCTATTACCAAGAAAATATAGACCAAAGTGCTACTGCCGTTGTTGCCCAACTCGCCCTCTAAATGCGACTCAAGGTGGATACTACGCAAAGGTTGTAAAAAATAGAAATACCCGTTACCAGCCTTTTTGTAGTCGCTGAAAGACACACCAAACTGCCTCAATACCTCACCCGAGGCGTATTTCTCAACAATTGACGGGAACTTAGCCTGTACTTGTGCAGCCGAAGTGTGGGGTTTTAGCAACAAATAAGTAGCCGCCGAAAAACTCACATGATTGGTTTGCTCAGCAAAAGCCCGACCTCGTACTGAGCCAAGATAGTTAAAACGAAAATGAGCATTGGAGGGCATATCAGCACAGACACCTGTTACGTGTAGCTTAGGGCCTTGTAAAATCTCGATGGTTTTGCCCAATACGTTACCTACGCCGAACAAACGTTTGGCTGTACTTTCGGTCAATACTACGGCATCGGGCTGGGTGAGGGCTTGATCGGCTCGCCCTTGCAGCAGGGGGAGTTTGAACACCGCAAAAAAGGTAGAGTCAGCAGCGATGAAATTTTTTTCTTCAATTACTTGGTCTTTGTGCTTGATAAGTGTAGTGCCACCACCCCCAAAAATCCGCACGGTTTCTTCTATTTCGGGTAGTTCTTTTTTGACCGATTGGGCATACGAAGGCGGAATGATGGCATAGTTGGTAGCTCTGCCAGGGTATCTTCGTTCAAGAGCCATGCGGTAAATACGGTCGCCGTTGTCCCACGAGGCATCGTAGCCCAATTCATCAAATACATACATCAAAATGAGCATACATGAGGCCATCCCTATAGATAGCCCAACAATGTTGATAAGTGTGTGTAGTTTGTTTTTTAGCAAATTACGCCAAGCAATTTTGAGGTAGTTTTTAAACATGGCTTAGTTATTAAAGAAGTGGCTTGATAACCGTAGGACGCTTGCGCTGAAACGTCATGGGTACGTATTCGTCGGTTGGCATACCAATGCTCACCAACTGCCAGTCGGGGTCGTAGTCGGCAATAATCTTGCGGATGCACTCTACATGGCTAAACTGACTTGGTGCCACTTGGCAGTCGGACCAATGAAAGATTTCGACCCGATAATTGTACTGCATTTGCTTACCGTTGATACGGATGTCAATTTCAATGTCTTGCTCCCCTTCTATTTGGGGAATGGCGATGGATAGGGCGTTCATAGTTTTAGTAGGGGTTTTATTCAGATTTTAAACTTTTTACTGGGTTCATCAAGGCGGCTTTAATGGCCTGATAACTGACGGTAAGAAAGGCAATAAGCACTGCCAGGCAGCCACCTATGGCAAAAATCCACCAGCTTATTTTTATTCGATACTCAAAGTCTTGCAACCAATTGTCCATAGCCCACCACGCCAACGGTGAAGCAATCACAAACGCAAGCAGTACTAATTGGAGGAAATCCTTAGACAACAACGCAACAAGCTGATTGACAGATGCTCCCATTACTTTTCGGATGCCAATTTCTTTGGTTTTGGTTTCGGCCATATACGCCACCAGACCAAACAAACCCAAGCAAGCTATAAGGATTGCCAAACCTGTAAATACCCCGAAAACAACGCCCGTTCGTTGCTCAGTCAAATACGCATTGGCAAAGGATTTATCTAAAAACGTATAATCAAACGGCGTACTGGGGGCGTATTGTTTCCACTGGCTTTCAATGCTGGCAAGTGCTTTTGCCATGTTTCCGCCGCTTACCCTCACTAATAAATAAGAAGTCGGTGTTGTATAGGTTTGTGAAGATTTATGGAACAACGCATACGGCTGCATGACTGTACGGACTGACTCTGTATCAAAATCTTTCACTACACCAATCACCTTAAATTGCTGCATATCACCTCCTGGGTAGGTTAGGTATTTGCCGATGGGGTTTTTCCAACCAATGTTTTTAACGGCCGCCTCATTCAGAATCACCGAGGTAGAATCATTAAACTTTTCTGAAAAATCTCGGCCACTTAATAACTTGACTCTGAGCGTTTTGATGAATTTGTCATCGGTCATAAACGAGTAAAGTGTTAGGTCTTTGGCAACTTGCTTGTCGGTGTTAGTTTGCTCTGGCACATAAAAATCACCAAACCCGCCTCTTAGCGGAATACCTGTGCTGATGCTGGTGTTAAGCACTACTGGCAAACGGGCTATTTCTTGCTGAAAGGCTCCTTGGCTTTGTCCCAATCGTTGGGCGTTGGCAATTACAATCACGTTGTCTTTGTCAAGACCTAAGTCTTTAGCTTGCGTAAAGCGAAGTTGTTCAAAAACGACTATCGTACAGATTATCAGCGCAGTAGAAATAACAAACTGAAATACAACTAAGCCGTTGCGAACAAACAGATGTGCCGTGCTTGCCTTACGAATACCTGATTTGAGTACCTCGATAGGCTTGAACGAAGTCAAATAAAAAGCAGGATAACTGCCTGCCAACAGGCCTGTGAATACTGTGAGCGAGATAATAAACACCCAAAAGTAATCAGTAAGTAGTGCTTGTGCTATGATGGTTTTGCCCGAAATCTGATTAAACCACGGTATCGAAAACTCAACAAGTAACAAGGCCAAAATCATGGCCATCACACTAAACAACAGCGACTCTATCAAAAATTGCTTGATAAGGCTGCCTTGTAACGAACCAAGTGTTTTGCGAACGCCTACTTCTTTGGCTCGTTTGAGTGAGCGTGCCGTGGACAGGTTCATAAAATTGACGCAAGCCAATAGCATGATAAAGAGTGCCACCAACCCAAAGGTATAAACCTGCTTGATGTCACCCAGGTTTTCGTAGAAACCCCACAAGCCCGCCGATTTGAGATGAACATCTTGGAATGGCTGCAAGAATAGCTCCCACTTGCCGCCTTTTTTGATAAACTCATCGTATGGCTGCCCAATGCGCCCAAAAGCATATTGTGCGTGGGTACGAATCATAGCAGGGAATTTTGCTTCTAACTGCTTGATACGAGCAGGGTTTTGAGCCACCTTTTCATTCAAAACAACGTACGTTCCTACATTGAGCCAAACCCAACTCCAGCTAAATTGCTTCACAACGCCAACACTACTAATAGGTATCAGAAAATCAAATTGCAAAGACGAGTGAGTTGGCACATCTTTCAAAACAGCAGTCACTTTGCGGGGTGAGTCGCCAAACAACAATACTTGGTTGAGCACATCGGTTGTGCCAAAATATTTTTTAGCGATAGTTTCCGTAACTACTACACCATCAGGACTTTGCAAACATGAGGTCGCATTGCCCGCCACAAAAGGGAAATCAAAAACAGCCAAGAAGTTAGAATCTACGGCCACAATGTTTTTCTCATCAAAATAGCGGTCTTTCTTACCGTTATACTCGTGGCTTACCACCAAATCGCTTATCGGAAAAGTACGGGTATAGGTCTCAATTTCAGGAAACTCGTCTTTTAGGGTTTTTCCAGCAGGCGGGGGCGTATTGCCACCCGCAAACTCAGATCCTCCAAAGTTTCCAGCCAGATTTACTTGATATATCTGAGGTGTTTTTTTGAAAAACTGGTCGTAGCCAAGCTCATCTTTTATAAACAAGACAATGAGCATACACACCGCCAAACCCACGGCCAAACCAGCAATGTTGATAGCACTAAATACCTTGTTGTTGAGCAGGTTTCGGAAGGCGATTTTTAGATAATTGCGTATCATCTTGTTGTGATTTTATGATTCGTTTGCTGTAGAGACAAGGCATGCCTTGTCTCTACATGAATACACGTGATTATTCGGATTTCAGAGATTTTATCGGATTCATTACCGCCGCCTTAACTGCTTGAAAACCAACAGTCAGCAAGGCAACTAATACAGCCAGTACACCTGCCAATACAAACACCCACCACGAGATTTCGATACGGTAGGCAAAATCTTGTAGCCAACCGCTCATGGCATAATAGGCTATTGGCGAGGCAATAACAAGGGCAATGAGTACCAGCATCAAAAAATCCTTACTCAGCAGTGTAGTGATACTTACTACGCTGGCTCCCAGTACTTTACGAATACCAATTTCCTTAGTGCGGGCTTCGGCAATGTACGTTACCAAACCAAAAAGGCCCAAGCAGGCAATCAGAATAGTAAGCAGTGCAAAAGCAAGTGCTACTTTGCCCACCCGCTGCTCGGTACGGTACATTTCGTCGAAGGCTTCGTCTAAAAACCCGTAACTAAACGGCATCCCTGGCGCTACCTCATTCCATTTGTTTTGGACATCTCCTACTAAGGCTGTAATGTCCTTTGTGTCGGTTCGGAAAGCCATTGCCCACCGACTTGGCCCCAAACGCATACACAAAGGCCCTACATTTTGACGTAATGATTCAAAATGGAAGTTTTTGACTACACCCACTATCTCGTACGAAATATTTTGCTGTTTTGAGTTGCCATCGGAGGTATATATTTTCTTACCGATGGGGTCGGCATAGCCTAAGAGTTTGGCTGTGGTTTCATTGATAATTACCCCCGACGAATCTGTACCAAACTTTCTTGAAAAATTCCGCCCCTCCACCATTTCCATCCCAAGCGTAGGCACGTAGTCGTAATCAATGTTCCAGACTTGCATATTGAAGCTGTTTTTCATGTCCATTACAGCATCTTTTGAGAAAGTATTACCGCTTCGAGAAGAATTTGAAACGGGCAGATAAGCAGCAAATGCGCCACTTTTAATGCCATGTATTTTAGTGATTTCGTTTTTGAAGGCTTCGGCACTGTTGCCTAAAGCTCCCGTACCTCTCAAAATCAGCACTTGGTCTTTTTGGAAACCCAATTGCTTGGTCTGAATATAATTGAGTTGGCGATACACAATAATTGTACTGATTACCAATACAATAGACGTAACAAACTGAAAAGTAACAAGCATATTTCGGAAGTTGCTTCGGCGAAAACCAGCGTTTATTTTGCCTTTTAGTACCACAATAGGTTGAAACGATGACAAGAAAAAAGCTGGGTAATAACCTGCCAACAAGCCCACCAAAAAAGGCAAGAGAAGTAAAAATGGCAAGAATTTAAGTTGAAAAAGCTGCGGAATGGTAAATGTTTTGGCGGCAATGTCGTTGAAAAATGGCAAGGCAAGCATTGTTAGCAATAAAGCAAAACTGAAGGCCAGATACGCCGTTAAAACAGACTCCGTAATGAACTGACTAATCAACGATTTACGCTCAGTACCCAACACCTTGCGAATACCCACTTCTTTGGCACGATTGGCTGAACGAGCAGTACTCAAATTCATAAAATTGATACACGCCACCAAGAGCAAAAACAAAGCTACCGCCGAAAAAATATAGACATACTGGATGTTGCCATTCACACTCAATTCAGGATACCGATCTGATTTTAAGTGTATATCCGTCAGCGGCATAAGGCTGTATTCGAGTTTGTTGCCCGCTTTCTCAAACTCATCCATGCTGTTTATTTGCATGAATTGCTTTGCTTGAGGCAACACATAACGAGTTATTACCTCTGGAAGCCGCCCTTCAAATGCCTTATAATCAGCGCCTTCTCTCAACAAAAGATACGTGTGAAAATTATTACTAAGAAAATTCCCAAAGCCATATTCTACGTTATCCATCGAAAAAATAAAGTCGAAATGAAAATGAGAATTTGCGGGGATGTCTTTGATAACCGCCGTGACTTTGTACAAAGTTGGCTCGGTTACGCCTACCGTGACTGTTTTGCCCAACACATCGGTGCTGCCAAAATATTTTTGTGCTGCAGATGCTGACACCACTACGGTATTGGGGTCGTCGAGGGCAGTTTTGGCATTGCCGACCACAAGTGGCAACGTAAATACATCAAACAGCGTGGAGTCAGCATAACCCACTTCGCTTTCTCGAATGAACTCACTTCCTTTTTTGATGAATTTGGGGCCGTCGGAGGCGTAGAGCCGCACAAACTGCTCTACCTGAGGGTAATCTTTTTTGAGTGCTGCCCCCAGCGGATCTGACGAAACGGCCAAGCGCAGATCTGTACCCCCGAAGCGGATATCCGTATGGAGTCGATAAATGCGGTTAGCTTTTTCGTGAAAACGGTCGTAGCTCAGTTCATCTGTCACGTAGAGGGCAATCAGTAGAAAACATGCCAGCCCAATAGCCAGACCTGCTACATTGATAAGCGAAAATACCTTGTTTTTCAACAAGTTTCGCCAAGCAATTTTGAGGTAACTTTTAATCATGGTAGTTGGATGATATTCGGTAAGCACACACAATTACAAACACTATGCCATAATTTATTAAAATACTAATAATCAAATACTTATCTCTAATATAACAAAAAAGATGTCCGATTATGGACATCTTTCGTTCGGTTACGGACAATTGTAGTGCAGGCGGTAAACCTATCACTTTTTCATAAATTGACCACTGATTTCATCGTACTCCAACAGAAAATTATTTGATTTTCCGTCACGGTCAAAAACAGCCTCCCATGTGTTGAGGGGTTCCCAAATGCAAGTACCTTTACCTCGCCCATTAGGGACTTCAAAAGCAATTTTGTTTACCTCTTTTTTCAAGGCAGAGTATTCTACCACAATTACGTCTTTGTTGTATCGTCTTACCAAGTCGTTTAGGTTATCCCGCAAATCATCTAATGTGCCGTGCCATTTGGGGTAATAGGACTCTCCAATGACATCAAACGGCACACCACGAGCAACCATATTATCAATAAAATTGACCGATTCGTGGTTTTGTCCCCCCAGGGCTACGTGTAGCATCATTTGTATAGTAGGCTCTACGGCTTTTACTGCGGCAGTACCTGCATTGAGCAATTGAGCCAAGCCATCAGGGTTGTCCACGTTGCCATCGGGCCACACAATGCCGTGGTTTATTTCATTACCAATTTGCACCATATCAGGGGTAGTACCTTGGTTTTTAAGTGCTTGAATTACATTTTTTGTGTAGTCATATAAGGCTTTTTTGAGTTCAGTGAAATTGAGATTCTCCCATGCTTTTGGCTTAAATTGCTTGCCGGGGTCGGCCCAGTAGTCGCTATAATGGAGGTCTAACAGTAGTTTCATGCCCTCGGCTTTTACTCTTTTGGCCATTTTGAGGGTATTTTGCAAATCACAGAACCCACGCTTGGGTGAATAACCTTTCTCATGCGCAGGGTCATTAAAAATGCGTAGCCTTACATAATTGAAGCCGTGTTCTTTCAAGATTTTGATGGCATCTTTTTCTACACTTTTTTCCGAAAATTTAATGCCTCGGTCTTCCAATTGTGGCAAAAATGAAATATCTGCTCCGAGCATTTTATCAACTGTTCTGGGCAGGGCTGCTTCGCTCGTTAATTGATAGGTTTTATCAATGGTAATGCTTGCTACTTTTTCGGGAAGCACGGTTATAATATCTGTTGAACCTGTCCAAAGCCCAGTTGATTTTGCCTCAAATTTGATATTGTCTGCCTTTGTGCCTGTTTGTACAATTACTTGGCAATGTCCGTTGAAGAGTCTTCGCTGCCAAGCTGCTTCGTCACATTTATCGGGCTCGTGGCTGCTTGGGTCGCCATTGCCTACGCCAATTATTTTGCCATCGCCTTTGATATAAAATTTAATCAGATGCTCGGCATCAGGCACTTCACGGCCTTTGGCATCTACTACCGACACATTGATGACCGATACGTCTTTGCCATCGGCAAGGGCGGTAGTTTTGTAAGGTGTAAGCACTACTTCTGTTGGCGGGCCAGTTGTTTCTACGGCGGCTGTAAGCTTTTTGCCATTTTTATAGGCAATGGCTTCTAATTTGCCTGGCTCATATTTTACGTTCCATTGCAAGTGGCTGTTGCGGGGCATATCTTTTTTGCCGAGCGATTTGCCATTCAAAAACAATTCTACATTGTCGGCATTGCTATTTACCCAAACGTCAATATTTTGCCCACGTTTTTCGGGCCAATTCCAGTGGGGAGCAATGTGCAAAACGTCTTTATTTGTCCACCAAGACTGATAATAATAGTAGAGGTTTTTGGGGAAACCGCACATATCCATCACTCCAAAATGCGAACTGATATTAGGCCAATGATAGGGTGTTGGCTCACCTCTGTAATCAAGGCCTGTCCAGATAAAGCCGCCTAACCAGTAGTCGTTTACGGCGGCCAACTTCCACCATTCTTCTGCTGTACTTGCCCACCAAGGTGCGGTAATGTCTTGGTCGGGTAGGTAGGCTCTGATGGAGTCTTTCTCATAAATACCCCTTGTGGTAACGGTACTGCCCATTTCGGTTCCGATAATGGGTTGGTCGGGGTGGTCTTTGTGGTAGGCTTCTACGGCAAACTGGCGGTAGTTGAAACTACGAACAGGTATGACCTCGTTTACGCCGCTGAATACATTGGCAAGGTCTGCGGCATAGGTGCAGGTGCGGGTTGGGTCGAGTTGTTTTTGTTTTGCTATGAGCGAAAGTGCCACTCGTTTTCCGATGCTATTGGTATGAATCCAACCTTCTTCGTTGCCAATACTCCACATAAATACCGAAGTACGGCTT
>JBGAVQ010000086.1:0-4844 GCA_044228045.1 Spirosomataceae bacterium
AATCAATCACATAAATCTATCTGTAACCAGTGTGTTACAGGCAAGGCGTTTTTTTGAAACATACTTTGGCTTACTGTGCCAAGAGCAAGTAGCCGAATCTGCCAAATTTATTGCTCTCTACGACGAAAACGGGTTTGTGCTGACACTGATGGAAAGTAAAGAGCCAACAACGCCCTATCCCAGCACTTTCCATATCGGATTCTTGAACCAAGGCAAGGAACGTACACAGGCTATCTATGAGCAATTGTCAGAAGAAGGCTACGACATGAAGCCCCCAGGGTATTACCGTCCCAATGAGCATGACCTCTACATTCCTACTCCTTTTGGTATTACGGTACAAGTATCTTAGCAAAAACAGAGATAGACGATGAATTTACGAAGAGATGTTTTTCAGGCGATTGCCGATCCATCACGCAGGGCAATTCTTTCGATATTGGCAGCTCAGTCGCTCACCACAGGGGCAATTGCCGCCCATTTTGATTCTGCCCGACCTACGATTTCAAAACACATTTTGGTATTGACCGAATGCGAATTGATACGTCAAGAACAGCGTGGCAGAGAGATGTATTATCACCTAAACCCTCAAAAAATGAAAGAAATCGCTGATTTTATCGAGCCATTCCGCCAAATGTGGGCGGAACGATTCGATAGATTAGATACTATTTTAAAGGAAATCTAAGATGATAAAAACCGAAATCATCGCCGAAGAAGGCAAACAAGAGTTGTTTGTCATCAGGCATTTTGCCGCCCCTATTCAGAAGGTATTTAGGGCATTTACCGACCCCAACATACTGGAAAGATGGTTTATGCCCACCGATAGGCAGTTGGCAATTACCCGCTTCGACCCCACCGCAGGAGGGAGTTATACCTTCCAATTGCATCATCCTGAGCAAGGTTTCAAAGGGGTGTTTCATGAGGTTGTTTTTGAGCAAAAAATCAGTCGAACTTCTGAGTTTTTTGGCTTGCCTTTCAAACTCGACCCTTTGCTCGAAATTATCCACTTTGAAACCGTAAATGCCACCGAAACCAAGGTGAAAATTCAGATGCTTTGCCCGTCGGTCGAATACCGCAATGGCATGTTAGGAGCCAATATGCAATCCACTTTTGACCAAACACACCAAAAATTAGACGAGATTTTGAATGAAATGTAGCATATAATGGTCTGACAGGATGTCTGACCCGATTGTTTCACAAATTATTATTCCAAAAAGACAATGAAAGTAAGCCAATTTCTGTTTTTTGATGGCAACTGCTCCGAAGCCATGGCATTTTACAAAGCCTGTTTGGGCGGCGAATTGATGGTTTTGCCTGTGTCCGAAACCCCCATGGCAGCGGCTTTTCCGCCTTTCATGCACAGCCGCATCATCAATGCCCGCCTTAGTGCCGATGGCGTGGATATTTCGGCTTGCGACTGGATGCGACCCGACGAGGCATTTACCCGTGGCAACATGAACTGTATGTATATCACAGACGGAAGCCGAGAAACCACCCAAGCGGTTTTTGACAAATTAGCCCAAAACGCCACCATCACCGACCCACTCAAAGCAGAGCCGTTTGGTTTTTATGGAGCTTTGAACGACCAATTTGGCGTTCGGTGGATGTTTCATGCCGAGTAGCTCTGCTTTTCATCAATTATTTTTAACCGTTTGTCAATCCATCCAATAAACCTTTGTTGTCGTTTTGAATTTTGGATGTGCTGTTTTCTTTATTTTTTGTGATGCAACATTGGTTTTTTAGGTACAAACTCTATCATATTCCGTTTTGGATTGCCTATCATCTGCTTTGGATGTTTCTGAACGTAGGTAGCTTTGAACGTGTGTATTTTTATCTTTTTGTGGGCGAATTTCCCATAAAATTTATTGGCTACATCATTTTTCAAGCCACAGGGGCGTATTTCAATTTGTATGTCTTAATACCCCGATTTTTGTATGTAGGCAAATACAAAACCTACGTTGGGTTGGTGATTCTGACCGTTTTGGTCTGTACAGGTCTTATCACCTGTGGGTATTTTTTGAATGCTTATTATTCAAAACTCACATTTTTTGAATTATTTGGCAAACGTCCCGACCAGTGGTTTTCTATTTACTCACTTGCCGCACTACCTTCTACTGCTGGTGCCATGACTTTGGCAATGAGTATAAAACTCGGCAAAAACTGGCTTGAAGCCGAACGAAAACGCCTTACTTTGGAAAAAGACAATCTTGAAACGGAACTGAAATACCTGAAATCGCAGATAAATCCGCACTTTTTGTTCAATACCATCAATTCTATTTTTGTATTGATTCACAAAAACCCCGATTTGGCTTCGGAGTCGTTGGCATCGTTTTCAGAAATGCTTCGGTATCAGCTCTATGAATGCAATGACGAGAGGATTTTGCTCAGTAAAGACCTCGATTTTTTAGAGAATTTTATCGAATTAGAAACCCTCCGCCTCAACGAAAACCAAACCGAATTGGTGTTTGAGATAGACCACGCTTCGGCACAAGGCACGATGATTGCACCGTTTATTTTGCTTCCTTTTGTCGAAAATGCCTTTAAGCACGTTTCAAAAGGCAAAACGCAGCCCAATTTCATAAAATTAGCTTTGAAGATAGACACCGAAAAAGTGCTTCATTTGCAGGTCGAAAACAGCAGCAATACCGAAGAAACAAACGGAAATGCAGGAATTGGGTTGAAAAATGTAGAGCGAAGGCTCAATTTGATTTACCCAAACCGATACCGCTTAGAAATAGGACGAGAAATAAAACTTTTTAAAGTTGATTTAAAAATTAATTTGTAAAAACTCCCCATTGGAGCAGGGGTTATGAAATTAAAATGTGTCATAGTAGATGACGAACCCTTGGCAAGCGAGGGTTTGGCAAAATACGTTGAGGTGATAGATTACCTCGAACTCATCGCTATTGCCGAAAATCCGCTCGAACTCAATAAATTACTTGAAAATCAGCCCATTGACCTCATTTTTTTGGATATTCAGATGCCTTATATGACAGGGCTGGACTTTCTAAAAATCAAAACCAACCTGCCGATGGTGATTCTGACCACAGCGTATCCGAACTACGCCTTAGAGGGTTTTCAATTCGATGTAGTGGATTATTTGCTCAAACCCATCACGTTCAACCGTTTTTTTAAAGCCACCAACAAAGCCAAAGAATTATACTTTTTGAAGAATCAAGCTACCCAACAAAACAGCCCAACTACCGAACCCGATTACCTTTTTATCAAATGCGAAAGTAAGTACGAGAAGATTTTGGTGGACGAAATTCTGTTTGTACAAGCCCTCCAAAACTACGTAATTATTCATACCCTACGGGGCAAATTTATGACGCTGCTGCCCCTAAAAACCGTAGAAGAATACCTTGATGCAAGCAAGTTTTTACGGGTTCATAAATCGTATTTAGTGGCTATCTCAAAAGTAGAAAGCCTTGAAAACAACGAGATTACGATTCAAAAACAAGCCATTCCCATCAGTCGCAATATGCGTGAGCAGGTAGTGGAAGTGGTTGTCAAAAGTAAGTTACTGAGTAAGTGAGTATAAGTAATGTGCGTAAAATTAAATGTGAGGTCATTTTTAAACTATCCAGCGTTGAAAGGGTCTAAATTTGGCAGTATGAAACACAAACAAAATTCATGAAACAGTTAGTATTCTCAGTATTTTGCCTTGTTCTTTTAAATGCAGGTTGCGGTAAACTAAAATCCGCCGACCCGATACCATTATCTGAACTCCGTACGGAAGGAAGTATGATGGTAGATGGCCGAAGCCGCTATTACTTGTTAAATCTGCCCCCCAATTACAACGAAGCCGCAGATGTTTCTTTGGTGATTGCCCTGCACGGTGGCGGCGGCAAGGCCACCCAGATGGAAAGTGACTATTTGCTGACCGAAAAAGCCAATGCAGCCAAGTTTGCGATTGTTTATCCCGAAGGGGTACAAAGCGATGGTATTTTGGGGGCAAGAACCTGGAACGCAGGCACTTGCTGCGACTATGCCGTCGAGAAAAATATTGATGATGTGAAGTACATCAGCATTCTAATAGATGAACTGTTAAAAAAATACCCTAAACTCAACCCCAAAAAAGTATATGCGACGGGAATGTCCAACGGGGCGATGATGTCGTATCGTTTGGCTTGCGAATTATCCAATAAAATTGCGGCGATTGCGCCCGTGGCAGGAGCGTTGGTTACGGTACAACCGTGTGTGGTGTCGAGGCCAGTACCAATTTTACACATTCACTCAAAATTAGACGAAAAAGTACCTTATAATGGCGGCAGGAGTACTTTTGGGTTTCTGATTCCTCCCGTCGAAAATGGAATAAATACTTGGCTAAAAAACAATAGTTGTAATGCCACCACCAAAGCCGTGACGACTTTTAGCAACTATACGCTCACTAAATGGACGAATTGCAGTAATAATTCGTCAGTAGAAATCTACCTAACCAACGACGGCGGGCATTCGTGGCCTGGTGGATTACACAGCAGGGCCGCCGCCGATGTGCCTTCTACGGCTATCAATGCCAATGATGTAATTTGGGCATTTTTCCAGAAGTATCAGTTGCCGTAACATATTACAAGCCAAACATCTTTAAGTTTTTCTCTCACAGAAATCACGAAAAGCCACAGAAATTTCTCATATCTGTTGAGGCAAACTCTATTGCTGGTAAATGCTGTGAGAGAAAATTTGTCAGCAGCGTAGCTGCTTATGCCCCATAAACTACCTTCAGGAAGTCTTTCAAATCAGTAGCAGGCCTGCCTAAAAGTGTCTCTAAATCAGATGTTTCCGACTCAAATTCTCCTTGTTTAATGGCTTCGCCAAAAGCTACATTCATTCCTATATACATATCAGGTACG
>JBGAVQ010000086.1:4857-13512 GCA_044228045.1 Spirosomataceae bacterium
TTGCGTCAGGACTGCTTTATATGTTTCTAAATCGGGACTGATGTAAGCTACGGGTTTACCCAAGATTTCCGACAGCAAATCAGCCACCTCTTGGAAAGAATACTTTTTGCTACCTGCAATAACATATTCTCTGTTTGCGTGTCCATCCGTTGAAAGAATAGTAGCAGCAACCTCTGCCATATCGGCCCTCAACGTAAACGCCGTTTTACCTTCTCCTGCGGGAAAAAATATGCCCGTTTCGGCAACATTCTGTCCGATGAACATCGGTAATACATCGGCATAAAGACCATTAAGCATGATGGTATAGTCCAAACCGCTGGCTTTGAGGTAATTGTCAGTTTCGATGTGAGCCGCTGCCACAATACCCAGCGGACTGCTTTCGGTATTGTTGTTGCGGGCAAAACTGGTGTAAACAACGTGCTTGATACCCGCTTCTTTTGCTGCATCTATTGCTCTTTTGTGTTGGGTGAGGCGGTTAGGAATGTCTGTTCCCGACACGAGCAGCAACTTTTCTTCCCCTTGCATGGCCGCTACCAACGAATCGTAATTATCATAGTCACCGACTTTGACAGTTATGCCTTTTGCTTTCAAATCTTCTGCTTTGGCGGCATCTCTGACCAAGGCCGAAATGCTGTTTGGCTCAATTCCTTTTGCGATTAAGTTCTCAATCGTCGTTTTTCCTAATTGCCCCGTTGCGCCTGTTACTAAAATCATGTCTGTGTTGTTTAGTGAAAAAATACATTTTGATGGAACAAAAGTATCTCGGATTCGCTTCTTTAAGTATATCAATATACAAAAGCATACCGATATACTTTTATATATCAACCTCATAATCAGTACCTTAAAAATGTTACTTAACTTAGACGACGTAAAGAAGTGCCCAATTACCTACGTTTTGGCCATCAACGACACCCTCAATACTTTTCAAGGTAAATGGAAGATGCCCATTATTGGCGTCTTGATTTTTGGTAAGAAACGATTCAAAGAAATCAGTAGAGAAATCCCGAGAATAACGCCTCGAATGTTGTCACAGGAATTGAAAGATTTGGAGGTAAATGGTATTATTACCCGCACCGTTTACAATACCATTCCCGTGACGGTAGAATATGAACTGACTCCTTCGGGACATCGCTTGCATACGGTACTGGAAGCCGAAAATCGGCATAGAAAGCTATATATTCACTACAATCTTACTTTCATCGCCCTTAGCCGCCAATTCCAAAGCGGCTTGTAGATTCTCTAAATCGGTATAGCTTGAAATAATAAAACTGGGGCGAATGATTTTTGAACGAATCAATTGTATTGTCCGCTGAAAATCAAACGGATGGTCATAAACGATAGAAGGCACAATGGTAATGCCTTCTCGGGCAATTTTTAAAGGCTGAAAAGTGGCATTTTTTTCGGACAGTCCTACCAGCACAATTTCAGAACCACGAGGGGCTGCGGCTGTTGCTAACGAAGCCGTAAAAGCGGAACCTGCACACTCAAAAATGGCACAAACTTCGTTTTCCAACCAAGTTTTAGATAGAATTTGACTTTGTTCTTCCAAATTACCTTTCGCCATTGCAGGAATTGCCCCCATATCAACAGCCATTTTTAGCTTTGCTTCGTTGATTTCCGTTACGAAAACCTGATAACCCAAAGCCAAAGCCAAGTGAGTAAGCAATAAACCGATGGCTCCTAAGCCAATAACGGCAATGGCATCGCCTGACTGCGCTTTTGAAGCAAAAAGGGCATGGTAGGCCACTGCCATAGGCTCGATGGTTACGGCATCTTCGTCAGCGATTTCGGAGGGTACTTTCCAGCCAAATTCGGCGGGTATCGTAATATATTCGGCAAAGCAACCTGCTTCATTTACGCCAATCACCCTTTTATTAACACAAATATTGGCTCGTCCGCTGTGGCAGTAGCGGCATTTTCGGCAAGGAATATTGGGTTCAATCACCACCCTTTCGCCTATTTCTCTTCCTACAACACCTTCGCCGATTTTATCAATTACGCCCAAGCCCTCATGTCCAATAATGGTGGGACACGCCAACAGCCGATGTCCTAAAAAAAGATGCACATCGGAGCCACAAATTCCTACCTTTGAGAGCTTAATTCTAATTTCACCCTGTTTGGGTTCGGGGATTTCAACGGTTTTGATTTGTATGTGATTGGGGCTAATGAGTATGCCTGCTTTCATTGATAATACAATTTAGATGGGTATTGTGGGTACAATAAACAAATAGCGTTACAAATATTCATTTTTATTCCATTAAACTTGATTAGCGTTTAATCACAAGTACACAAAACGCCCCGTAAAATTCACTGAAAAGTAGTAGATGAATCTGCTAAGTGTCGTGTTTATTGGTTTCATATCCAAAACGTAACAACCTCAAATGCCTTATCCTACCCTGCAAGCCCGTTTCAAAAACCTCATTGACAATAGCCCGATGAGTGCATTTCAAATCATTATTGTGGCTATTTGCTTCATTCTCAATATGAACGATGGCATTGATGTGTTGGTGGTATCGTTTTCTGGCTCAGATATTACGAAGGAGTGGGGACTATCAAAAACCGAAATGGGCTATGTATTTAGTGCAGGCTTGGCGGGTATGATGGCGGGTGCATTTTTGCTCGCTCCGTTGGGAGATAAAATCGGTCGTCGAAAAGTATTTCTCATTTCTCTGACTTTTATTACAAGCGGAATGTTATTGGTCTTTATTTGTAATGCTTACAGCCAATTATTGCTATTACGTTTGCTGACGGGCTTAGGCATTGGTGGAATTTTACCAACAATGGCTGCCACCGCTTCGGAGTTTTCAAATAACAGAAATCGAGATTTTAACGTGGCTTTGGTGCAAGCAGGCTGGCCAGTTGGGGCCATTTTTACAGGCTTTTTCTGTGCCTATGCCATTCCCGAATTCGGTTGGCGATTCGCCTTTTTGTTTGCAGGTTGTATTTCTTTGTTGATGCTTATTGGTGTCTTTGTCTATATGACCGATTCGTTGGAGTTTTTGTCAAAAAAACAACCCGAAAATGCCCAACAAAAAATCAATGATTTGCTCGAAAAAATGGGACACCAAGGCATAGAATCATTGCCACAAAAACCTGCCGAACAAGCTGCTGCACCGATAAAAGAACTATTCGAGCCAGCCTACCGAAATGCTACATTCAAGGTTTGGGTGGCTATTTTCTTTGGTTTCTTGACGCTCTATACGCTCATGAGTTGGGTGCCAAATATTGCCAAAGAAGCAGGACTACCTTTTGAAATGGCCACTTACGTTGGCATTGCGCTCAATGCAGGGGCTGCCACTGGCACGACTTCGATGGGCTGGGTGGCTGGCCGACTGGGTTTGAAAAAAACAGTATTGAGTTTTATGCTTTTGGCCTTTGCAGTGATGCTGATTTACGGCAATTTTGCGCTCAATACAGCCATGATGTTCGTCATGATTTTCTTCATCGGAATCTTCGTGCAGGGCGGTTTTAATGGTATGTATCCAACGATTTCGAGGGTTTATCCAACCGAAATACGCACAACAGGCGTTGGGTTTTCGATAGGCGTGGGACGTATGGGAGCCATTCTTGGACCAACGCTTTTCGGTGTTTTATCTGATGCTGGCCTAAGTATTCAGCTACTTTTTAGCCTTTTTTCACTACCCCTTTTGGTAACTGGACTGGCCGTATATAGCTTAAAATCTGAGAATTTGAGCTGAAAGTTGTATAGGAAATTTTTATTGTCGGATAGCAACATCGTTAGATAAAATGTATTCGTACATTAGGGTCTTTAAACGAGTTTTCAAACCTACGAATCTATTTTAATCATGAAAAAACTATCATTGTTATTGTGTTTTTTGGTGTCGGTCAATTTGGCTTTTTCGCAGAAAAAAGAAAAAGGTTGGGTTTCTCTTTTTGATGGCAAATCGTTTGATGGCTGGAAAATAAACGAAGACCATCCTGCCACCTTCTCAATTGAAGACGGAACCATAAAAGTAGCAGGCGAACGAGCCCACCTATTTTATGAAGGTGCTGTTGGCAACCACGATTTTAAGAATTTTGAGTTTAAGTTAAAAGCCAAAACATTGCCAGGCTCAAACTCTGGTATATTTATTCACACGGCCTATCAGGCAAAAGGTTGGCCCGAAAAAGGCTACGAAGTACAAGTAAACCAAACCCACACCGATTGGCGTAAAACGGGTAGTTTGTATGCCGTAAGCGATGTGAAAGAAAACTTTGCGAAAGACAACGAGTGGTACGAATACCATATCATTGTGCAAGACAAGCACATCATCATAAAAATTGATGATAAAGTAGCGGTTGATTATACCGAGCCAGACACCCTCCCCGAAAACCGTGGACAAAAAAGATTGAGTTCGGGTACGGTAGCCCTACAAGGCCACGACCCCAAAAGCGTTGCCTATTTTAAAGATATTAGGGTTAAGATTTTGAAGTAGGAGGGAGGGATGTTATACGAGAATTGAGCTGTAATCAATGCAGAGAGTAGCTAAATTATGCTCCACAAAAACCAATAAAAGCACCCTTTTGAGGTGCTTTTTGCATTTTTGAAAGGTCTTTAATGTGGAATAGGATTTCACACACTTAAACGGAGTTACAGAGCATTCTTGGTGGGGCAAATGAGCCACCAAAATTTTAGTGTTATTGTTTGAACATCGGTGATACAGTTCCCTATTTAACTAATATTTCTGATATTCTTTTCCATTCCATTCCACTCAATGAAGAATTTGATGGTTTTAAACCATCCCAATCTGAATTAGTCAAGCTATTGACTCTGTTTCTCAAACTCTTATAAGAATACTGATTTAAGTTTTTATCCAAGATTTTTTGTAATGAAAAAGATAACACCCTTGGAACTCCAATCATTCTAAATGCCAACGCCTTTTCACTATCTACTCCAAAATAGACCAGTGAAGGAATGTGTGAATCTTTTATATCTTCATTTCCCCTAACAATTCCTTCCAATGCACTTAGTCCCCAGGAGGCCTTAAAACGAATGTCATTCATTTTTTTAACGAATTCGGTCATTCTTTTTTCCGACTCTTTTTCATCTTTGCCTGTAGAATTATATACAGGATGCAAATCGGATATACTTCCAAGCTTTTGTCCTTTTACCCAATTAATAATTATTTTTGCATATAGCTCTGGATTAAAAGGAGTATTACTCGATTCAATCCCTAAATTTGTCTCTTTCAAAGCAGCAATCACTTTAATTTTTTCAGTGAGATTTTTAGGATTTTGCCTGTTAAACAGTTGTTCTTTTGACCAACCGTTTAAATCTCTAATATCACGGTTTTGAGAAGCTGCCTTCATAACATTTATAACAGAAGGAACAGAAAAACCTGTTTTATCTGCGAAAGTCAATACTCCTCTGTCCTGATATTTTGACTGAATATGTAAATAGATTGATTTGCAGATTGAAATAAATTTTTCCTTTTTCTCTGAGGTATCAAGCAAGTAATATTCTAATGAGTCCTTAAAAAGGTCTTCTATTTCTGAAACATAGTATTCGTTCTCACCAACAGTTAGAAGATGCACGAAATATTGTATGAGTGGAGATAAGGAGTCTGAATAGTCTCTAAGCAATTCCGATAATCCAGACACTTCTGTTAATTTCTGCTTAATGGTATCAGCATTTTCAAAAAGTTCTGCCAATACGCTGGTTAACACATTTGCACTCTCATTAATTAAGCTTCTTGCATTATCAATGTTTGTGCCACTATTAAATGGCAGTATAATTTTCCCGTAATTATCAACTAAGGTTCTACCTGCCCTTCCTGCAATATTCCAAAAGTCATTTGAATCAAGTTTATTGTCTCTACCCTTTCTGTAATCATCAAAAAACACTGTTGAAACAGGAAAGTTTACTCCTTCGGCTATTGTTGTGGTAGCACAGATAAATTTTATTTGCTTTTCTCTGATTAAATGTTCGACTAATAATTTGGTTTCGTCGGACATCCCTGAATGGTGTGTAACAATACCTTTTTCAATTACCTTAGATAAGGTTGTTTTTCTTCCTACTTCATCTTCAATAAACTTCTTGACAAGTTTAACATCATCATTTGCGTTGTAATCATTTACTTTATTGTAAATAAATTCAGATCTGGCATTGGCAGTTGTCTTGCCATAGCACAAGACTAAAAGAGTTTTTTCTTCTTCTGAAAAATGCTTAATGGAGAATTCGAGTATTTTATCTTTTTCCCCAGTACTTTCAATTGAGTATGGACTCTCAATTATTGTTTTTTCAATAGGTTGTATTGACTCATAAGGAGAAGGAAGAACTTCTACATGTATCTCATTTCTGGTTTTGGTTATTTTGGTATTTATTCCCAACATCAACTTTTCAGAAGGTTTCCAATCGATAGCAATAGAATTACCTCCACCAAGCCATTCTGTAATTATTGAATCAGCATTTTTAATAAAAGGCGACAAAAACATATACTTAGCGTTAGGCTTTTCTCGCCTTAAAATTGCCAATAACAATTCCAATTTAGCTCCACGTTCTCCATTTTGAATAGTATGAGCCTCATCAAGAATAAACATTGAAACGTCTTCTACTGATGGATGCTTTCTTCTTATTAATAAGTCTAGCTTTTCAGGTGTTGAAACAAGGATATCTATTTTCTCGTTACTACTTAGAAATGAATCTTCTGTAGGGTCTATTTCAATGGCTGAGGATGTTTTTTCAATTATGAAATCAAGTGGTTCTAAATCTGATTTTAAATCGAAATATATTTGATTTACTAATGCTCTTGAAGGGACTATGTAAACAATTTTTGCATCAACCCTTAACGCTTTGGTAACTATAATGTTAAATTCAGCCAAAAGTGTTTTTCCTGCACTTGTAGGCATTTGTAAAACAGTAACATTAGAAGCCACATCAAGCAACTTTTCTGATAAAGCTTCTCTTTGAGAAGGTAAGAGTTCTAAAATACCTAATTTAGCTTTCCTTTTACAAAGGATTTTAATCTTGTCATTGAATTTTGTTTGAGTCCAAATTGCATTTTTATATAATGAATTTAACCCGAATTCAAAAAGATTAAAAACACTGCTCAATCTTGGCTCACCTTTTACTGTTTTTTTTGCAATATCTAAATGCTGTCTGATAACAGCATCTAACCTGTCTTTATAATCATAACCATTTTTTAGATATGTTGCAGTCTCAACCACAGCTTTTGACAAATGATAAATAGAAAGCAACACATACGCTTCCTTTATTTCATTTGTCGTAGAAAATTGTTTCAAATATTTTTCTTCATACTCTTGTTGCTCCTTTTTTAAGTCTTCGATAATTGAAAGTGCCTTTTCGATATCCGAAAATCCGTTGTGCTTGCGAATTAACAGTATGTATGCTTCTAATGCCTTGTTAAGTAATCTATTTTTCCAATTTGGATTTTTCTCCGTAATAGGATTATACTCTTTTAAATCTACTCGGATGCTTATTTGCTTATCTGCCTTTAATGCGATATTTGCTAAATAGAAATAATACAGCGTCATTGAATCAATGCCTTCGATGCCAAATATTTCAAAAAATCCTATAGTGTTTTCTTTAGATTCTATTTGAAATGATTTTAAAAGCTTATAAGCAATTTCTTTGGTTTGCTTTGAAACATCTTGCTCTTCTGAAAAAATAGCGTTTGTTAAAAAGAAGGATAGACGTAAAATTTCACCACCATTTAATTTAGATTCATAAGGTAGTTTGAGTTGATCAAAAATGTATCCCTTTTCACTTTCATTAAGAAGTGAAATGATTGATTCTTTTTGTAATATGGTATTGATAATATTACTCATATTAGCCTGCTATCAACTCTTGCACTTTATTGTAAAATAAATCAACTGTTTCGTTTATACTTTTATCACTGAATGAAAGAATAGAAAAATGTACTCTACCCGGTTCAAATTCTTTTTCGTTTGTTTTCATTTTTCCGAAATCAGAAACTTCTTTAACACAAGTGTGATCCCTGATTAACGTACAACCATAAGTAATGCTAAAGTTAGTTGTTAGCTGGTGTTCGATACAAATTATTGCAAAACCTAAAATCTCAGCATCTTTTACGTTTAATCTACGGGCATAATCCGACAATCTCTGCACAACTATAGGTGTTTCATTCTTGTGTTTTGATTGGGTTTTAAAAATTGAATCATCTGTAGTATCCACAACTGGTGGTGGGGATTTTTTATCAGCAGAAACTTTAGCTTCTCCTAAGAGTATTTCCACTTTTTCACCATTTAATTTTTTGTATCCGATAGCGTCAAGACCTCTTCCTGGCAATTCGGCACGTTCTCTAAAGGTGATATTTTTCAATGGAATAATGAATCGTTCTCCATTAGGTAATTTTTCTTCAAAATAATAGGTCATTAATAACTCGCCTAAATCACTGCGATAAATATCATTGAGTATATTCGGTTGTAATCCTTGTTCTCTATTTTTATCAATAGGTGTAGCGTTACTTTTAATGATTTGTTCTAAGGCATCCGTACCAAATCCAAGATTTTTAAACAACACCTGTTCATTGATGCTACGATAATCAAATTGCGTTTGAGAACGCTGTTCTAAATACATTTCAGCGAACTTTTTGATAAAAGCATCAATAACGGGGATATCTATTTTTTTGTGCTCGTGCATAAGTTAAAAATCAATTACAAAGGTACTTTAAT
>JBGAVQ010000086.1:13572-20038 GCA_044228045.1 Spirosomataceae bacterium
AAACCAGTTGTTGAACAGTAAAATCCGCTTTGTTCTCTTGTCCAGCGGGTATATATACTTCAGAATAGTACTTATCCAACGATTTGTAAATATAACTCTCACAAATCACCCCCAAAATACAACTTTTCAAATCTAATTCCCCTAATATTGTCTCCGTTTTGTGTTTTATTTATCAAACGGTAATGGCGTGTCTTGGCTTGTAACACGTTCAATAAGGATACTCGTTGAGCCATTGCCAAAAATTTTCTCGATGGATAGTTCTCGTTTCTTGCGGCTGGTAAGATTCTAAAAATGCTTGCGGAAATTTTGATTTCGCCTCTGGATTCCATTTGAACTCAAAGGCATAAATTTTGCCATCAATTTCTTCGATGTAGTCAACCTCTGCCTGTAATTTATTTCGCCAAAAATAAGTCCGACCATGAAACCCATGATAGGCCAAGAGTTTTTTACGCTCGGCCATCAAAAAGTTTTCCCACAACGCCCCTATGTCATTTCTGGTTACAATCGGGTTGAAATTCCCAATGAGTGCATTTCTAATGCCGTTGTCGTAGAAATAAATTTTCTTTTTGGTGCTTATTTCATTGCGCTCATTTCTACTCAATGTCCCCAAACGATACACCACAAAGACTTGTTCTAACAGATAGATATAGTTATCAACCGTTTTTACATCTGCCGAAACCAAATTAGCTAACTCGTTGATTGACACCTCACTGCCTACCTGCAACGCCAAGGCTCTCAGTATTTTTTCTAATAATTGGGGTCTTTTTAAGCCCACCAAAGCCAATACATCTTTGTATAAATAACTACTGGCAATGTTTGTAAGGATTTCTTTCGCATCAAGAATATTCGTAACTACTTCGGGGTACATTCCATACACCAAGTATTGAGGTAGTAAATGTAGGAATTGAGGTATTCCTTGATACGTCATCAACTCTTCACAGCTAATTGGACACAAAAAGTACTCCCATTTTCTGCCAGTTAGGGGTTCTTGGGTTTTGTCGGCAATAGTTAACGAAGACGAACCAGTAATGATAAATTGAATGCCCATTTCGGCATCAATTAACTGTTTACAAATCAGCCCAACTTGCTCAATCATCTGGGCTTCATCTAAAATTACTACTTTTTTATTGCCAAAACTTTGTTTCAATGCCTCAATATTAGCCATTGACCACAGCGCTCTGGTAACAATACTATCGCCACTGAAATACTCAAAGTCTTCTTGCAAACTTTCTGCAAAGGCTTTGGCCAAAGTAGTTTTTCCTACTTGCCTTGGTCCAAAAATCAAAAAGGCTTTTTTGAAATCTAACCTCTTTGCCAATTTTTGTTGAAGTATTCTTTGTATCATATCCTTTCATTTCCTTCAAATATAATACAAATATGGATTTCACTCCATAAAAGATATACTTTTTGTGGAATTGATTCTATAAAGTATGGCATTTAATCATCTTGTCATCATTTGGTTCTGTATCGGGTAAAAGTAGCTTTTGGTTTTTTTTATTATCCTGCCAAACCTGACCCTTACAAACACATTTTTGCTATTTATTTGCTCTTCCCAAGTCCAAGTTTCAGAACCTTTGGTTTGCCTTCGTAGAGTTGAATGACTTTTTCAATTTTTGACTTGTTTTACAAAACTTTCCAAACTTGAATGGTCACATAACCTTTGCCTCCACTCGGAATGCCTTTGCAGACAAAAATGGCATCGTTCAGCCAATTATACTTGCTATCATTGGGGGCATCAAATTTCGGAGCTGCTCTGAAATAAATTTGTGAAGGGTCAATGGTTTTTCCTTTTGCCAATTTTTCAGCAGTTTCTTTGCTTCGTACCACTACGCCTACATTTCTGATATGAATCAGTATATTATCATCGGTTTTGATGGTATAAATTGCCTCAATTTCGGTGCGGGTATTTTCTTTGTTTACAAACTGATAATCGGCACCGCCATTTAGTACAGTTCCTTTGAGTTTTGGACCTTCAAAAGTTCCTCCCGTGATAGGAATAATTCGCCTTTCACCGTGCGAAGTTTGTCCAAGAATCATGGCTTTGTCGGTTGTTACTTTTAGTTCAACAACAAATTCAGTCCCCAAACTCCCGATGGGAGCTTCTTTTTCTTGTGAAAAACTCGTTTCGTATCCCATTAATAAAATTAGGAATAAAATTATTTTTTTCATTTTGTTAAAGTTTAGAGTAGTCAGCTTATTCCAAATACCCTGCTTTGGCTTTTTGGCCTGTTTTTACCCAAGTTCGCAACTCATCGAAGGTTTGTCCTAATTGCTCAGGCGTAAACTGGCAATGTCCTTGTCCGTTGGTATATTTTACGGTAAAATATTGACTTTTTCCTTGCTTCAAAACCATATTCTCGATGTTGTTTTCGGCATATTGTGCAGGAATCAGTTGGTCATAAATGGTATGGAGTACCAGCATTGGTTTGTTGATATTTCCCGTACGGTCGTATTTTCCAACAAAAGCATTATTATCAACCGTAGCAGCCAACCTTTCGGCTTTTTGATTGACAAGCAAATCATTCGGAAAACCCGAATAAATGGTATTTGTATTATCAAATGGGTTGCCTCCCGATTTTTGGGCAATATCTCGCAATACGTTTTCATTGTGAAAAAATGACATCGGCAGGTCTTCAATTTTAATCAAAAAAGCTTTGGCAAAAGCAATGGCAAATAGCGAATCTTTTTCAAAAATTTTCTTTTTCAATGCGGCGGCCTTCGTTGCCATGTTCCTTGAATCTTGGGCCATGTAAGGCTTTGAAAGGTCAAAAATCTCAGAAAGTGGCGTTAATAAACCTGGCATCATGCCATTGAAAATTGCATATTTATCAAATTCTCTACGGTTTTGAAGAAACGGTCGGCTCGAAAGTGGGCAAGTAGGCATTGCTCCTTGATAATATTTATCATAGTTTTCCATCACCCCAACTGCTACGCCACCACCCATCGACTGCCCTACCATAAAAGTAGAATCAGGTTTGCCATATTTTTTGAAAAAGTATTTTCGTAAGTCTTCCGTGTCATCAATGCCCTGTGAAAGGGCAAATCCTTGATTTTTATAGTCGGAAGCAGCCACTGCAAAACCTCTACTCAAATATACTTTCATTCTTGGTAAAAAATCGGGTCTTGTTGTAAATTTGGCAGCACCCATAAACTCGTATCCATGCGCAAACATCACGAGTTTTCCTTTCCAATTTTCGGGAAATAGTACTTTGTAAGTTGCGCCATTGATATTTCCCGAATCAACTTTGGCTACTTGGGCCGAAAGTGAAGTGGAAAAGAGTAAGATTAGAGAAAATATTTTTTTCATCAGATTAGTATTTATACTAAAAAAGTAGTTCAAGCGAACTACTTTTTTAGCTATCTTAATTTATTAAGAATTAAAATTTAAAGGTTGCCGTCAAGAAATAAGCTCTTGGCATATTTCGCAAAGCCGAAAATGTATCATTCGGATTTGCGGCAACATATTCAGGTGTAATTCTATCTCTATTTAAACTGGTTGGAAAACCGCCAGAACCAAGCCAGTTTGTTACACCAAATTGATTGAATACATTGTTTATATTCAATTGTAACGAAACACGCTTGTTTATGTCATATCCTGCCGAAAAATCTACGTTGTCAAATCCTTTCATTTCAAAGCCATTTGGTGTATTGGCTGGTCTTTTTGAAAGGTGGTTATAGCTCAGAATAGCAAAGAAACTACCTTTGTTATATCTTGGAGCGATATTAAACATCACTGGTGGTACACCGCCTGCCTTATTTCCCGAAAAATCTAATAGTTTATCATCGGCTGGGCCGTTGGCATTGGCTATCCATGTGGTATAGGTTGTAGCCACAGAATTTTGGAATACAGAGGTTGCTCTGATACTAAAATTATCAGAAAGTCTAACTTCAGCTTCGATTTCTACTCCTTTCGTTGTAAAGCTATTAAACTGAACTGGCGGTGCATAGGCAGTATTATCAACATTTCTGAAATAAGCTATATTTGCCACGTTGCTGAGTTTGCTATAAAAAGGCGTGACAAATAATTTCAATTTATTAGACGAGTATTTATAGCCAAGCTCAAACTGCGTTATTTTCTGTTGTAAATCTTTTTCGTTGGTGTTATCGATATTGTACTGCGTGTTTAACAAAGAAGTAAAAGTATTGACATCGGCAGACTTCCCACCATCTGATACCCTCACATAAATTGCTTGATTTTCCGATATTTTATAGTTCAAACTTGCCGAATAAGCCAAATATTTAGCGTATTTGGTATAATTGAGTTCTGGCCCTTTTGTACCACCAAAATTATCATAAAGGGTCAGAGGATTTCCATCTACACCTCCAAATGTTGGACTATCTGCTGTATTTATAGGAACAGTAACTGCATTCCAGCCATGGTTCTTAATACTTTCGTAACGCAAACCCCAATCGAGCGTTAATCCTCTAGCCAAATCCCACTCATGGGCAAAAAACAATGAATATTGGTCTTGAAGTGACAAACCTGTATTTTGTCCAGCTTCATCTACTTTCATAAAACCCTCTGGGCTACTCACTTGGTAGGTTTTGCCATCGACCGATGCCAATTTAATATCAATCATGTGCGGCTGATGCTCAATTGTAGCTGCTCCCGGCCCAGAACCAGTATTTACGCCAATGGCATCCATCGAAGATTTAGCATAATAACCGCCAACTGTAAAGCTCATTTTTTCAAGCTTTTTTGATAAGCTAATTTGGTTTGAAAAATCATACATGGCTCGCTCTGACATAAAAGCGGGCATAAACAATACTTGGTTGTTGATACCAGGAAAGTTGTTGTTTGCTCCTGCAACAATTGGTTTTCCTGCTTGTCTATCAAATGTACCCAAAACCTTACCTGTTACTTTATCAGTAAATGTATATGTTCCAAATCGTCCACCTAAACCTGGTAAAACGTAAAATATAGCTGTCGTAGGAAAAAACGGAGCAATAATGGTAGAGCCTTGTTGGTAAAAATCTCTGTCTGAAAAACGAGAAGCGACTTTCAATTCGGTGGTAGGGTTGAATTTATGCGACCAACTCAAACCAACTGCTGTTTCTTTTGAGTGAAATTTGTTTCTTGAATCATAATCTACTATTTCACCATTTCTTGATATTTTGCCTTGAATCGAAGGAATATCATAGCTATCGGTATAGTTAAAACCTGGTGATAGTTTTTGATCATTCCAATTTTCGGTTGGCGTTGAAGCCGTAACAGCATTTTTATCGTTGAGGTATTTTAGATAAATCTTGAAATCACCGTTTTTGTAAGTTTTGCTGATATTTGCTTTAAATTGCCCACCATTATTGGCTAAATAACCTGCATTTCTTGCTCCATAAGAATACCTCAAAAAACCACCTGCATAAAATCTCAAACTTTTGTCTTTGCTCAGAGGCCCGCCAATACCTAAATCGGCTCTGTAATAGGGATTTTTGCCATCGCCTTCTAAGCCAAACTTGGTTCTGGCTTCTCCTGCCAATGTTTCGCTACCAGTTTTTGAGATATAATTAAAAATTCCACCCGGTGCATTTGCACCAGTTACAGTTGCGGAACCTCCACGAAGAGCTTCCACACGAGAAGTTGTTACGTCTGGTCTTAGATAATTGTCAGTACCATAATTAAAGTTTGACATCGGAAGCCCATCTTCTTGCATAGATACATAATTATACCCACTTGCACTCGGAAACAAGGTCAGACCTCTTGTGGTGATAGTATTACGAGTTTCGCCTGCCGAAGCATCTACAAATACCCCAGGGATATTTTTCAATAAATCTGCTCCAGATGTTGCCGCCATGCGTTCAATATCTTTGGTTTTCATGATACTAATTGAGCTTGAAGCTTCTAAGCGAGTACGAGGGTCAAACACTCCCGTTACAATGATTTCATCAAGCGATTGGTTGTCTGTTTCCAACGAAACATTTATTTGTGTTTGGTTTCCAACGCTTACTTCTTTTTTCTTGAAACCTACAAACGAAAAAATCAAAGTGGCATTTTCGCCCGAAACATCAATCGAATAAGAGCCTTGTGCATCGGTTGTTGTTCCCTTACTCGTATTTTTTAGAATAACACTGACCCCAGGCATTCCGACACCTTTTTCGTCAGTTACTTTACCCGACACCTTGGTCATAATTGAGCCATCGTTAGGCTTGATTGTTTTGGCATCAACCTCTAAAATTGATACAGATAAAAAGACAAGCATTAGCATGCCCATACAATTCATCAATTTGAATAGTAATTTTTTGCTCATAATCTTAATTAGGTTAGTGTTGTACTACTTTGAATAGTTAAAGAAAAAATTAAAATAATACAACACAAAATAAGATATAATTGAGCAGAACAAATAGGTAAGGTTTAGCAATTTATATGCAAAAACAATCAAAATGACTGGTTTCTATACTGAATAGGTGAAATTTTTAACTTAGATTTAAAAAATCGGCTAAAATCACTCGGGTCAAACTTGCCAATTTT
>JBGAVQ010000444.1:0-2408 GCA_044228045.1 Spirosomataceae bacterium
GCAGGTTCTGCCCAAATGACCGACTTGTGGTCTCGTGGCACCGACAGCCCCGACTCTTACTTGCAAGGTAAGATAGCAGGGCTAAACGCAATCAGACACTCAGGTATTGCCAATACAGGTTCAAGCCTTTTCCTCAGAGGGTACTCGTCGTTGCAAGCTACCAACCAACCTTTGATTGTAGTTGATAACGTAGTGTATGACAACAACCAAAACGGCAATTCACTCATTAGCAACTATTTAGACAACCCACTATTAAATATTGACGTTCGAGACATCAGCAACATTACCGTTTTGAAAGATGCCAGCGCAGCAGCACTGTATGGCACCAAAGCTGCCAATGGCGTTATTCTCATTACAACGGCACGGGCCAAAGAGTTGGGGACTAAAATAGATTTGGCCACTTATGGCGGCATCAACATAGCTCCTACGTCATTGCCTATTCTGAATGTTGGCGATTACCGAGTGTATCTTTCCGATTTGCTCAAATCGGGTGGTTTTTCTACACAAGCAATACAGGCTTTGCCTTATATGAACGACAGCAAAAGTGCGGACCAATACTACCAGTTTCATAATAACACCGACTGGCAAAAGAAATTATTCTCCAACAATCCCCTCCAAAATATGTACCTCAAAATTACGGGGGGAGACAACATTGCCAAGTATGCACTTTCGATGAATTACACCAAAAACCAAACGGCATTGGCAGGGTCTGATTTGGCCAAATACAGCACTCGTTTTAATGCAGACTTAAACCTTAGTCGCCGATTGAAAGGCTTAGCCAACCTGAGTTTTTCGTATAACGAAGCCGGTATTAAAGATTTAGGCGTTTCGCCCAAAACCAACCCCATTTTCCTTTCGTTGGTAAAAGCCCCTTTTCTGAGCGACCACGACATTTCTAACCTCGGTGTTGCCTCGCCCGATTTGTCAGACGAAGATATTTTCAAAATTGGTAATCCAACCGTAGCCTCTACCGTGATGAGTGCCTCCAACCGTTCGTATCGTTTTCAGGGAACGGTGGCTTTTCAATATCATTTGTCAGAAGGCATTTCGTTGGGTACTACCATAGGTGTTATTTTCGACAAAATCAAAGAAACCCGATTTGTTCCTAAACGGGGTATTTTGAGTGATACGCTTAACAATGCTGTTGCCGAAAATAAATTGGGTTCACAAACCAAGCGTTTGTTCAATTTATTCAACGACACGTACCTATCTTACACCAAATCAGTTGGTTACTTACACGAATTTTCGGGTAGAGTAGGTGTCAAGTTCTTGAATAGCCGTATTGAGCAAGACCGTATTTTGGGCTTCAATTCAGCTACTGACGAACTCAAAAGCGTAGGTAATGGCGTACCCTTGCTGAATAAAATTAGTGGAGGCATTGGCGTATCTAACTGGCTTAATACTTACGTAAACCTCAATTACGCCTATTCAGACAAATATTTCCTGTCCGTCAACTTGGGCATGGATGCCTCTTCACGGTTCGGCAAAGAAGCCAGCACACAAGGCTTTAAGGTAAGCGGTATTCCGCTTGCAGTAATGCCTTCGGTGGCAGCTGCCTGGGTCATCTCGTCTGAGAACTTTATGGCAAATTCTATTTTCGACCTCCTCAAACTTCGGGCTTCGTATGGACGTGTGGGCAACGACGACATCGGAAATTACGCTTCTTATCAATACTATGTAGGCCAAAATCTCTTAGGAACACAAGGCTTGGTGCGTGGCAACATTGCCAACCCTGCTTTGAAGTGGGAAAGCATTAACAAAGCAAACATTGGCTTTGATGTAGCTATTCTAAACGAAAAAGTATCGCTCAGTTTTGATGCCTTTCACAACAAAACAACTGATATGCTCGTAACCGAAAAGTTACCTACCATCACAGGTTTATCATATATTTTAACAAACAGCGGTGCTATGACCACCAAAGGCATGGAAGTCAGCCTAAATGTGAAGGCACTGAACAAACAATTCTTGAAATGGGATGTGGGCGTAACGATTGGCAAGGCTAAATCGGTGTTGGATAAGCTGCCCGACGATAACATGATTACCACTTTTGCCAATGCCTCGTACATTTCCAAAGTGGGCCAAGCACCTAACTTGTTTTATGGCTATGTGGCACAGGGTGTATATACTACCGATGCCGAAGCTACCCAAGCAGGGCTGCAAACCAGACGTTTTGATGGAGCCTTGTTGCCGTTTAGGGGAGGCGATGTGAAGTTTCAAGACCTCAACAACGACAAAATAATTGACGAAAACGATAAACAAGCCATCGGAAATCCGAATCCAGATTTCTTTGGCTCGCTTTCTAATCGGGTTTCTTACCAAAACTGGACACTCGATGCCCTTTGTACCTTCGTGTCAGGTAATAGTTTGTACAATTATACTCGCAGCGTGTTAGAGGCAGGTTCAACTAC
>JBGAVQ010000445.1:0-2397 GCA_044228045.1 Spirosomataceae bacterium
AATTGTATGTGCCAGCACTACAACCTGGCGAAACAATACCAGCTATGGTTGTCATGCACGGTTGTGGTGGCATGTGGTCAAACGACAACGTAGCCGCCAACAACATGAAGAACAATTTTAACGAGTGGGCTACCGACTTCATGGGCAAGCATATTGCCGCTTTGTTTATTGACAGCTACACACCACGTATCGAAAACGGCCTACCAATTGTAGAATTCTGTGGCAGAACCCCAGCAAACGATGCCATTTGCTCACCTGCATATGAGCGTACCAAAGATGCTTACGCTGGACTTGCATACTTGCGCTCATTGCCATACATCCAAGATAACCGCATTGGGCTGATGGGCTTCTCGCATGGCGGTTCAACTACCCTTGCTGCCATGGTAAACACAACATTAGTAACCAAAAACCAGTGGACAGTTTATTATGGAGGTACTATCAACGTGCCTGCCCCGGTGGGTCGTCCAGCAGAGGGTGGTTTCAAAACTGCCATTGCCTATTACCCTGGCGGCGGTATGTATAGCTACTTTGGTAGTGTAAACAATGCTTCTAATGGCAAATACATCAATTATGCCCCACTTTTGATTTTGATTGGTACTAACGACGACCTCCTTGCAGGTACACAAGTACAATTTGACCGAGCAAAATTAAACGGTGCAGGCAATACCATTGAAATGGTGAAATACACCAACGCCAACCATTCATTCGACGAAAAAAACACAGGTGATGATGCCGTAGCCAAAACACAAGCCCGTGCCAAGGTGACCACTTGGTTGGCTTCAACGCTCTAAAAATAAGCGAATTTAAGTGCAAAAACAGGAACGAGTAACAGTCGTTCCTGTTTTTGCCGTTTGAAGCAGTGCAGATTTACCATAAATTTCTCATATTTAACCCCAAATTCGCCATATCTTACCCCGAATGCCCTTTTTGCAACGTTTGCTAAGTCTATTGTGTGTTTTGATGCCCTTAATTTTATCGGCACAGACACCTACATTGTCATTTCAGCAGTTGGGTATTGCACAAGGGTTACCGAGTAGTCACTGCACAGGAATAATACAAGACAATCAGGGTTTTATGTGGTTTGCTACCACAAATGGACTTAGTCGTTTTGACGGGATACGTTGGGTACAGTACATCCACGAGGTAAATAAGCCTAATTCGCTGTCGCACAGTCTTTTGAGAAGTATGATAAAGGCGAAAGACGGCACTATTTGGGTAGGTACACAGCAAGGACTCAATCGCTTTGATAAAACAACAGGAACTTTCAAAAGATATTTTTTTACTCACCTCAACGAAGCCTGTAACTACATTCGCTCTATTGCCGAAGACACCAACGGCACACTTTGGCTTGGCACTAACAATAGTGTGGTACACTTTGACCCGTTGACCGAAAAATCACAACTCTTAGCCTTACCAACAGATGAAGTATCAAAACCTTCGGTTTACAATATCCGATGCCTTTTGGCTGATGGCGAAATGCTTTGGATTGGTACCCAACTGGGGCTATATGCTTACAATAGGCGTACTCGAGCATTTAAGGCATTATGCAAAAGCGACGAAATAGGCTCATTGCCAGATAATTACGTATCGACATTGGCTAAGAACCCCAAAACAGGCGAAATCTTGGTAGGTACCCGAGACGGCTTGTTGTTAGTACTTCATCAAAGTACAGAAACCTTTGGACGAATGCCGTTGCAATTAGAGCAAAATCAAGCCATTACTTCCATATTTTTTACAAATGAAGGCACACTCTGGGTAGCTACACAAGACGGCGGCTTGCTGCGATTATTACCCTCACAAAACAGGTTTGTAAATTACATTAGCAACGACAAAGACCCGATGAGTATTTGCTCGAATAGCCTCACTCAAATTTTTCAAGACCGGGGTGGTGTGCTATGGATTGCGTCCAGAGACGCTGGTACAAGTCGTTGTAATCCGTTTGTAACTAAGTTTAATGATTTGTTCAGTGAAATTGGGTACCTGCCTCCTGCTTCCTTAGGATTAAGCGTTCCTGTTATGGATTTTGATAAACAACACAACCTTTGGGTTGCTACTTATGATGGATTATTGCAGGTAGGAAGCCAACGAAATACCTTCAAAGTATTTAAGCACGATGACAAAAATCCGAATAGTCTTTCAAACGATTATGTGAATCATTTATTGGTAGATAAAGCTGACAAAGTGTGGTTAGCCACAGCCGAACATACTAATCGGTACGACCCAATAACCCAACGATTCGAAAAATTCCCGTATCTGCCCGCCAAAGAAACTCCTACTGATTACCCACCATTTAACCCTAAGAAAAAAGATTTCATAGCGGGATCTAAGGGCTTTGCCATTGAAGAATCGCCTGATGGCAAGATTTACATAGGTACCAACGAAAAACTTAACATTTAC
>JBGAVQ010000087.1:0-19684 GCA_044228045.1 Spirosomataceae bacterium
GTTCATACGCATGAAACTGAGGAGTCATTATTGAAAGAAATGCCAGTAAAAGTAGAGAAAATTCACGTTGAACCTGTGAAAGAGGTAAAAGCAACTGCCTTTGTCTTAAAATAACACTGTGTATTTATTCAACAAAAAAGGAAGCCTTTTTCGGCTTCCTTTTTTGTTGAAATAGCATTAATTTTCTGGATGCAAAACATTAACACATTTGAAAATTAAGGTTTTAATTTATACCATGTGATATCCTTTAATGGTGTTCTACGGTCAGTTTTTTCGATGGCAGGATAGTGTTTTGACAAATAATCTAAGATAATTGGTTCGGCCTCACCCAAATCCCAAAGATTTTGTTTTTGTTGCATCCACCTTATTTTATCGAGCCACCCTTGTCGGCTGGTTCTATATTGTAAAATAAGTTTAGAAGAATGACAACTGGTGCAATGAACCCGCACCATATCAAAACCTGGACCAAGTGCTAAACCCGTTTCTTTGTCGGTTTTGAGGGTATCTAAGCCATTTTTATTGTTATCAAAGTTAGTTGACTTCAGTGTACTTAAACTTGTCAAACTCATGGTACTCAGTACAACCACAATTAAGTAAAAAGGAAGTTTGTATTTTGTTTTCATTTCGACAAAAATTGGGTTCGCTCAATAATTTAATATATTTTCACCGCAATACGATGGCAGGCGTTATTAAGATAACCTGCTGGATTCCAAGCCGGTATGACCATTGGTTGTGAAACACCATTACTATCAGTAGCTTTTGCCCAGACTTCGTAATAGCCCTTTTGTGGAAACTTAACCTCTGCTGTCCAACGCTGCCACGATAATCGGTTTTTAGGAGCCAACAACTCGCATTTTTGCCAAGTGGCTCCAAAATCAATCGAAAAGTGCATTTCTTTTACAGCTAAATCGCCCGCCCAAGATTGCCCTCGTATGTCTAAAGTTGTGCCATCTGGAATCATCGCACCTGAGCGTGGGTACGTGATTACAGACTTTATGGGCATCGATTCAATTATCCTGAATTGATCATCAGGCAGTTTCATTCCTGCTTCAATGGGATTGATTGGTACACGGTAGTGTGTGCCATCCATTTTTTCGCCGTCGTGTATTTTATTTCTAACTGAAATACGATTTAACCACTTTCCCGAAACCGATGCAGGCCAACCGCCTACCACCAAGCGTAAGGGATAACCGTGTAAAAGAGGTATATCTTGTCCATTCATTGCCCAAGCCAGTAAGGTTTCGTCTTCTAATGCTTTCTTGATAGGTACACCTCTCGAAATTGTCGCTTTGTTTGGGTCACCGCTTAAATGTATATCCTTTCCATAATAGCCAATATAGACTGCATCTGCTTTGATATCAACACTATTTAAGACATCTTTCAATCTAACTCCTGTCCATGTCGCACAGCTTATTGCCCCTTCTTTCCATTGATTACCAGCTGCTTGTGGCGAAAACCCAGATCGCCCATTACCAGCGCATTCTAATACTAACTGATAGGTGTAGTGCTTGAAATTTGTTTTTAATTGGGCTAAACTTAAGGTTACTGGCTTGTTCACAGACTCCCCATCAATAGTCAGTGTCCAGTTTTTTACATTAATTTCTGAGGGGAGATTTCCATTGTTTCTAACAAACATTTTATCAGCAGGTGTAATGTCATCGTCGAGGAAATGTGGAGGAGTTTCTATATTTAAAGGACGATCACTTAGCATGAGCAATTCTTTGTTTTTGCCTTCGGGAAGGTCAGCAAACGCACTTTCTCCTAACAATTCAATCCCTTTGGGTACGTTTTTAGCAAAAACAATCTCTGTGCCTGACAAAGTGGCTAAAGCGGTGATACTTTTTTGAAGAAAGTTCCTACGATTATTCATAAATAGTAAGGTGAATTTAGAATTGAGTCTGTGATGGTTATTATTTTAATAGCCAGTAATTTAGGATAAATAAAAACTACTCTTAATTTCAAAATATTTGGAACACACTAAAAATAGATTGGATGTGGTTAACGATTATTACTTTGAGAGAATCAATTTAAAGCAAAACTAACTAAACACGGTACGATTACAAAACCAAAGTTTGAGGATTTTTTTGCCAATTCCAATAAAGTATTCAGACCTAAACAAAAATATACTGATGGCTATTCATTACTTTTGGTTATATTGACGAAGAGCAAAACGCATGAAGGTTTCTGAAATACCATCGGGCTGACCTTGCAAATGAATGAAGGAAAACGTTCGTTTAATTTTGAAGTTTTCAATCGAAATCATTTTCAATTCCCCACGTAATAGTTCTTTTTCAATTGCCTTAACAGATAAAAATGATAGAGTGTTAGAGTGTAACAAAAACGATTTAATGCTTTCGGTGCTACCCAAGTGCATAACAATTTTCAGGTTTGTGATTTTTACACCTTTTTCCTTCAATGCGCTTTCAATGACTTCTAAAGTTCCGGAGCCTCGCTCACGTAAAACCATTGAAATGCTTTGTAAATCAGATAGTTGAATGAGGTCGTGTTTAGCTAATTTGCTCTTGGTATGAACAACCGCCACCAATTCGTCTTGTGCAAAATCAAGGTATTTTAGTCCAGTTTGGTGTTTTTTTCCTTCTACTATTCCTAACTCAATCTGTTTCGAAATAACGGCGTGTTCAATCTGTTCTGTATTTCCATTGATTAAACCTAATTGAACGTTTGGGAATTTTTCGTGGTAGGATGCCAAGACTGGCGAAATAATGTATTGGGCAATGGTGGTACTGGCACCCAATCTGAGGCTACCCTGATGTTGATTTTTCATGGCTCCTAATTCAAAAAGGGCTTCTTGATAGAGGTGAAAAATTTCAGATGCATATTTGTACAATACTTCTCCAGCAGCTGTCATCACTATAAAATTTCCTTTTCGTTCAAAAAGGCGAACTCCCAAATGTTCTTCTAATAGCTTAACGTGCTTGGTTACAGCTGGTTGAGTTACAAAGAGTTCTGTGGCTGCTTTGGTGAAACTTTGGTTTTTAGCCACCGAATAAAATACTTTCAACCTGAAATCTTCCATGATTTTAATAGATGTTAGTTTTTTAACAGTGCAATTCAGTATGAAATTAGTCTAACAGAATGATTAACAAATCTATAACTTTTTGTAATATATTGTAAGCGAAATAAGTTAGGATTTCCAGATAAGGCAGCATAAAAAAACTCCGACCTAAGCCGGAGTTTTTAATCTATTAGTTTAGATGTAGCAATTATGCTGAAACCTTTCCACGTAATGCACGTGGGATGTCAATGGTACAGATTGGGTTGCTTAATGGATTCAAAATCTGGCAGCCTTCAACTGTAATATCTGCTACTTTTCTTGATTTTCCCAGGTCGAGATCGCCAACTTGAACTTCCACGAAATCTGGAATTTGGGCAACTGTACCTTTTAACGAAATCTTACGGAGTTTTTGTACTAACTTACCACCTCGTAATACACCAGGAGAAGAGCCTAAAAATTTGATAGGCACATCAATTTTGATTTTTTTGGAGTCATTTACCTCTAAAAAGTCAACATGAACCAAGGTGTCGTTTACTGGGTGAAATTGAGCATCTTGCAGGATAGCACGATGAATCTCACCTTCAATATTCAACTCTACTTCATATACATTTGGAGTGTACAACAAGTCCTTAAACAGAATAACAGGCGCATAAAAATGAACCTGTTTTGCTCCTCCATAGAGTACACACGGCACATTACCTACCTCACGAATTCCTTTGGAGGTTGATTTGCCGAGATTCGCTCTGTTATACCCTACAATCTCGATTTTTTTCATAACACAGACAATTAAATGGTTTTAAACTTTTATAAATAATTCACTAATAGATTCATGATCACGGAGCCGACTGATTGCTTTGGCAAACAAATCAGCCACCGATAAGACTTTGATTTTTGGATTTTCCTGATGGAGAGGAATGGTATCTGTAATGATTAATTCTTCCAATGCCGAATTGGCAATGTTTTCATGTGCTTTGCCAGACATCACAGCGTGAGTACACAAGGCTCTTACTGTTTTGGCTCCTTTATCCATTAACAATTGAGCTGCTTTACAAAGCGTTCCGCCTGTATCAATCAAATCATCTACCAATACCACATTGGCATCTTTTACGTCTCCAATTAGCTGCATAGAGGCAATTTCATTGGCTCGCAGGCGTTGTTTGTCACAAATTACCATGTCAGCATTAAAATGCTTCGCAAAGTTTCGAGCTCGAGCTACGCCACCCACATCGGGCGATGCAATGACTAAGTTTTCTAAGGCAAGAGACTTGATGTGAGGCACAAAAATAGTATTGCCTTCGAGGTGGTCAACTGGAAAATCAAAAAAACCTTGAATTTGCCCAGCATGTAAATCAATCGTCATCAGTCGGTCAGCTCCGGCAGCAGTAAGTAAATTGGCGACCAATTTGGCAACTATCGAAACCCGAGGTTTGTCTTTACGGTCTTGGCGAGCATATCCAAAATAAGGAACTACTGCAATAACATTATGAGCAGAAGCCCTGCGAGCGGCATCAATCATCATGAGCAACTCCATCAAATTGTCAGAAGGAGTAAATGTACTCTGAATCAAAAATACATCACATCCACGAACTGATTCCTCAAAAATAGGCGACATTTCACCATCCGAAAATGTTCTGTTTTTGTATGCTCCAAGAAATTTACCGTGTGAATTAGCAATTTTTTCGGCTAACTCTTTGGATGCATTACCTGAAAATATTTTGACGGGATTTAAGGATGCCATTCTTTTCAAAATTTCCGCAAAAGTACGAAAATAATACCAATTAAGGATTTGAAAATCTGAAAATTAGTAAAATTAAAGATTTAATGATTCATTTTCGATGAATTATCCTATAAATTGATTGGAGGTGGCGAAATTACTTGATTGTAAACTGCCAAAACTGCGCAGATAAGTCGGCTCCACTAAATTTGAATGGATGAATGTAATTTGAAACGAGTTCCCTCTCTTTTATTCAGTTCGTGTCCATGTGGTAGTTCGGCCAATTAGCGAAAAGCCAACAAAACCCCGTACGTCTAAGGTGTTCTTGTTTTTTAAAGTAAGCTTACATGAATAGGTTTTTCCATTTTTGGGGTCATAAATTTTACCATTTTCCCAGATATTTTCTCCCGAAAAAGTAAAATCTTTGAGCAAAATCAAGCCCATCAAAGGGCGATTTCGCAAGGATTCTGACTCATTTTTGTCATCTAATCGAGGTTTTCCATTTACATCGTTGGGGGTTTTCATCCAATTGAGTTTCCCAAAAAACTTGTCACCTTGCTTGTATATAAGGATTTTGCCGTCTTTTTCTGCATTATACCAAGTTCCCAAGCAAGCATCAGCCGTTTGAGCCTGGGCGACCAATAGGACTGACAAAGAAAAAAACAGTGTTCCAATGAGGCGTTTCATAAATTTAGTTTGAGTTTTTGACTTAGGTTGTAAATTAAAGTGGCCGAAAACGTGCCGATGCCTGCTCCGGCCAATACATCGAGCGGGTAATGAACCCCCACGTAGATACGGCTATATGATACAATTATTGCCCAAATAAACAGATACTTAACAATTTTGTTTGTTTTTTGGAAGAAAAAATATAAAACTACGATTAGGGCAAAGCTATTGGCAGCATGAGAAGACGCAAAACCGTAGGTTCCGCCGCAACCACCAGTTAAGTGTACAAGTCCTTGAATAGTAGGTTCGTAGCAAGGGCGTGGGCGTGCAACTAATGGTTTGAGAAGGCTTGAGCATATTTGATCGGCTGCTATAATACTCAGAATAATAACAACAATCGGCCAAACTGCTTGCCTCTTCTCTTTCCAGATAAGCCATGCTAACAGGATAGCGTAGAATGGATACCAGTGTTGTTTGTAAGTAATCCACTCCATCACTATGTCCATTGTAGGATGATGCAAGCCATTTAACCAAAGAAAGAGGGAAGTGTCAACCTCTTGAAGCCAAGTTATCATAGATAGATTTTTTGTAAAATTGATTCAGTAGAGTAGTTGCATTGCAATGTCTCTACTGAAAAAAAACAAACCCTTTTTTCTGGTATTGTTCAAAAATTTTAAGGGAAAGATGCGAGTCTGTCACTAAAAAATCAAGTGGTTTGGATAAACTAAATGGGAAATAGCTGTCTTTTTCAAACTTGCTCGAATCACACAAGAGATAAGTCAATCGGGCTTGATGAGCAAATGCGATTGTCATTTCGGCCTCTTTTTCGCTGGCAGCACTTAGCCCATGTTGAAGCGAAATGCCACTAATGCCTACCAATGCTTTATCAGCCCGATACCGAGCAATATGTTCGGTCGCCATTAAGCCATGTGTGGCTTGACGTTCTGTATCCATTTCGCCCCCTATAAAATTGAGACTTACCGACGAATTGAGCAAGGCATTCACAATGGGTAGTGAGTTGGTTACTACTTTGACACGTTTGTGGCGAATAAACGGACAAATGCGATAGACTGTACTGCCGCAATCCAGAAAAATTACTTCTCCATCTTGTATTTGTTGGGCGACTTTTTGGCAAATTTCATCTTTTTGTTCGGACTTCTGGGCTGTTTTATGTAAAAAATCAATTGGGTCTTGGCTAAGGCTCAGTTTCATTGCTCCGCCGTGCGTACGGTAAAGCAAGCTCTGGTCTGCCAAAATGTTGAGGTCTCGCCGAACAGTAATGTCGGATGTTTTTAAAATATCAGCTAATTCTCGAACCTCTACTGAGCCTTTGTTTTCAAGCGTAGATAGAATTAGTTGCTTACGAACTTGGAAATTCATTGGATGTAATTTAATTTTGCTCAAAAATAATCAAAAACAAACAAAAACAATCAAAATGAATAAAAAAGTTAATATTGTAAATACAGAAGTACTTTCAAACAACTGGTACACGCTTCGTAAGATAACATATCAATGGCAAAAGAAAAATGGGACTTGGGAAACCCAACAACGAGAGGCGTATGATCGGGGAAATGGTGCAACAATTTTACTGTATAATGTGGCCAATCAATGCGTTATTTTGACCAAGCAATTCAGAATGCCAACTTACCTCAACGGAAACGAAACTGGAATGTTGATTGAGGCTTGTGCTGGCTTACTTGACACCGACAATCCAGAAGACTGTATCAGGCGAGAAACGGAGGAAGAAACCGGCTATCAAGTAACTGAGGTCAAAAAAGTGTTTGAAGCGTATATGTCGCCCGGCTCAGTGACTGAAATCTTATATTTTTTTGTGGCTGCTTACGAAAGCACTATGAAAGTAAGTGATGGTGGTGGCTTAGAACACGACCAAGAAGACATTGAGGTGATGGAGTTACCCTTTCATGAGGCTTTACAAATGATGGTTCGTGGCGAAATTAAGGACGCAAAAACGATGTTATTGCTTCAATATGCCAAATTGAATGGGTTGTTGGATAAAAATTGAGTCATTTTAGCTTTACTTAGTTTGCTGGTCTGACTGTAAGTCTGACCTGAAACGTAAATTAGGCTTATTTTTTACTAAAATTTATCATCAAAAAACTGTAAACAGGTCGATCATAAACTACCAACAATCAATCTTTTGGAGATATTTTGTTGTAACAATGAATGGGGTTTTTGCAGTTACCTTTATGACAAAGCGTAGCATACCCGTGCGTAACATCGAAGCGTAAGTACTCACAACCGTCTATTTCGACAACCTCAAAGCGTGGAGCTGTATGTTTTTCTTGTTGAATTAAAGCTACTTCTTTTTTATGACTTTCTTGACAAGTTGTTAGTAAGCCAATCAACAACAAAAAGTGGATGATTTTTAAAATATGCTTCATATCAGTCTGTAATTAACGTATTTGCTGCGATTTGGCAAACAGTTATGATAGTAATTCAACAGGTTGATTATTAAGGACTAAGTGCAAGTAAGCACTATATGACTCAATAATTACAACGAAAAATTAATGTATTTAGTGCAAATTAAAGGACGAAGAGCGGCCCTTTTGAGATACAACTATTACTATACGTGTTCTCATGTTGGTACGTTAAACTATTCATTGATTACCTGATTGAGCCAGTCTAAAAAAGGCTTCATCACCCTACAAATTTCAGATACTTTCTGAGTAAAATCGGCAGACAGCACCTCTGCGTCGGTAAAAGAGTGCCACACATAACACTGCGTTTTGCGAAGCAAAGCTATTTCGGGATGGTCTTTGGGATAGCCTTTTGGCATTGATTTCAACTCAGTTCCTTTTAAATTTCCAAAATAGGCAACAAATGTAGGGTTCAGTATAATATCCTTAAATTCTTGTGGGTTATAGTCCACTTCTTGCCTAAACTTAGCCAATTGCTCCGACGTTGGTGCATACATGCCTCCTGCTATTCCTGACTGTCCATTAGGTTGTATATGAAGGTAATAGTCGTGGTGAATTGATTTTTTACCTCCTTTACCATAACTTGAGGCTAACCAAGTTTTATAAGGGGATTTGTCCGAAGAAAAACGAATGTCTCGATTTATTCGATAGGATGAATCTTTTACTTGTACCCCAGTCAAATCCTCAAATTCTCCAATCTCTTCAATCAATTTACCAACTACTCTTTCGTGTTCTTTTTTTATGATTTCATAGCGTTTTTTTTGGCTGTGAAACCACTCACGGTTGTTATTTGAAGCCAAATCTGTTAAAAAATCGAAAGTAAGTTGTGAATACATATCGGTTTTAATTGTGATGAAAACGTAGTAGTTGCTAATTTTTAGGATATTTGCAGTGCAATTGAAGTAAACCAGTTGTTATTCAAAAGTACAACATAAGCACGGCAAACCCAACAGTTATGGCAAGAATCTTAACAGGAATTCAGAGTAGTGGCAAACCACATTTGGGAAATATTTTGGGAGCTATCAAACCTGCCATTGAGCTTTCGCAGAACCCCGCCAATGATTCATTTTTCTTTATTGCTGATTTACACTCACTTATCACCATTAAAGACCCCGCAATTAAGCAACAAAATACCTACGCTATTGCTGCTGCGTGGCTGGCTTTTGGGTTTGATACTTCCAAAAACTGTTTCTATCGCCAATCCAAATTAGCAGGTTATCACACCGAATTGATGTGGTATTTGAATTGCTATGCGCCTTTTCCTATGCTGGCCAATGCCCATTCGTTTAAGGAAAAAGCTGAGAATCTTTCTGATGTCAATGCAGGTTTGTTTACTTATCCTGTGTTGCAAGCAGCAGATATCATGCTTTATGATGCCAATTTTGTGCCTGTAGGCAAAGACCAAAAGCAACACCTCGAGATGAGTAAAGACATGGGCAATACACTTAATTACCAATGTGGCAAGGATGTGTTGGTACTACCCGAAGCCCTCATTGACGAAAAAGTAATGACTGTCCCTGGTATTGATGGGCGTAAAATGAGCAAATCATATCATAATTACATTGATATTTTTTTGGATGAAAAGCCATTGCGAAAAGTAGTGATGTCTATCAAAACGGACTCTACGCCATTAGAAGCCCCTAAAAACCCTGATACGGACACCACTTTTCAGCTTTATTCGTTGGTCGCTAATGCAGACCAAGTGGCCGAGATGCGAAATAATTATCTGGCAGGTGGTTATGGCTATGGTCATGCCAAGCAAGCCTTGTTTGAGGTGTTATGGAGTGGCTATGCAAAAGAACGGGAGCTGTTTAACCATTATCTCAATAACATTGATGAATTAGAAAAGGAGCTACAAGCAGGCGAGGAAAAAGCAAAAATTATTGCTGAAACGACAATTAAGCGTGTAAGAGTAGCATTGGGGTATTAAAGATGACGGTTTGCTTTGCTTTGGACATAACTGCCACCGTCAAAAGCATTTGAATCGGGAAAATGACAATGAGTCCCAGCCATTTACCACCTCATTACAGACTTTTGCATTAGTATTTTATTCAACGAAAATTAAAACAAGGCTGTACCTACATTTCTTTAAGTTTAAGAATTTTATTCTTAAACCGTTGCAATGGCTTCAATAGAGATTTGGAATTGGGCTTTGGGCAATTGAACAATAGGAGTGGAGCGAGAAGGCGGATTCGTTGGAAAATATGCTGCATACAATTTGTTGAGGCAGTCAAAATTGGCTGCATCTACTAACCAAACGGTAGTTTTTGCTACTTTGTCTAAACCCGACCCTGCGGCAGCAAGCACCGTTGCAAGGTTTTCAAATGCTTGTCGGGCTTGTGTTTCAAAATCATCCGAAATATTCCCAGTTGTAAAATCAAGACCAACTTGGCCAGCTACAAATAACAAGTTGCCAACTTTTACGGCCTGAGAATAAGACATCTTTGGATGCGGAAGTGCTGATGAGGAAATAGCAATTGGATTCATTGTATGATGATTTTAAGGTTTATTTCACGGGTTTTAATTTCCTCTCGATTTGCGATAAGCCTTTCCGTACTTCTTTTTCATTTCGGCAGCATGGTTTCTCCTGACATTAACCTTGCTATTTTTTGCTGATTTTTCGTGGAACGCTGCGCCTACACTTTGGTCAATGCCTTTTTTTATCTCAATGTGCTTACTCTTTATTTTTGGGAGTTCTTCGGGTAAAAATTTGTCAGAAATGTCAACTTTTTCGGGCAAAGCCTCTTGTAAAATGCTTACACCCATTAGTTTTTCAATCTCCTCCAAATAAGAATGTTCTTTTTTGCTGACAAATGAAATAGCAATTCCTTTTCGTTCAATTCTACCTGTTCTACCAATGCGATGTATATAGGTCTGTGGAGCATCTGGCAAATCAAAATTGATTACGTGTGTAACTTCTGATACATCTAAGCCCCTTGCAATCACGTCTGTTGCAATCAAAACACGGCAAATACCCGATTGAAAATCATCAACTGCTCCAAATCGGTAATTTTGTGATTTGTTGGAATGAATAACGTTGATTGCAGAGCCAAAAGACTCAGCTAATTGTTCATATACACGATCTGCTAACTCCTTGGTTGACACAAAAACCAAGACTTTACTCATTTCGATATGCTCATTCAGCAACAAGATTAAGAAGTTGATTTTGGTGTAAAAATTGGGTACTTCAAAATAAGTTTGCGAGATGTTTTCTAACGGCGTACCCACGGGTGTAGCTTCAATACGCACTAAATCAGCGAAATACGTATCAATCAATAGTTCAACTTCTTGATTGATGGTAGCCGAAAACAACAGGTTTTGTCTTTTGATAGGAAGTTTGTCAAAAATGTTAGTGAGTTGTGTTCGAAAACCGAGGTTAAGCATTTCATCAAACTCATCAATCACTACTTTTTTGATACTTTTGGTTTTTACCACCCCTGAAAATAGCAAATCAACCAAGCGTCCGGGTGTGCCTACCAGCACATCAACTCCTTGGGCTACCTCGGCGGCTTGTGGTTTCAGATTAACACCTCCATATACGCCCACTACCATTAAATTCATGTATTTGCCCAGTTTTTTGACCTCCTCAACCACCTGTGTTACTAATTCTCGAGTAGGTACAATGATGAGAATTTGTGGATTTTTTTCTTTTGAAAAATTGAATTGCCGCAGACATGGCAACAAATAGGCATACGTTTTCCCAGTACCGGTTTGGGCAATACCACAAACATCTTTACCTGACATCACTACTGAAAATACATTTTCTTGAATAGCAGTTGGTGTTACAAGCCCCAAGTCATCAAGGGCATTTAAGAGTGGTTTGTTGAGGTTTAATTCGCTGAAAGTCATCGTGTTTGTCAATAAATAATGCACAAAGGTAGGGCGAATCAGAATTAAACCTTACTCAACTGCATGTATTCAGTAAAAAAAGCAGTATTATTCTTAGAAATGGAATGCTGGAAATGTTAAAACTGCGGCTAATGAACTAAAAATGAATTGTTTTTGTGCCTTAATGCCAGCATATTTACGGTTAATTTTTAATACTTGTTCTCGTCATGTTAAACACGCTTATTATTGGTGCTGGTCCTTTTGGCCTAACACTTGCTGCACATTTAAATCAACAAGGCATAGACCATTTGGTTGTGGGAAAACCTATGGAATTTTGGGAGAAAAATATGCCCGAAGGTATGTACTTGCGCTCGGGTTGTGACTGGCATCTTGACGTTAGCGAGGTTCACACCATGGAAGAATTTCTAAAACAAAAGCAACTTACCATAGCAGACGTTGAACCCATTTCTTTATCTTTCTATTTAGATTATGTTCGTTGGTTTGTTGTGCAAACTAAACCAAACATCACACCATTGTATGTGGTAGATTTGAAAAAGACAGAACAAGGTTTTAAGGCAATATTAGAGGACAAAAGCCTTGTAGAAGCGCAAAATGTAGTAGTAGCCGTAGGGTTTCAATACTTTGCATATACACCCGATGAATTGACATCTGTATTGCCAAATGGCCGTTTTAAGCACACGTGCCATGCAGTTAACTTAGACCAATACGCACACAAACGAGTATTGATTATTGGTGGCCGGCAGAGTGCATTTGAATGGACTGCCCTACTAAATGAAAAAGAAGCGGCTCATGTGCATGTTTGTTATCGGCATGAAACACCCCAATTTGCAGCCGCCCATTGGGGCTGGGTTATGGATGTAGTGAATACTATTGGTGAACAGCCTCAGTGGTTTCGTTCGTTAAATGATGAAGAAAAAGAGCATTATCGCTACCGCTTATGGGCCGAAGGTCGCTTAAAAGTGGAGCCGTGGCTTGATGCAAGGGTTCATCAAGCCAAAGTATAGTTACACCCACAAACCCATGTAGTCAAAACAGAAATAACCTCCGAAAATACATTGAAAGTATTGTTAAGTAATGACGAAATACTGGAAGTGGATGAAATTATTACTGCCACAGGTTATAAAGTAGATACCCATAAAGTGCCTTTTCTGAATCCTTCATTATTGGCGGAACTTCAATGCAGCAATGGCTTTCCGAGCTTAGACACTCATTTTCAAAGTAATATACCTGGTTTGTTCTTTACGAGTTTTATGGCAGGGCAAGATTTTGGACCATTTTTCGGGTTTACCATTGCCGTACGCACTGCTGCCAAACTCATAGCTCAAGAGCTGGTGTCATAGCAATTATGGCAACTTTGAAAAGTCTATAACAGGCTGATTTTGAGTAGGAAGCCGTGAAAAAGGTTTGTCTAAGGGGGTAAAATCGCTAAAAAAACCACAGTTTTTCAAAAAGAACACGTTGTTTTTTTCGCCACCAGCGTAATCTTTTCGGTAATTTTTGCGAGCTGTTGCATCGCCAGTAAAAGTTATTTTTGTCAATTCTGTCCATTTTCCTTGCGAATTCATTACCCATTGATTTCCATACTGAGCCTCTCTTGTTTTGTTTCCATTTGATGGGTCAAAATTCTCTAAAAATGAGTACAAGCCTTTTAGGTAAGTGGAGGTTTTGGGGCGTTTAAAACTGGCGATCAGCAGCCATTTGTTGTCTTCGGGAGCAAAAAAATATGCTGTGTAAACCGTAAAATTTTGGTCAATGGGTTTGCCTTGTATCAAGAATTTGTAGGTGTTTCCTGCCTTCCAAGGGTATTTCAAATAACTTTGCCCACCTGCACCCTCGTTTCCAAACTCTCCCGAATATACATTGTCGCCTTTTTTTAATAGTACAATTTTGTAGTCGTCTGGAATACTCTGGGGGTTATCCGTTTTGTAAGGACTCCATACCGAAAATAAAATCCTTCGTTCGGTTTCACTGTTTACTTGCATCCCGAAGTAACCTTCTCCAAAGCCATTTGCCATAAAATACGAACCAATCACGTCATTATTTTCTGGAACAGTTACTTCGTTATAAAACCAAGTTATTTCGTTGATATCCTCAATGTGATACCTTAAATGAACTGACGGCCCCCGGCGGCCCCAGTAAAAATAGTTATCGGCGTTGCTTTTTACATAACTCGTAGCCTCATTAATTACTGACCCACTCACCACCAAACTTGCTAAATTACCAAAAGTTGTGGAAGATTTGCTCAAGCCTCGAATCTCCACGGTAACATAACCTGGCTCACTAATTGACCATTCACCCACCATGAATTCCTTCTCAACTTCTGCTTTTGCACTCAATTCCACACTTTTACTTCCAATCTTTACTTGTATTTTTGATAAACCATTAAATGTATTCAAGGCCAAAGAAAGTTTCAATAGACCTTTTTGACTTATCCTGAAATAAGTTGTGCATATTTGTTTAGTGTCATTCCAATTTTCTAAACCCTGGTCTGAGATTTTCGCACCGTTGTTTGCCCAAGAATTGCCACCAATGGGAATAATTTGTTTGTTTGTGTCATGCTCCAACATGGGTAGGGGAGAGGAATCTGATTTTTGAGTGCAGCCACTGGCAAAATTTAAAAGTAAGAAAAGCAGAAGACGTTTGTTCATACTTTTTTGAAGGTTAGCGTTTATATGTTTTCATTTTAGTGTAGCAAATATATTGAAACACAAAAGCTTTACAAATTGCCTGTAAAGCAATCCATTTTAAAGATAATTTGTCAGATGCTTATCAGTGTTTTCTTTTTTGCGTTACCTTGTGCTTAATAATTTAACTAATTTTAAATCGTATCAGTCATTGTCCAAAAATGTTTCAAACAGAATTCATCGCACGTTTACATCCACTTATTGTGCATTTGCCCATCGGAATTCTGCTTTTTGCATTTGCTATGATGATTTTGCAGCGATTTCGGCAAATAGACCTTGAAGCGGCGATTGCACTTGGCTTATTGTTTGGGGCTATTTCGGCAACTCTCGCTTGTGCAGCTGGCTGGTTATTGGCTCAATCAGGAACGTATGAGGTCGAGTTGGTTTTCAAACACCAATGGACAGGTATTGCAACGGCACTTCTTGGTTTTGGGGCTTATTATTTCAAGCCATATCGTTGGGTGTTGGCAACGGCTACAGTGCTTATGTTGACCATTGCCGGGCATTATGGAGGAACATTGACCCACGGCGAGGACTTCCTCATTACCAGCGAAAATAATATCGCCACCGTCTTACAAAAAAATGACACTGCCCAATATACAGTGAATCAACCAATAAATCGCACATTAGATTCTTCAAAAGGGCAGCTAATTGAGCGAAAAACATTCATTTATCAAGATAAGATTGCCCCAATACTAAAAGACAAATGTTACAATTGTCATTCGGCTACAAAAAAAAAGGGAGGTTTGCGATTAGATACCGAGGGGTTTATTCGCAAAGGCGGCAAAAATGGCCCCATTTTGGCTCCTGGAAATCCTTTGAATAGTACCCTTTTAGCCAACTTATTGTTACCTATTGAAGACGAAAAACACATGCCGCCCAAAGGGAAAGCACAATTGACAGCACAGGAAATTGCAGCTATTCATTATTGGATAAAACAAGGGGCTTCGTTTGTTGAACAAATTGAAACATTTCCTCAAAAAAGTCAGACAATTACTCAGGGTGATGCTATTCCCATGTTAAAGGGATTATCTTTACCAATAAACAAAATCGAAGTAACAAATTTAGTAGAGAATGAGCTACCTGAGGAAAGAAACGAAGCGGCTAATCCTATTTTATTGGAACGCTTAAAACAACAGCAAATCGAAATTTCTCAAATTAAAAAAGGCTCCAACAATTTGTCTGCCAATTTTGTGAACGTTAAAAATTATTCGTCTGCTATGATTGATGATTTGGAAGGGGTTAATAACCAAGTAGTTATGTTGAAATTAAGTGGCCAGCCCGTTAATGACGAAGATGTAAGAAAAGTAGCCGGTTTTAAAAAATTAACCCGACTTAATCTCGAAAATACCAACATTACCGATGCGGCTTTAGCACATTTGAAAAACTTACAAAATCTCGAAATGTTAAATTTGTACGGAACCAATGTAACAGACAAAGGCATTGAATCATTGACGAATTGTACCAATTTGAAAGTGGTTTATTTGTGGAAAACAAAAGTTACACCAGAGAAAATCAAGCAACTAAAAAAAGCATTACCCCAGTTGAAGGTCGAAATGGGTAGTTTTAATTTTGTTCAACCAGATACAAATAAAGTTAAATATGCTCCTTGAAAAACAAGTAATTCAAGATGGTAAGATATACGTTGTTAGTAATTGTTAGCCTTTATTTCTGGTCGTTTAATGCGAATGACCCTACAAAACTTCCAGAAGATGTAGCAGCAGCATACAAAAAGCTTCCGAGTGTTCTGGATTATAACCAGCATGTAAAGCCCATTTTGTCCGACAAATGCTTTGCTTGCCATGGCCCCGACAAAGCCAAGCAGAAAGCAGGGCTACGCTTAGATATGGCCAGTACTGCCTATGCTGCCTTGCCCGAAAGCCCTGGTAAAGTGGCTATTACGCCCAAAAATCTAAAAAAAAGTGAGGTTTTTCATCGAATCATTTCTACCGATCCTTCTTACTTTATGCCAACGCCCAAGTCTCATTTAACGTTATCGGCACACGAAAAGGCGGTGTTGATAAAATGGATTGAAGATGGCGCTGTTTATCAACCACATTGGGCATTTGTAAAACCACAGAAAAAACCTTTACCTGTTACACAAAATGAAGTTTTGAATCCTATTGACCGTTTTGTACAAAGTCGCTTGGAGCAGGAAGGGTTATCGGCTAACCAAGAGGCACAAAAGGAAATTTTGTTACGCCGCTTATCACTTGATTTGACAGGATTGCCCCCTACTATTGAAGAAATAGATGCCTTTTTGAACGACAGCACTGCTGATGCTTACGAAAAACAAGTAGATCGGCTACTTAACTCACCACACTATGGCGAAAAAATGGCGACTGATTGGCTTGATTTAGCTCGTTTTGCTGATTCACACGGCTATACGGTTGATAGACTGAGAGATATGTCGCCATATAGGGATTGGGTAATTAAGGCTTTCAACAATAATATGCCTTACAACACCTTTATTCACCAACAACTGGCAGGGGATTTAATGTCCAGCCAAGGCGGTGGATCACCCACCAAAGACATGCTCATTGCTACAGCCTTTAACCGCAATCACCCTCATAATACTGAAGGTGGCATTGTAGAAGAAGAATTTCAAACAGAGTATGTTATGGACAGAACCAACACTTTTGGCGATGCCTTCGTGGGCTTATCTGTGGGTTGTGCTCGGTGTCATGACCATAAATACGACCCAATTTCTCAAAAAAATTACTATGAATTGTTTAGTTTTTTCAACAATGTGCGAGAAGCTGGCCAAATATCATTTAATGACGACTTGCCTACGCCTACCTTGATGCTACCCACGCCAGAGCAAGAAAAGGTGATAGCATTTATCAATCAGAACATCGTCCAACAGCAAAAAAAGGTAGAAGAGGCAGTTAACAAATCGGAACCTGCCTTTGAAAATTGGCTAAAATCAGAAAGTTATAAAGTGTTGAATAATAGTTTGTTACCACAAAATGGATTGCAAGGCAGGTATGATTTTGAAGATTCACTCCGTAATGTAGTCAATCCAAATCAGCGTGGTGTTATGCGACGAGATGCGGGTATTTTAGACAAACCTACCTTTGTTAAAAACGAAAGAGGGAAAGTCTTATTGCTTGATGGGGATGTCTATGCTGATTTGAAAGATGTTGGCGTGTTTCGCAAATCAGAAGCGTTCAGCATTGGTTTGTGGGTTAATATTCCAAAAGACTTGAAGGAAGGGGTTATTTTTCACAAAAGCAATGCCGAGCGGTTGTACAACTTCAAAGGCTTTCATTTATATCTCAAAAACAATAAACTTGAGATGATGATGGCGCATACAGCACCCTCTAACGCCATTACCAAGCTGAGTAAAAAAGATATACCCCGAGAAAAATGGATTCAACTCACAATGGTGTATGACGGCTCGTCTAAGGCGAATGGTTTTGACCTTTACCTTGATGGTTCTGAGATGGAAATGGAAACGGTTATTGACCAGCTCTATAAAGACATATTACATCGTTCAAAAATTGAACCGGCTTTACAAATTGGCGGATGGTGGCGAGGACTCGGTTTTAAAGGGGGTAAAGTGGACGACGTAGTAGTTTATAATCGAGTACTTACGCCTTTTGAAATCAATATTTTGGCAAAAAAAACAACTTGGTCAACCATCACGCACAAACCAGCAGCAGAACTAACTGCCTCAGACAAACTAATTTTAAATAAATACTATTTGACAGCAGTTGATTTGGAGGTGTTGAAAGCCCAACAAGAATTACAAAAATGGCGTATGACTTTATCCGATTCAACAGAACACATAGCCGAAATCATGGTCATGCAAGAAATGCCTAAGCCCAAAAACACACATCTGCTACTGAGAGGCCAGTATGATACACCTAGAGTAGAAGTATTTCCTAACACACCATCTGCAATTTTGGCTTTTCCGAGTAATTTGCCTAAGAACCGTTACGGTTTGGCACAGTGGCTTACCGACCCTAATCACCCACTTACTGCAAGAGTGGCTGTGAATCGTTTTTGGCAAAACTTCTTTGGTACAGGTTTGGTCAAAACCAGTGAAGACTTTGGTAATCAGGGTGATATGCCCAGTCATCCTGATTTGTTAGATTGGTTGGCCGTAACTTTTAGAGAGACAGACAATTGGGATATCAAAAAACTCAATAAACGCATCGTTATGTCGGCTACGTATCGGCAGGATTCCAAAACTTCTCCCGAAATCCGAGAAAGAGACCCCGAAAATCGTTTATTAGCACGTGGCCCAGCCAATCGTTTGACTGCCGAAATGGTTCGGGACAATGCACTGATGGCCAGTGACTTAATGAATAAAAAAGTAGGAGGTAAAAGTGTAAAACCTTACCAACCAGAAGGACTTTGGGAAATCAATAATACCAGCTACAAACAAGATACCACCGAAGTTATTTACCGGCGAAGTCTTTATGTACTTGTAAAACGTTCGGTTCCCAATCCTACGCTTTCTACTTTTGATGCTCCCTCAAGGAGTTATTGTATTGCCAGACGACAAAAAACAAATACCCCTTTACAAGCATTAGTTACACTCAACGACCCCACTTTTATTGAAACTGCAAAGGTATTGGGCGAAAGCATGACCAAAGTATCAGACAACAGAATGGCAATAGAAATGGTTTATCGAAAACTGACTGGTAAGAAGCCTTCAAACAACGAAATTGTGTTGTTGTTGGCTTTACAAAGTGCTGAATACAAAAATTTTAATCAAAATCCTGCAAAAGCACAAGGCTGGTTGAAAACAGGACTTTACCGAATAGATGCCAAATTAGATGCTGCTATGGTAGCTGCAAATGCCGTAGTAGCAAGTACTATTTTGAACTCAGACGCAACCATTACTAAAAGATAAGTCAATGGCACATCATCACCAAGAAGCGTTCAAATTACGGTCTCCTGAATTGGCAGCGCTCAATAAAAAACTGAACCGACGTGATTTTTTGCTCCAAACCGCCGCTGGTTTGGGGGCGGTGGCTTTGGGAGATTTGATGAGCCATAATGCCTCAGCCAACAATTTGGAACAATCCATCATGAATTCGTTGCCAAGTATTGCACCAAAGGCAAAAAGGGTGGTTTATCTATTTATGAGTGGAGGACCTTCTCAGTTTGAAACATTTGACTATAAACCCAAACTCCTCAATATGCTTGGTCAAGGTCTGCCCGATTCGGTACGCAAAGGCCAACGACTTACAGGAATGAGTGCCAATCAAGCCATTTTGCCTGTTGTTCCCTCTGTTTTTAAATTCAATCAACATGGCAAAAGCAACACTTGGGTGAGCGAATTATTGCCTTATACAGCCCAAGT
>JBGAVQ010000088.1:0-19623 GCA_044228045.1 Spirosomataceae bacterium
AAGTAGCCACGCTATCCCTACGCTCACCTTAGGTACCATTCCAGCGATATGTGCAGGGGCAATGTCGTTTACGATTCCTTTCACGGGGTCAACAGGCACACCAACGACTTATTCAGTCTCAGGGACGGGCATCACGGCCGCCACGAATGAGGACATGCCAAGCAGCAGCCCCATTACCGTCAGTTTGAGTGCGGCGGCAGTAGCAGGCACACCTATTCCGTACAGCTTGACCGTGAAAAATGCAGCGGGTTGTGTATCAACGGCATATACAGGTAATGTCTCGGTGAATGCCTTGCCTGCGGCCAGCATCGACAAGTCAAGCGCAGCGGTTTGTGCAGGTGCGTCCATCAGCTTCACGGCAAATCCCCTGTCTGGTTCAGCAAGTTTGGGCAATCCATCCAACGAGTCTCTTCCCGAAACCTACTCGTGGGCATCGTCTGGCGGCAATTTTACCAGCACCACCAACTCACCTACCCAGTGGAGCCATACCACCCCCGGAAGCTACACCATCAGCCTAACGGTCAGTAATGGCACTTGCACCAACACGGCCACTACCACCGTGTCGGTGAATGCCTTACCAAGCGTAATCATCAATCCAGCTACATCAAGTATCTGTGTGGGAGCAACACTGGAACTAAATGCCAGTCCCCCCAATCCAAGTTCAGCCGGTTTAGCACCTAATACGGGACCAGTTGGAGACAGCTACACCTGGGCCAGCAGCGGAGGCACTTTTGTGAGCAACCTGGGCAGCCCCGTATCATGGAGTAGTGGGAGCAATGGCGGATTCAGCTTCACGGTGACAGCCACCAACAACAGCAATTGTAGTGCCACCGCCACAGCGAGTGCAACAGTAGGCAATCCCAACATCAGTGCTGCGCCAATAAGTCCAATATGTGCAGGGATTACCATAAACCTCGCTGCCAGTGGGGGTACTACTTATAGCTGGGTACACAGCGGCGGGGGTAATTTTGTAAGTAGCACCAACCCCGTTACATTCAGCAGCAGCAGTGCAGGTGAATACCGCTTCACGGTAACAGGAACGGCAGTAGGGGGCTGCACCGCCACCGCCACCACCAGCGTAAGTGTAAAAGCTGGCCCAAGCGTAAGCATCACGCCCGCCAATTTGAGTGTATGTGTAGGCAAAAGCATCAACCTAAATGCCTCACCGCCACCATTATCCGCAGGCTTATCACCTGGTACATTCATACCAAGCGACGGCTACACCTGGGCGAGCAGTGGGGGCAATTTTGTAAGCAGCACAGGCAGTCCGGTATCATGGAGTAGTGGGAGCAGTGGCACCTTTACGGTCACGGTGACAGCCACCAACACCAACACATGCAGTGCCACAGCCACCGCCACCGTACGAGTCAATGACAATCCAACAGTCAGCATCAGTCCGGCTACATCAAGTATCTGTACGGGAGCCACATTGGAACTAAATGCCAGTCCATCCAATTTACAATCAGCAGGTTTAGCACCTGATATTGATCCAGTTTCAAGCGACAGCTACACCTGGGCGAGCAGTGGGGGCACTTTTGTGAGCAGCACCAACTCAGCCACATTTAGTAGCAGCATTGCAGGCGGATACAGCTTCACGGTCACGGCCAGCAACAGCAACAGTTGCAGTGCCACCGCCACAGCGAGTGCAACAGTCAATACCAAACCAACGGCGGGCATCAGCCCAAACAGTGCCCAAACCCTGTGTGTAGGCACAGCGTTGAACCTCATCGCCAGTGGCGGCAGCCCATACAGTTGGAGTGGCCCCAACGGCTTCACGGCCAGCACAGCGACAGCGAGCCTCAACACCAGCAGCACAGCGTATTCGGGCGTATATAGTGTAACGGTAGGCAGCGGCATCTGCACAGCCACGGCCAGCCTCCAAGTGACACTTCTGCAATCCACAGCGAGCATCAACCCCACGAGTGTACTAATCTGCGCAGGAGGGACTATTGCCCTGAGTGGGTCTGCGGGCAGTTCGTATTCGTGGCGAGGGCCCAACAACTTCATCAGTAGCCAACAAAACATCAGCATCAGCAATGCCACGAGCAGTCAGTTAGGTGTTTACTCACTGACAGTGCGAGTAGGCAGCTGCACGGCCACGGTCACAGCGGAGGCCAAGCAAGGGGCGAGAATAGAGGCAGGCATAAGTGGGTCAAGCCTCATCTGTTTGGGCGGGACGATACAGTTTACAGCGACCAGTGGCTTTGAGAGTTATTCATGGAACCGACCAGGAAGCACATTCAGTTCAACACAACAGAATCCAGTGATACCAAGTGCGAAGCTAACAGATGCAGGAGCATATTTCTTGAATGCCAAGAGCAAGGGCGGATGTGTGGGATCAATCATGGTCTTGGTGATCGTGAATCCACAGGGGATCAATGCCGCCTTCACGGTAAGTCCGAGCAAGGTGGTATCTGGCAGTCCAGTAACATTAAGTGCCACAAGTGCCACGGGTAGTTACAGTTGGAGTGGGCCGAGTGGGAGTTTGGGCAGTAGTCGCAGCATCACAATCAATCCCTTCACAAGTAGCAAGAACGGTACATATCGCTTGACCTTGACAAGTGGCTTGTGCCGAGGTTACACGGAGCAGGTATTGAGTGTACCGAGTACCGCCCGTTTGGCGAGTGGGGAAGAAGATGCAGGCGAGATAGGCATGACAATAAATGCCTACCCTAACCCAACGAGCAAGTTAGTGACAGTGGAAGTAACACTGAAAGAGCCATCAAGCTTGAAGTTACAACTCTACAACGCCACAGGCAACACCTTGACAGAGTGGGAATTGAGTGAAGAAAGCACGATTCACCGCAAGGAGATAGACCTGTCTGTTTACAAAGACGGTTTGTACTTGCTACAAGCCCAAAGTAAAGATGGCAAGCAGACCAAGCGGGTGATGAAGGTGGAATAGCAGTTCAAAGTGAACTGTAAATCGTAAACAGTGAACCGTAAATCGAAATAAATTGGAGGCTATTAAAAAGAGTTGCTGTGTTACGGCAACTCTTTTTTGTTTGGTATTTAGTGACAGACCATTGCATCGGCAATGGCCTAAGCCGTTGTTGGGGTTAAACGGGGTCACCCAGACGGGGTCGCCCAGTCCAACAACCCCGGCAGATACGGCAGAAAACGCTCATCATTTTGAATAGCGTAGCGTTTGCAAACGCTACGCTATTCAAAATGGGTACTCCCACAAATGTCATGCTGACGGATTGCCGCCCGAAAGCATCTACCTCTTAGCCCAAACCAACCTCAATAGATCGCATAAGTTGGGTGCTTACAGCATGACATTTAGATGACTATCTCAACAGATATAGAGTGCGACATATCTTTATAGAATAAACTTTTCCTTAGCGTAGGGTCGGTTCGCCGATGCGATTGCAAACCCTACGCTAAGGAAAAGTTTCAGAAAATGTTCCAATATGTTCTGTCGCATTCTATAACTGTAAACCTCCTCTATGAACTATTCATGGAGGAGGTTTTTGTTTAGATAAGTGCTATGTCAAAAAATCAATCATCGTCTTCATCTTCCTCCCCGTCATCATCATCACGTTTGGCCAATAATACAAACGCTCCTCGGCGAGGTGGAGGCATTTTGGTATTTAATCCCTTGACAGTTTGCCAGATGATTTCATTGAATTCAATGTCAGGAATGGCATCTTCTTTGGCTAAGTCAAACTCAGCGCATCGTTTGGCATTTCGGTTGTAGGCGGTGTTTTTCCAGTCTAAGTCAATATTAGCTGGTGCTGATGTAAATGCCTTAAAATCAGGCTTGTTAGAAAAGCTACGCCACATAGGCGTTGCCGCTGCGTCGTACTGACTCATGGGCGGAATCCCCAAAATCAACTCTATGGTTCGCAGCATTCCCGAAGTCGAGTACATGGTATGATCTACAAAGCCTCGCTTTACGTGTGGTCCTGCCACAAACGCAATAGAACGGTGAGCGTCCACATGGTCAGAACCGTTTTGGGCATCGTCTTCCAAAATAAACACAACAGACTCTTTCCAAATACTACTTTTAGAGAGGTATTCTACAAAACGACCAACTGCCAAGTCATTGTCAGCTACGGCAGCTTCGGGCGTGGCTCTATTGATGGCCGCCCCTGACGTATGATCATTACCAAATCGTAACGAATTGAAGCGGGGTACGGCGTTAGCACTAATGAGCGAATCAAGGTCTTTTTCCCAAGATGCTTCTCGATCTATGTCTTTATACCCTAAGTCCCAACCCCGAAAAGTCTTACAAAAATGTCCTTCCAATACACTCATGGTAGCTTTGTTGTCGCTAATAAACTCACCATAAGTACGGTAACTTACCCCTGCTCGTTTGCAATGATCCCAAATGAAACCAAGCTTGGGATAGGCAATGGGGCGAGTGCCTTCGTAGTCGTAAGTGCCGCCCCGCCCCCCATAGCTGGTAGGCCAACTTTTCTCAACAAAATCATTTGCATAAGCCGCTGTGGACCAGTTGTGTCCGTCGGCACTAACTTCGGCATCTACATAAAAATTGTCGAGTAGTACAAATTCTCGGGCTAATTTGTGTTGATTTGGGGTGGTTTTTTCAGGAAAAATACAAAGCGTGGGGTCTCCATTACCTTCTTTTATATCGCCGAGTACTTGGTCGTAGGTACGGTTTTCTTTGACAATATAAAACACGTATTTAATGGGCGAAAGGTCTCCTACTTTTTGAGGAATTGGGTTGCCAGCTTCGCCTTCGGCCACTTGCTCTTTTTGCTTAGAGTAAGGCGAATTTTGATAAACTACTTGCGAATACGCCGCCAGCGTGTTGGCATCAGGTAAGTCTATCATCGAAAGTGTACCTTTAAACAAGCCACCAATGTACTGCTCTTTCTCGATGGAAGCAGGATTTGGCCCTTTTTCCTGAACCTGTTTTTTCTTCATCGGATTTGGCCCTTTTGGGTTCGGCAATGACGAAAAACCTTTGCCATTGGCCACAAATAGCCGATTACCAATGGTTTTGATTGAAGTTGGGTACCAACCCGTAGGGATAAAGCCAAGCGAACGGCTGGCATGAGGTGTGGTTATGTCAAACACCGCCACACAGTTGTTGTCGGCATTGGCAATATAGAGGGTTTTTTCATCAGGTGAAAGACAAAGACCATTGGGGGTACTGCCAGCAGGGGCATCTGGAAACAAAGAAGTCGTGAGGGTTTCGATAACTCGTTGGAGCGGTACGTGAATTACCGAAACGGTGTTAACGTTGGCATTGGCTACGTACAGATACTTACCATCTTTGGTCAATACCATATCGCTTGGGTGGCTGTCTGTATATATTTCGCTTTTGAGTGACTGGGTGTTGGCATCTAAAATCAATACTTTTTCGCCACCCCAGATAGATACAAATAAGTCTTCGCCAGAAGGCGATAGCATACAAGCGAAGGCTTCGGCAGGTAACTGAACTTTTCGGCTTACTTTACGAGTGGCTAAGTCGCAGACATAGAGTGACTTATCTTCTTTGGTGACTACAAACAGCCGATTTTTTTTGCCATCAACTGCTATACCTGCTGGGCCAATTTTGTTTGGCCATGGCTTTCCAAGCACAATTGAGTCACTTTTTTGGAGTTTGTTGTTGACAATTTTGTAAATCTGAATTAGGTTATCGTTGCCGCCGGAGGCATACAAATATTGCTCGTCTGGGCTAAACGCCAAACCATACCACGAGCGATGGATTTCTACATCGTCCAATACTTTTTCAGTTTTGGCATCTATCAAGGTGATGCTTTGCGTACTTTGCCCATTGTTGGTGGTGGCTAAGTAATTGCCCGATGGCGAAGCAACCAAATTGAGTGGTAAGTCGCCCAGTGGTAAACTGCTACCTGCAGGCGTAAGCGACCAGCCGTTGGGGAGTTGGATTCGTTTGGCTACTAATTGCTTAATTAAGTTGCTATCTATTTGGTTAACAGTGGGTTTGGTCTTGCAATTGATGAGCAAAGCCACCAAAATAAATGGTAACAAGCGTGTAAGATTTTTCATGGGTTAAGGGTTAGTAGGTTAGTGACTAAGCCATGTAATTGGCAGGTTGAAATTACTGATTTTTTGTTATCGCATGATGAAGTTGTCGTTTTCGAGTGGTTTTGTGCTTGAAATTTTCTGACAGCACGCTGATATTACCATCAATTTCGAGTACGGCCAAGTCCACCTCTTCAATGGATTTTACCCCGTGTTCTCGTACGGCTGCCTCAAGTTCGGCATGGGTAAGCCCCGACTTTTGAAGGGCATTTGACTTGATTTTGCCTTGATAAATAAGCATCAAGGGTTCGCCTTGTAAAAAAGTGTTGAGGATTGGGGATGAATTAGCTATTTTTTTCAAAACAAAATTCGTAAGAAACAAGCCACAAGCCGCCAATAGCCCACCCCACAGCGAGGTGTCAGGGCCAACCATGGCGTTTTGTACAGCATTGGAAATCAGTAAAATAAATACTAAATCTATGACTGATAGCTGAGCGAGTTCTTTTTTGCCAAACAACCTAAGTGCCACAATAATAAATACATACACAGCTACGGAGCGTCCCAAAATACTAAGATAGTTTTCCATGGTGGCATCAGATAAATTGTTCCTCACCCCACAATCTCCGCATTCCGTAGCACGGCCGGAATCCCAAACGCTTCTACATAGGCATGGGCTTGGGGGCGGAGTTGGCGGTAGATTTTTGCCAGCACTTTGCGAATGGCTTTTGATTTGTCACCACTGAGGTAGTCGTTTTCTAAGTACCAGCCTCGGTCTTGGTAAATGGCATCGAGCGCAAACACTTGCTGCATTTGTTGCAGGGCGGTTTTTTCGGGGCTGTCGGGCTGGGCGGCTATATATTTCAGAAACTCTTCATTGACAAACCACTCTACGTGTGCCATGGCGAGCGTAACCATGTGTGTTTGGGTACGCAAGAATATCTCGTTGGGATTGAGTTTTTTGCCCAGAAAACGCCTAAGCCGATCCGATAGTGAAAAGAGTAGTTTTTGTACTCGATACTGCAAGGCTTCTCGCTGAAAATCAGTACTCAAGAGGTGTTCGGCATCGGTGTTGCGGGTCGAAAAAGGATTTGATTCTACCCATTCAGTATTTACTCGTTTGAGCAAATGCCGGGCAATAGCCCGAAAACCACCATCGCTAAATTCTTGCTTAAAATCAGTGAGGATAGACTTTGTGAGTAGCTGTAACAGCACATAGTTGTCGCCCTCGAAGGTGGCAAAAATATCTGTATCAGCCTTCAAATCAGGTAATTCGTTTTCTGCTAAATAGCCCTTGCCACCGCAGGCTTCACGGCATTCTTGAATGGTGTTGGTGGCGTGCCACGAGGCATAGCTTTTTAGACCAGCAGCCAATGCCTCTACCTCTCGCTTGTCGTCAAGGGCGGCACTTTCTACAAATTTCTGTCGTAAGGTTTCCAGCGCAAAAGTCAGGGCGTAACTCTTGGCCAACAACGGAAACAGTCGCTCTTGGTGGGTAGGGTAATCAAGTAGCAGCGTCTCTCTTTCTTCACTAAGGGTTTTGAACTGCCGTCTTTTGAGGGCGTACCGAATGGCGATGTCGAGCGCTTTTTTTGCGGCGGTGTTCGACCCCAACGCCACGGAGACCCGCCCACCTACCAATGCACCCAGCATCGTAAAAAAACGCTTCGAGGGGTTCTGAACGGGGCTGTGGTACTGGCCATTTTCGTCAATACTTCCATATTTATCAAGCAGATTTTCAACGGGAACTTGCACATTATCGAACCAGATTCGGCCATTATCCACGCCATTGAGCCCCATCTTGTAGCCATTGTCTTTGACGGTGATACCGGCCAAGGTCTGATGGTTTTGGTCTCGTAAAGGCACAAGTACAGCATGAATACCGTGGTTTTCACCATTGACCATCAATTGACAAAACACTGCCGCCATTTGACTATGCAAAGCATTGCCGATGTACTCCTTGCCTGCTGCTTGTGTGGGGGAGTGTACCACCAAGGAGCGGGTAGCATGGTTGTAGGTGGCAGTGGTTTCCAAGTCTCGCACATTGGAACCGTGCCCCGTTTCGGTCATGGCAAAGCAACCTGGCAGTTCGAGTTTGCTTAGTTTTTCTAAATATAGTTGATGATGATGTGCCGTTCCGAGCAAATAGACTGCTCCTCCAAACAGGCCAAACTGCACGCCGTATTTGATGAGCAAACTCAGATTCCCCATTGCCAGTGTCTCAAAAATAACGGTGCTACCACCGGGCGAATCGTTCCCGCCATACGCTGCCGGGAAAGCATACGCACCAAAACCTTGTTGGGCAAGCAGGCGGCATTGTTCCAGAATTTTCAAGCGCAGCTCGTCTTTGGTACGCAGGTCTGTAGGCACACGGAAGGCTTCATCGAGCAGGAGTATTTTGGTGCGTTTTTTTAACTCTGCAAAAGGCCCATCCAAATGAGTTTGGAGTTTTCGGGGATCAAAATCAGCCATTTCGGGTAGTTCGGTGACTTGCTGTGGCGTAATGGCGTGGTAAAATGACATGGTCGAGAGAGCGTTGTCTAAACCCAACTTATGTTCAAAATCCTCAATCGCTTTTCTCACTTGGACTGAGTTAAGCATTTGTGCTTCACTCAATGACGACGCTTTGCGAGCCATCGAAAGGCCAATTTCAAGTAGATTTTTGCGTTCCGATGTATCGAGCATTGCAACGTGTTGTTGCAAAATTTTCGTCCACTCGGCAAATGTCTCTTTGCTGGGCGGCTTGCGCTGGTCTGTCCACGACTTCAAGCATTGTTTATCTTCGTGGGTCAGGTGTGGAATTTGCTCAATGAATGCTTGAATGGCTTTCATTTCGGACGGACTCAACACCGAATCGGACCAGCCCACGTAAATGATGGGCAACACGCTCAATATGCCAGGGGAGTAGGTCATGGTTTGTTACTTCTTGGCTGGGGTAGAATAAGGCGGATGAACCACCTCTTTTTTGGGCTGATTGCCCAGTGTTTTCAACAATTCAGCCACGGCACGTTCCAGCTGTGGGTCTTTGCCTTGCGAGAGCGAAAGGGCATCTTGGCGTACGGCAATGTCTGGTGCAATCCCTACGTTTTCGGCAATCCATTGGTTGTTGATGGGGTCAAATACGGCGTTATCGGGCGCAGTAAGCGCACCACCGTCCACAAGCGAATAATGCACCGACGACTTCACCAACCCGCCCCAAGTGGTAGCACCAATGAGCGCCCCAGCCTTTTGTTGGCGAAATACCCAAGGGAAGAAGTCTCCACCTGAGCCAGCCAACTCGTTGATAAGTAGTACTTTGGGGCCTAAAATTCCTGCTGGCAGTTTGAATGATTTGCCGTTGGGTACTTCGTTGGTGAGGCCGGCCCGTAGGCTTCGGGTCATCAAGTCCACCATATAGTCGTCGAGCAAACCACCGCCATTGAATCGTTCGTCTATTACTGCTCCTTCTTTGTCTTGTTGGGCAAAATAGTAGCGGTTAAATGACACAAAGCCTGGCCCACCTGTATTGGGTACCCACACGTAGGCAAGGCGGCCATTGGAGAGTCTGTCCACAAGGCGTTTGTTGTCTTCTACCCAAGTGCGTTGGCGCAAGGCAGTCTCATTGGCAATAGGTTCTACAATTTCTTTCCAAGAACCATCAAAAGCAGGTTTGTCGTTGAGGTGTAGCACAGTTTGTTTGTTCACTGTGCCGTCGAGCAGTTCAAAAATCTCCTGATTACCGCTCAATTCCTTTCCGTTAATACCCACAATGTAGTAACCCTCTTTGATTTTTAGCCCTGGTTGATCAAGCGGGCCGCTCAATTCTGGATTCCAGTTTTCGGAAGTGTAAATGCGTTTGATTTTCCAACGGTTGTTTTCAATTACCAAATCTGTTCCCAGTAGCCCAATCTGTGACTTTTCGGTCTCGGGCATATCGCCGCCGAACACAAAGCTATGCCCTACCGACAGTTCTCCATTTACTTGGTCTAAAATATAGGTAAGGTCGGCACGGTGCTTGATGAATGGCACAAGGGGGGCATAACGCTGATATACTTCGTTCCAATCACGACCGTGGATGTTAGGGTCGTAGAAATAATCCCGCTCGTAGCGCCATGCTTCCTCAAACATTTGCTTCCATTCTGCCGATCGGTCAAGTTTGGTCGAAAGGCTTACTCGTACAGGTTTGCCTGGGCTGGGGGCTTCTGTACCTATGATTTTCCAGCCGTCCAGAAGTTTAGCAAGTAAGTGTTTACCATTTGCAGTTACTGATATTTGGCTGGCACCACCTGCAATGAACTCTGCTGATTTTTTGTCTTTGAGTGTGAATTTGTGCAGTGTTACGCCGGGTTTGTTTTCGATAGCCTCGGCAACAAACACGGAGCCTTCGGGACCACTTAGGGTGTAGCGGTAGTTGCGCACAGGCATACCAAGGGGTAAGATTCGACGGCTAATGCCTTCAAAATCAATCACTACGACCTTGGTGCTGTCAGCTGACTTAGCTTTGTCAGTAGCTTCGGGTTTCTTGACTTCTTCGACCTTTTTAGGTTCGTCAGTCTTTTTAACTTCCTCAACTTTCTTGATTTCTTCGACTTTTACCGCTTCTTCGTCGCTTTTGGGCTTAAATGGAGAGGCATCGTCTTTGCGGAGGTTAATCACGTAAGCGGCGTATTTGGGTTCGGCAGTCATGGAACTGGTATTTGCCCAACCCGACCCGAGGGCTACTTCAGTGCTGGCAAGCAGGTATAGCTGTTTGAGGTTAAGATCCCACGAAGGTGCAAATGAGTCAGCAAACGAATCGGTAATGGGCGTAGTTTTATTGTCTTTCAATGACCAAACATACACCTGCCTAAACATATTGCTGCCTGTTTTGGCATAGGCAATCCATTTTGAATCGGGCGACCATTTCAACTCTATGGCCGTACGTTCAATGTTTGTGCCTCCTATGTCAATAGTCTGAATATTTTTGGTTTCGAGTGTAATGACTCGTAGGCGCACTTTGTTATCCACAAAAGCAATGTGTTTGCCATCTGGCGACCACGACGGATTCCATGCCAATTTAGATTCGCCAATCGAAATGGCCTCGGGCTTGCCCATGCCATCCTGCGGGGCAAGCATCAGGGTGTATTCTTTGCCATTGAGGTCTGAAAACCAGGCAATTTTATCGCCCTTTGGAGACCAAAGTGGTGCACGATCAGCTACGCCCGAGCTTTCGGTAATGTTGCGGGTATTGCCAAATTCCACGGGTACTGTAAACACATCGCCACGTGACTCCACAATCACTCGCTTGCCATTGGGAGATAACGAAGCCGAACGAGCCGATGCCGACACGTCTTCCCATTTGGTAGCTGCCCATGGAAAGTCGGCCACTACGTTGATTTCCATTCGTTTGATAGCTTTAGTGGCAAGGTCAAACAAGTGCAGGTAGCCATCTCGCTCAAAAATCAGATTGGATTTATGCCCCGAAAGCGATTTTACATCTGAGCCTTTGAAAGTGGTAAGTTGCGTTAAAGCTTTGGTTTTAGTGTTGTAAGACCAAATATTGGCAGTGAAATCTCTATCTGACAAAAAGTAAATGTTGTCACCTATCCAAATTGGTTGAATATCAGCAGTTTTTTCGTTGGGGATTAGTTCTTCTTTTTGTGTTTTCAAATCAAGAATAATCAGAGGTGTATTTTGGCCACCTCGGTAGGCTCGCCATTCCACATCCCACCGATCCATTTTATCAATGACCATTTCCCGTCCGTTGGGCGAAAAGTATCCGTCGTTGCCCCATTGTGCCGAGAGCAGTTCGGGTACGCCTCCTTCGGCAGGAACCGTCCAGAGGCGGTTGTAAGGAGCGGGTGCTGTTTCTCGGTCGCAGGCATAAAGGATGCGCTTGCCGTCGGTGGTCCAGCCACGCACAGTAGCAGCAGCAGGGTGCCAAGTGAGGCGTTTGGCATCGCCACCATTGATAGAGACCACATAAACAGCGCTGGCCCCAGAGCGATTGGAGCTAAAGGCAATCCACTGCCCGTTGGGCGATAAGTGCGGGTCACTCTCTACGGCAGCCGTACTTGTAATGCGGCGTACTTGATTAGTGGCAAGGTCAGATACCCAAATATCGCTGCCGTAGGCAAACGTAACATGGGTATCGCTGAGGTCAGGTTGGCGCAACAGGCGAGTGCTTTGTGCCCAAGTTGGTAGATGAAGCACAAAAGCCAGTACAAATAGTAGGAGAGAAGTGTAAGTGATTCGCATTCGATAATAGATTTATTTTGAACGCTGAAATGTAGCGAATTTTGCGTAATGTTATGCCTTTAATTAGTGTGAAAGGCATTTTATATAGTACTTTTTCTCTAAAACCAAACTATGAAGATTTTGCGAACCTTTTATCTGAGCTTGATACTGATACCTGTGCTTGGTGTTTATGGACAACAGTTGCCAGTAATGCCTAAAAAGCAGTTTCATCTTTACCTTTTGGCTGGGCAATCTAATATGGCTGGGCGGGGCAAGGTAGATAGCCTCAGTAAGCAAACGCACCCTCGGGTATGGATGCTCAACAAGGCAAATGAATGGGTACTCGCCACTGACCCCATGCACTTCGATAAACCTGTGGCTGGGGTAGGGCCAGGGCTAACATTTGGTAAAATATTGGCAGAGGCAGACACCAATGTGTATATCGGGCTTATTCCTTGCGCCGTAGGTGGCTCATCTATTGAGGCGTGGAATCCTGATAGCATTCACCGTCAAACGATGGCCTACCCTTGGAACGATGCCATCAAACGTACCAATATTGCGCTCCAAAAAGGTACCCTTAAGGGCATCTTGTGGCATCAGGGTGAAGCCGATTGCAAAGCCAATAAAACCCCAAGTTATGGAGCCAAACTCACCGATTTGGTCAAACGATTTAGAAAAGTATTTCGACAAAAAAGGCTTCCTTTTATTGCAGGAACGCTCTCAGATTTTTGGGTAGCGTGGAATCCAGATGCGTTTGTTATCAATCAGATAATCAATGAATTGCCACAGAAAATGCCCGCTACTGCAGTGGTTTCGTCCAGAGGATTGACGGGCATGGACGACAAAACGCATTTTGATACCGATGGTGCGAGGGGTTTGGGGAAACGCTATGCAGAGGCATGGCTAAATATGGCAAAAAGGTAATGGAAAAGCAAGTTTTATACCGACTATTGTAGTAACCTACGCCCTTGTCTGTGTCTTCACAGACAAGCCTGAGCAAATATCTTATACTACTTTTTATAAACACAAGCGTTCTTCATCCTCAAAAACTCACCTTTTATGAACACACTATCAGCCTGTTTAATCGGATTCGTTGCCTTAGAGCATCTGTATATCTTGTGGTTAGAAATGTTTGCTTGGGAAACCAGGGGCAAAAAAGTATTCAAAGGCTCATTGGCCGACGAATTGTTTAAGCCCACCAAAACCTTAGCCGCCAATCAGGGCTTGTACAATGGCTTTTTGGCCGCAGGGCTTATTTGGTCTTTTTTCATCACCGACCCTGCCTGGAAAATCAATGTGGCCACGTTCTTTCTGAGTTGCGTTGCTGTAGCTGGTGTGTATGGTGCATTGACAGCCAGTAAAAAAATCTTTTTTGTACAAGCCTTACCTGCCATCATTGCCTTGATAGCAGTTTGGTTATTGTAGAATGGTCAGTAGATTAAATATAACTAAAATTTAACTTGTACGTACAAGTTGTAGTTTCTATCTTTGTCAAAAAAATAGAGGATAGAAATGGAAACACAGCGGCAATACATGATTTTGTACAATCGGCTAAAACGAGAAATTTTAGCAAATGTATATCCGCTTGCAAGTACGCTACCTTCTGAAAATGAACTTTGTGCAGCTAATAACTTGGCTCGTTCTACTGTTAGGCAAGCATTGAGCCGTTTAGAAGCAGATGGATACATTACCAAACAAAAAGGTAAGGGTAGTATAGTTACCTCAAAAAAACGTTCACTAAACTTACTTTCTTTCCAAGGATTTTCAGCTTCAGTAGGTGATTCAGTAATTGATACCTTGTCTGTACAAGATGTTAAAATAACGACTTGGCCAACCAATTTTTCTTTTGAATTGGCTGAAATAGAGCAAGGTGCAGGCTGCCTAAGTTTTGCTCGAGTGCGCCTTATAGACGGGCATCCTGTCATGTTTGAAACTACTTATTTGCCCAACCTCAATTTACCAAAGTTTGCACGACGGTACAAGTTGAACACCTCTTTTTTTGAATTTCTTGGTACCGAGTACCACATCGAAATTACAGGTATGGAGCAAGAACTTTGGGCCATTACAGCTACTGAATCTATTGCTGAAAGCCTTAAAGTAACCGAAAGCGCACCCATTCTGAAAATCCACCGAAAGTATTTTACCAATCGCCCATACCTGCATATTTACAGTGTACTCTATTGTACAACCGAAAAATACGCCATGCGCAATGCAACGAGTTAAAGATAATTTGACTTGTATTTATAGGTTCCCAATAGCTACAATTACCCCAAAAGGTCATGCAACAGAAAACCGGTCATTTTATCAATGGAAAACAAGTGATTCCATCAGTTGAAGAAACTATTTCCGTTTTTTCGCCAATAGATGGTAGTTTATTGGGAGCTGTGCCTTCTGCCTCTGAGAACACAGTGGAGGAGGTAGTTGCCGATGCCAAGCAAGCCTTCAAAACATGGAGCAAAACGCCTGTCAAAGAGCGAGTTCAGGTGCTATTCCGCTTCAAAACACTCTTAGAAACCCACACAGTTGAACTATCAGCACTGATTCAGCAAGAAAACGGTAAAACCTTTGCCGAAGCAAAAGCTGAAATTGATAAAGGCATTGAAGTGTTAGAATTTGCTACTTCGTTGCCCCAAATCTGGAATCAAGAAACACTCGAAGTAAGCAACGGAGTAACTTGTCAATACGAGCGTTATCCTTTGGGGGTAGTGCTATCCATTGCCCCGTTTAATTTTCCGGCTATGGTTCCTATGTGGACTATCCCCATTGCCATAGGTTGTGGTAATGCCTTCATTCTCAAGCCATCTGAGCTTGTGCCACTTACCGCTGTTCGGTTGGGCGAATTATTTGCAGAAGCAGGACTTCCTAATGGTGTTTATAATGTGATACATGGTGGGCAAAAAGTGGCAGAATCGCTCATTGATAATATTGATATAGAGGCAATTAGCTTTGTAGGTTCTACCAAGATAGCCCGTACGGTTTATCAGCGAGCTTCGGCACAAGGCAAGCGAGTGCTGGCCTTGGGAGGTGCCAAAAATCACCTTGTGGTAGTGCCAGATGCCGACCCCGACATGACAGCAAAAAACGTAATAGCCTCTGCTATGGGCTGTGCTGGTCAGCGTTGTATGGCTGCCAGTGTGCTCATTATGGTAGGCGATACGCAGCATATTGTTGATAAAATAGTAGAAGAAACCCAAAAAATCAGACTTGGTACTGATATGGGTTCGGTGATAAGCCCCGTTGCCAAAAGTCGAATTGAGAGCTATATTGACCGTGCCGAACAAGCTGGATTCAAGATTTTATTAGATGGCAGAGGTGCTACCATAGCAGGATACGAAAATGGCTCTTATGTAGGCCCAACACTCATAGAAGGCGTATTACCGGGTGCAGAGTGTGCCTGTGATGAAATTTTTGGCCCAGTGCTTTCCATCATTCATGTCAATACGCTTGACGAAGCCCTTGCCATCGAGAACGCCAATCCTTACGGCAATGCTGCTTCTATTTACACCACGTCGGGGGCAGTAGCCAAGTATTTTTCGGAGCGAGCCAATGCTGGAATGGTAGGCGTAAATATTGGCGTACCAGTGCCTCGTGAGCCTTTCTCATTTGGAGGGTGGAACCAATCTAAGTTTGGTCATGGTGACATCACAGGCATGGACGGCGTTCGCTTTTGGACTAAACTCAAAAAAATAACCACGAAGTGGACGGCTTCCGCTGCCCAAAACTGGATGTCGTAATTGTTTGTAAATGAACAAGATGAGCTGGTTTGCAAGAGGTAAAATTGTTAAAAAATCTTGTGCCTCTTGTCTTGCCATCTCAAATCTATAAAGTATTTAAAAGCATGAAAGCCGCAGTTTATCATGGAAAAGAAGCAATAGTCATCGAAACCGTAGCCGATCCTATCTTAGAAGATGGCGATGTATTGCTCGAAATTGAAGCCTGTAATGTGTGCGGAACAGACCTCCGAACCTATCGGCATGGCGACAAGAAAATAATCCCCCCACGTATTTTGGGGCATGAATTCTGTGGTCGGGTTATCGAGTCACGTAACCCAGAAGCCAACCTGAAAGTAGGCGATAGGGTGTTGATGTACATTGTGTTGTCCTGTGGCGAATGTCGCTATTGCAAAGCAGGCCGTGAAAACCTTTGTGTTAGTCGGAGTACCATGTCGTATCATTTGGATGGAGCTTTTGCACCGCTGATGCGAGTACCGGCTAAGGCAGTTCGGAGAAACCAATTATTCAAGGTGTCGGAGGAATTACCAGCTGAACATTTAAGCCTTGCCGAACCTTTGGGTTGTGTCATTAACGCTCACGGGCGTGGACGACTCGAAATTGGTCTCAAAGATAAAGTGGCTGTGATAGGTGCTGGGCCTATTGGCGTGCTTCATGCCTTGGTGTCACGGTATCAGGGAGCGCAACAGGTTGATGTGTATGATGTGATGCAAACTCGTTTGAACAAAACAACAGCCTTTGATATTGACCACGCCGTGCTGGTTGACAAAGAAGCAGGTCATCTCGAAAAAGCCCTTCATTTGACCGAAGGGCTTGGCTACGACGTGGTGATTGTGGCCGTAAGTGCAGCCCAAGCCCAAGCCGATGCCTTAGAAATGGCTGGTAAAATGGGGCGTGTAGAGTACTTTGGAGGCTTACCCAAAAGTAACCCTTTTGCTACACTCAATACTAATCATTTGCATTATAAAGAGTTGAGAATCAGTGGGTCATATTCCGAGAAGATGAGTGATTTTCAGGCGGCAGTGGCCTTGGTGCAGAAGAAAAGTTTTCCGTCAAACAAAATTGTGACGCATGAGCTACCGCTCGAACACATCACCGAAGCCTTTACCTTGATGGAAAGCGGCGAAGCCCTGAAAGTGAGTATTAGACCGAGTTAGACTTTTCTATACTACCAAAATTTAAATATGAATAACACCCTCATTGCCTCCCTCAAAGGCTTAAACTGGGGACTTTTTATCGGCGGTAAAAGCCAGCCTTCTGCTGATAATGTCAGCATCCCCATTCATTCACCAGCCAACGGCGAGCAGGTGGCGACGATTGCCCATGCCTCACCCGAAGACGTAAACCAAGCCGTTGAAACCGCTCAAATAGGCTTTGCCGAATGGCGTAAACTAACTGCATATCAACGAGAAAGCATTATCAAAAAAGCAACTACTTATGTGCGTACCCAAGCCGACCGCATTGGCTATTTGATGGCAATGGAACAAGGCAAACCCTTTGTCCAATCCCGTTCAGAAATCATCGGTTCTTGCGATACACTCGACTATTTTGCTGCCGAAGGCGTACGAGTAGAAGGCTACGTGAATCAAACGGAAAAGAATGGCGTGTTCTCAATGGTCAAGTATTATCCCGTAGGTGTTTGCGGGCTGATTACCCCTTGGAACTACCCCGTTTCGCTGCTCTCTTGGAAACTCGGCCCTGCTTTGGCCGTTGGCTGTTCGGTAGTGGTCAAACCGACTACGGTTACACCGCTTTCACCTATGGCGTTTTGTATGGCTTTGGTAGAGGGAGGTATTCCAGCCAATGTTATTAACGTAGTGACAGGTCAAGGCGCTGTTGTAGGAGATGCTTTGGCCAAACATCCACTCGTCAAGAAGGTAGCGATGACAGGCTCTACCGAAACAGGCAAAAAACTAATGCAAACTGTAGCTCCGTACCTCAAAAAAATCTCCTTAGAGTTAGGTGGTCAATGTCCTGCCATTGTTTGTGAAGATGCAGATGTTAAGAACGCCGCTACTGTGGTGGCTTACAAGGGTTTTCGCAACATGGGGCAGTCGTGCAGTAGTGTCAATCGGGTGTATGTGCATCAGTCAAAGCATGACGAATTTGTAACAGAATTAAAGAAAGTGGCCGAAAAACTAAGCATTGGCGATGGCCTAAGTGATGGCAATGTAGATTTGGGGCCGATGGCAACTGCTGAGGGCATAGCTACCAGTCAAGCTCATGTGGACGATGCCTTGGCCAAAGGCGCAACGCTCATCACGGGCGGTAAAAAACCATCAGGTGAAAACTATGCCAACGGAAATTATTACTTGCCCACCATCTTAGCTCATTGTAATGCTTCTATGCGAGTTATGTCCGAAGAAACCTTTGGTTGCATTGTGCCTATTGAAACCTTTGAAACCCTTGACGAAGCCATCCAAAAAGCCAATGATACCAACTACGGCTTGGTGGCGTATGCCTTCACCAAAGATTTCAAAACAACCATGATGTTGGGTGAGCAATTAGAAGCTGGCACGGTTTGTATCAATAATGGAGCCGTCAATACCAACTACGCTCCCTACGCAGGTTGGAAAGAATCGGGCTATGGTGTAGAGCTATCACGCAATGCCGTTTTTGAATACCTTGATATTAAGCATATTAAGGTAGAAGGATTGTGATACTTTTAGTTCAACTATAACTACGAGAATTGTCTGTGTGGACACAGACAATGGCGGTCGCCGTTGCCTGTGTCCACACAGGCAACCACCATGAACCATACTTTTTAAATTCAATAAAAAATGCTCCTCTCTCCCCTCCAAGCTCGCCAACTACTCAACCATGCTTTTGAGAACAAATACGCTATTTTGGCCATCAATGCCGACAGTCACGCCGCTGTAACAGACTGTATTGAAGCCGCTTACCAAGCCGATGCCCCTGTTATAATTGAAACCAGCCTCTGGCAGCTCAAAGGACATAGCTATGGAGCAGGCAATGCTGTGCTGGGTCTGGCTCGTTATCTGGCTGACCTGATGGTGATTGCCAACAGCGAACGTTATAAAAATGTTCCTGTGGTTTATCATACCGACCACATCAAAGGCCCCGAAACCATGGCGATTCTTGGGGCTGCTATCCAAGGAATTCCCTGTGGAATTGATGGGCAAGCCATTACCCTTTACGCCTCTACAGTATCATTAGATGCCTCTGACCTAACCGAAGACGAAAACATTGAAACTATGCTTCGCCTGTGCCAATTGGCTCAAGACGCTGGTGTAGAAGTAACCCTCGAGATGGAGTCTGCCGTAGATGACCGCATTACCCCTGCGGAAGAAACAAAGAAGCTAATTGGCTCGGTAGAAGCAAAATATCCTAACAAAATAGCTCTGTGGGCACCTGGGGTAGGCACGCAGCACGGCTTCACGTCCAACGACGGCTATACTGGGTTTCAAACCAAAACGATTGAAGATAATATCAAGTTATTGCAACAATTGACAGGACGAAACATCGGCATTGCGTTGCATGGCTCTACGGGACTTTCGCACCAAAAACTCCAAGCGGCCTCTCAATGTGGCGTAACCAAAGTGAATTGGTCGTCCGAATCTTTGTATATTCGCTCGATGGCTGCCAAAAAATACTATACCCATTTTGCTGAAAAATTTGAACGAAGCCATAAAGATTGGAAAAATACCGTAATGGATAACGGCGTAAATGCTTTTGTATCAAAGGAATACGTGCCAGTTGTAGCTGAGCGAATGCTATT
>JBGAVQ010000446.1:0-2372 GCA_044228045.1 Spirosomataceae bacterium
ATTAATTTGTTCAGGATGTTCATAAAACAGAGATGCCATTTTGGGAAACTCTATTTTGGTACGAGTCGTTAGTTCGGTCGTAATAATTGCGAGTCGAGCTTCTATATCAAGTGCTTCACCTCCTCTTATTTTGAGCGGTGGAAGTTGGTTCATTTTTTTATGAACTTCTTCTACTGTTGTTACCCCGTAAGAAGCTAAGGTTTCACTAATCCACTTGTGAATCGAAAAACCTGCTACTAAGCCGTTGTGGTTTTTGAGGTTGTCTAATACCTTCAAGAATTTAATACCTTTGGATATAGAAGAAAAAAAGCCCTTTTCGTCACTGAGCATACTCTGGATGAAGGCTCTCACGTCGTTGTCTTCGGTATCTTCGCCATCATCCAAAAAATCCAAGAAATTAGACCGATGGTATATGTCCAGTACTTTCTCGCTTTTGGGCTCGGCCGGATAGTCTGCCGTTGCTACAAATGCCGCCGTAACTGCCCCTGCCGAAGTGCCTGCCACATTCAAGAAACGAATGTTTGCCTGCTCTAAGGCATACACATAGCCGATGAGAGCTATTCCCAAAAATCCGCCGCCTTCTAATACTAAATTGACATATTGGTTGCCTTTTTCATCCACTATGTCCGACACAATCGGATTTTTTTGCTTAATGGCCTCAATGTTTTTCCGTACCCGATAGGTATTAAAATAGTCGGAAAGTTCTAATTTAGACATAATGAGTAGTAGGTTAGGGTTAAAATCAAGAATTTATCCGTTTTTTCGGAGGTCGTTGGTCAAGATATTGATAAATTCTTCGGAATATTCAAGCTCAGGAAAATGCCCTGCTTTCTCAAAAAGATGAACAGAGGCTCGCTCAAAGTAATTGGTCAATGTGTCTGTATTGGTATGGCGATGAGGCCAATCTGCTTTCCCCCAAATAACGGTGGTTGGCTGCGTTATTTTGCCAACGGTAAACTTTTTGCCATTGAAAAGATGCTGAAAAGCCGAAGCCAAACAAAAACAACTGCCTTTTTGTGAGCCATGCACCCAAGTTTCAAAAAATTGGGGCGAAAAATTATCTCTGGGTTGCGCTACTTTGTACCAGTGCTGGGCAATAGTACGTTTTTTCCATGCCAATAATAGTTGCCCAATCACGGGCGTTTTAATCATACCTGCAATATCTACATTTCTGGCCCATTTGAGTTCTTCTTCAAACTGAGGGGTTTGCAATGCTACCAAATGATGCACCAAATCGGGGCGTTGTTCGGCAACTTTCAGTGCCGCATAGCCAGCTACACACGGAAACGCCAAGGTACAACTCTTAATATTGAAGTGCGCTAATAGCCTGATGGTGAGCTGGGTAGCTTCTTCAACACTATACTGATAACCCCAATGCTTTGGTATAGAAAATCCAAAGCCAGGCATTTCGAAGTACAACACCCGAAATTTTTTGGATAATAAACTGATAAAGTCTAAGCAATGCTCTATGCTATTTGGCGGGTCTGGCACCATTACAATAGTATGCTCGCCTTCGCCCACCAAGCAGTATCGAATCAGGAAATCATCAAACTCCACATAACGAATACGGCTATCAAACTGTTTTTCAAGCGACAAAAAGCCTTTGTACTTGTTTTTGATAATGCCGTTATCTATCCAATATTGTAACATTGGCCACAACAGGTTGGTTGGTAGATGCAATGAAGGTTTCGGCGTTTTCGTAAACTGGCTTAGGTGTAAAGAAAACAATGTACGATTTCCAGATAGCTTCCCACCAGCCCAGTTCTCGATACGGATACCCGTATTTGTTGCAAATGGCCTTGAGGCGTTTGCCTACTTCGGGGTAGTAGGTGTGCGTTACGCCTGGGAATAGGTGATGCTCAATTTGGTAATCTACCCCAGCACACAGCAAGCGGCCAAACGCTCCTGTTTTGAAATTGACGGTTGTTGCCAATTGCTTGATATAATAGTCAGCGTCTTTGTTGTGGGTATCAAGCACTACGGCTTCGGCAGGAAAATGCGCCGGCGCAAACGCTACATACATACCATAACCCAGCATAGAGATGCGGATGCAGTGAAAAATAAATACATCGCCAAATGAAAACCACAAGCACGGCAACACCAGCGAGCAAAACCAGTGCAAAAACAACACGAACAAGTCGAGCCAGTGCTGGGGTTTGCGCTGTTTGCTATCAAACAAAAGCGGAAGCAGGTATTTCCAACCACTCAACTGGATGTTGAAACCATTAAATAGCAAGGCAATTGGGAAGATGAAGCCCTGATACTTAAACACCCACTTCTGGAATTTGCTGTTGCTTTTTTCTACCTCATCTCGGGTAAAGGCCAAGAAGGGTTTCAGGTCAATGTCGTCGTCAATGTCATAAACATTGGGG
>JBGAVQ010000447.1:0-2370 GCA_044228045.1 Spirosomataceae bacterium
ATGAGTTTTGCTCCATCGGGCATCAGGCACAGCCTTTATGATGCTTGCTATTTGTTGATTGTACGGAAAATCAACTTTAATACGGCTCTCATTTCGGTGAAATATACTGGATAGTTTCATAAAAGCTGCACACTACGCTAAAATTTGTTGGATAGACGCAATAAAATTATACAATTTACGTCATTTCTGGTTTGTCAAGCATCAAAAAACTTTCACCGACTATTTCGGTTACAAATCTTTTTTCATTGTTTTTATCAGTATAGCTTCGTGTTTTTATTTTGCCTTCTAAATAAACCATACTTCCTTTTCGTAGATATTTCTCTGCAAGTTCGGCAAGTCCCTTCCACAAAACCACACTATGCCATTCTGTGTTCGAATGGCTCTGACCATGTTCATCTTTGTAGGTTTCGGTGGTTGCCAACGAAAACTTAGCGACTTTTACGCTATTTTCTAACTGTTGAATTTCGGGATCTTTGCCCAAATTTCCAATCAATGTTACTTTGTTGAGTCCTCTCATGGTTTGGCTTTGTAATTGATTTTAAGATGAGGTTTTATTAAAAAGCAACTTGAACGAAGTTAGGATTTTGCCCCAAGCAACCACCCCCTCAACCCTCATTGCTCCCCACCCCCCGCCAGCGGGGGAAAATTTACCGATGAATCACATTTGAATTAGATCACGTTCTGTACTTTTGCGCATAACTTGGGTCATATAGTCATCAGGTCCGACTGCAATGATGGACTCCTAATTATTTGCAAAACGACGCCATCATCTTGCCAGCCTCAGCATCCCCCAACTGTTGCCCACGCTCAAAGGCTTGGCAGGCTTGGGCTTTTTGTTGGTTTGCTTGATAGGCCAGTCCTATGTAATAATAGAGTTGGTCAATGCCAGGGTCTTTTTTTTCGGCGTTGAGTAAGTCGCTTATAGCCAATGTGTTTTGATTGGTTTTAAGGTAGTAAATGCCTCGGTTTCGAAAGGCCCAGCCGTTGGAGTCGTCAAGGCGGAGTGATGATTCTATTTCTGACTTGGCTTCATCTAACCGATTGAGCATCAGGAGGAAATAACCCTTGTTGTTTTTGAAAACTGCACTTGAAGGAATCTGTTCAATGGCTTTGTTTACAAAACTGAGGGCTTTGATATAATCACCTTCTCTCCCAATAATCATGCTCATGTTATTGAGTCCGTACGCTTGATTAGGATTGATTTGTAAAGCTTTTTCAAAGTCAGTTTTGGCTTCTTTGTATTTTTTTTCTGAATAATAGAGCGTGCCTCTGTCCACCAATGCTTTGTCGTTGGCAGGATTAAGCTGTAATGCCTTACCGTAAGCACTATACGCACCCGAAAAATCGTTAAGAAATGCCTTTGCATTGCCCAAAGCCGCAAACACATAAGACGAATCTTTAAAAATTAAAGCCACTTTTTCAAAATCGGCAAGGCAGCGTTCATCTTTGAGGTCATAAAAGATTTGGCCTCGGTTATAAAGTGCTTCGGTGTAACCAGGTTCCATAGTTAAGGCTTGTTCAAAGTCGGCAAGGGCCTCTTTCAAATTGCCCATTCGGTACTTTGTTAGACCTCTGTTGTTGTAGGCATCGGTAAAGTCGTCCTTTTTGTGGATAGCTTCGTTAAAAAAGTAAATGGCTTTTTCGTATTCTTTTTTCTGGAAATGAAAGTTGCCACGTTGAAAAAACTGAATGGCTTCGGCCTCTTTGGGGTCGTTGCAGGCAAGTAAGATAAGTACAAATACCCAAAATAATTGTTTCATTGGATTGGATTACGTTAAATTTACGGGCACAACTTCAACAAAACTAACATGAAAGTAATCTGTGAAATTCCGCATCCGTCTTGCAAAATTACCCTCTATGGGTGGAATGGCAAGTATATTATTAAAATGGAGAAAGGTTTGCTCGAACAAACCTACAAAGTAAGCGAAATGGACGTTGCCAGCGAAGACGAAGTAAAAGATATGCTCTCAGACTCGTTCATGGAAAAAGTAATGATTCGCTTTGAAGACATGGGTCGTGATTTTGAGTTGGCGTTAGAAAGTGTAGAGGATTAGGTCGCATAATTAGACTGATGTATGTGAAAGGTGATTTTTGAAGTATGAATTTTGACTTCCCAATCAAATGCTCCTACCTCTTGCCATTTTTGAAGTAAGAAGTAGGAAGTAAGAACTATGACTACCTAAACAAATTCTCATACATCTTGCCATTTTTGAAGTAAGAAGTAAGAAGTAGGAAGTATGACTACCTAAACAAATTCTCATACATCTTGCCATTTTTGAAGTAGGAAGTAGGAAGTAGGAAGTAGGAATTATTACTACCTAAACAAATTCTCATACATCTTGCCATTTTTGAAGTAAGAAGTAAGAAGTA
>JBGAVQ010000089.1:0-19520 GCA_044228045.1 Spirosomataceae bacterium
TTGGTTGAAGCCAAAATCACACTTGAAGATTTAGGCACTTCGGCATCGGTTTCTACTTCCAAAAAAGTAGATGACAGCCGCATGAACATGGCAAAACGGGCCTTAGCAGAATTAAAAAAGGGAGACGTAGTGAACCTCGGCATCGGAATCCCAACCTTGGTAGCCGATTTGATTACCGAAGAACACGGCATTATTCTACACACCGAAAACGGCATGTTGGGCGTAGGCCCTGTGCCAACCGATGGTGGCGGGGCAATGGACTACCCCGTCAACGCAGGCAAAATACCTGTAACCGCCTTGAAAGGAAGCAGTTACTTCGACAGTGCCGATTCGTTTGCTATGATCAGAGGCCGGCACATTGACGTAGCCATTATGGGTGGCTTAGAAGTTGACGAAGCTGCCAATTTGGCCAACTGGGCCGTACCCGGCAAGCCACTACTGGGTGTAGGTGGTGCCATGGACTTGGCAAAAGGAGCAAAGCGTTTGATTATCACCATGACACACACCAATCCAGACGGCTCTCCCAAGGTTGTTCAGCAGTGTGTTTTACCTTTAACTGCCCAAGGCGTAGTGAGCATGATTATCACCGACTTAGCCGTTTTTGCGTATCCTGATGGCAAACTAACGTTGATTGAACTCATGCCCAATGCTACGTTGGAAGAAGTAAGAGCCAAAACCAGTGCAAAATTTGTAGAACAATTGGGATAGGTTTGGTAAAATGGTTCTTGCAACATAGCAAGTTTCGGGTTTTCTGGGGGTAAACTATGCTGTAATTTTGTGTCGTAATCAAAAATCAAATAAGATGAAAACGCAGGATTCAGCCACGTATCAAAAAATTGAAGAAGCCATTGGGTATCTTAATCAAAACTTTCGGCAACAGCCCAGCCTCGAAGCTGTTGCCGAAAAAGTCCATCTTAGTTCCTTCCATTTTCAACGCCTGTTTAGCGATTGGGCAGGCGTAAGTCCCAAAAAATTTCTACAATACCTCAGTATAGAATACGCCAAAAGCATCCTAAATGATAAGCAAGCAACGGTTTTTGATGCAGCTTACGAAACAGGACTTTCGGGCACAGGAAGGCTACACGATTTGTTTGTGAAAATAGAAGGAATGACCCCTGGTGAGTACAAAAATGGGGGCGAAAACCTACACATCAATTACAGCTACGCCCAAACACCATTCGGGAATATCTTGGTAGCCTCTACACCCAAAGGCATCTGTCACATTGCTTTTGCCGATGATGAAAATACTGCCTTTGACGTTTTACAAAAATCATTTCCTAATGCTTGTTTTCATCATATTCTTGATCTGAATCAACAAAATGCCCTATTGATTTTTACCCACGATTGGCAAAAACTCAGCCAAATCAAACTACACCTCAAAGGCACTGATTTTCAGCTTAAAGTGTGGGAAAGTCTGCTAAAAATACCAATGGGGAAACTTTCTACCTACGGAAACATTGCCCATCAAATTGAAAAGCCAACGGCATCAAGGGCCGTAGGAACCGCCATTGGCGACAATCCCGTTGCATTTTTAATACCTTGCCATCGGGTGATTCAATCCACCGGAGCTTTTGGGCAATACCATTGGGGAAGCACCCGAAAAGCTGCCATAATTGGCTGGGAAGCCGCACAATTATCCTGATTTTGAATGATTAATCACAGTGATTTAAGTTCTGATGAAATTAGGAAATTCATAAAAAAGGGGGAAATTCTTCTTGGTGGAAACAGACAACTCAACATTTACGGCACGCTTCGCTGCAAAACTGGTAAGCGCATGAAAAAGGAAAACCGTGTCTTTTTTGGTTCTGAAATGGAAGCCATTCAAGCAGGTTTTCGCCCTTGTGGACATTGTATGCGGCGCAAGTATCAGGAATGGAAACGAAACAGAAAACCATCAATTTAACAGATTTGTATCTTCACTAAATACAATTTCTACACAAAAATTTAGGTTAAACGCACTTGGGAATGGCAATTTTAGGTAAAAATGCACAAAAAGATGGGTAGTTAGTATTTTGTAGATGGACTGGAAAAACCATGCATAAAAAAATACGCCTAAACTTGTTCTGTTTTTGGCAATATATCGTCTTGCTCATAATATACACGCATGGTATTAACGCCTATGCAAAACAGCAACAGCCCGATACAATTCCTTATTTTTTAAAAAATCAAAGTAAACTGTATGCTAAATCGCCCAAAAAAGCGGCACTGGCTTGGTATAGTGAAGCACGCATGGGGCTGTTCATACATTGGGGCGTTTGGGGTAAATATCACGCAGCATGGGCTATGTTCAATCAAAAAATCCCTTTTGAAGACTATAAAAAACGGCTCGATAGCCCGAAATACTGAGTAGGTATAAACCCTCAGACTTTTTAAAAATCAAAAAACTCCACTCGATTCTTTTAAACATTTTATCAGATGAAAAGAAAACAATTTATCGGAATCCTCGGAAATACAAGTCTTGCTTTATTGGCGAGTAAACTGCCCTCACTGGGGCAGAATACCCTCAGCACCACGGAGTTTGTCTTTGTAGAAGCAGAACAATTTGCTAATCATGGCGGATGGGAATTAGACCAGCAATCCATGGAACAAATGGGTTCGCCTTATTTGCTGGCACATGGTTTGGGTATTCCTGTACAAGATGCTACCACCGAAATTCAATTTCCGACGGCAGGCTCGTATCGTGTTTGGGTGCGCACCAAAGACTGGGTAGCGCCATGGAATGCCCCTGGGGCTCCTGGCAAGTTTCAACTGTTGCTAAATGGAAAAGCAATTCCAGAAATATTTGGAACAAAAAGTGCTACTTGGCATTGGCACGACGGAGGAATTGTGAAAGTAGGGATGAAAGCCTCTTTAGCTTTACATGACTTAACAGGCTTTGAAGGACGCTGTGAGGCTATTTTGTTTTGTAAAGATACAAACTTTAAACCTACCAATGACTTACAAGCACTCACTAAGTTTCGTCGTAAACTACTTGGGCTACCCCAAAAGCCTGATAATGGAGGTGAATTTGACCTCATTGTGTCGGGTGGAGGTTTAGCAGGCACTTGTGCGGCTATTTCTGCTGCCCGTAACGGAATCAAAGTTGCCCTTGTGCAAGACAGACCCGTACTTGGCGGAAATGGCAGCTCAGAAGTACGGGTATGGCCAGAAGGCCATACCAATAAAGATTTGTTTCCTCATATTGGCGACATTGTAAACGAAATCCTTCCTCCCATCAAAAAGGCTTCAGGTGAAGTTTTGAATGGTGTTGCAGCCAATTATTACGATGATGATCGAAAATTAAAGGTAGTTAAATCAGAACCCAATATTACCCTTTTGCTGAATCATAGGGTTGTTGAAGTAGAAACCGAAGGCAATGAAATTACTGCTTTGATCATTCAGAGTACGCTTACTTCTCGACAACTGAGGCTAAAAGGAAAGCTATTTGCAGACTGTACAGGAGATGCTACCATAGGTTTTAAAGCAGGAGCTGACTTTGAATATAAGGCTGAAAATTTAATGGGAAGCTCTAATCTTTTTAATGTGCTGGATACTACAAACAAAGAAGAGGTTTTGGCCTGTGAGTGCAAAGACAAAAGTGCGTTGGCTTTGAAATGTGAAATTGGTGACTTTGACCAGCCGTTTCCCCGTTGTCCTTGGGCCTTAGATTTAACTGACAAGCCATTTCCAGGTCGAAAGGGTGTGAAAACATTTGGAAAAGAAGGACTTCAATCTTTTGCCAATATGTGGTACTGGGAAAGTGGTTTTAATAAAGACCAAGTAACCCAAATTGAACTAATACGTGACCATAATTTTAGAGCCATGTATGGGGCTTGGGACGTACTTAAAAATGTAGATAAGATGTATCCAAAGCACAGGTTGGGATGGTCTGCCTTTATTGCAGGAAAAAGAGAATCACGGAGACTAATGGGTGATATTGTTTTAGATGCTGAGGATTTTAAAAAACAGCGAAAATTTGATGATAGTGCGTTTCCTTGTTCTTGGCATGTGGATCTTCATACTCCTAAAAAAGAATTTCAAAATGGTTTTGAGGATAATGAATTTGTTTCAGACTACACACGTGGAGCTGAATATCAATATGGAGAGGTGTTTTGGGCTCCTTATCGAACACTTTACAGTCGAAACATTAAAAATCTTTTCATGGCAGGCAGGTGTATTAGTGTATCAAAAACAGGACTTGGGCCTGTTAGGGTAATGAAAACCTGTGGTATGATGGGCGAAATAGTAGGTAAAGCGGCTTCGATTTGCATTAAAAAATCTACCAACCCAAGAGGTATTTACACCGATTACTTGGATGAGTTGCATAGTCTGATGCGGAAACAAGGTAGTGAACGAGTTTAAATTGATATTCAGCTAAATTAATATGTTAAAATCCAGCTTCAAATCCCTCTTAGCGTGCGTAGCCGCAAGTATTGTGTTTTACTATACTTCCCAAGCTCAATCCAAACCCTCCTATCCCCAAATCAGTGGAATTTATCCTCATTTGGCCTATTATAACAATGAAGGAGAGTGCGGAACCGGAGCAGTAGTACCTTGGGCTGGCCGCTTGTGGGTCATTACGTATGGGCCACATTTGCCCTTCGGCTCTTCGGATAAACTCTATGAAATCACGCCCAGACTGCAGCTAACCATTCGACCCGAAAGCACTGGAGGAACTCCCGCCAACCGAATGATTCACCGAGAAAGTAATCAACTCTTTATAGGGCCGTATGCCATCAATGCACAGGGAGGCGTGCGTACCATCCCTTACACGCAGGCACCAGGCCGCTTTACGGGTTTGGCACGTGGACTCAAAAATCCTCAAAATAGCCTCTTGCTTGGTACTATGGAAGAAGGTTTTTATGAATTAAATGTAAACGACCTCAGTACCAAACTACTCTATCAAGATGGCAACGTAAAGCAAAAAAAAGAAAATGATATAGCTAATAACCACAGCAGAACATTATTGTTAGGTGCACATGGCAAAGGCTTGTATTCTGGGCAGGGCGTAATGGTGTATTCCAACAACGGCGAATCTGGGCCGCAGGCACTTAAACAATTTGATATTGAGGCAGGTAGCTTATCAGAATGGAATGGTGAAAACTGGAAATTGGTTCGTCGAAATCAGTTTACAGAAGTAACTGGCCCAGGTGGTATTTATGGTAATTCAAAGCCAGAAACAGACCCTATTTGGGCAACAGGTTGGGACCACAAATCTGTACTTTTGGGTGTTCGAGATAACAATGGATGGACGTTTTTTAGATTGCCAAAAGCCAGTCATTCTTATGATGGAGCTCACGGCTGGAACACCGAATGGCCACGTATCAGAGATGTGGGTACGCCCGAAAAACCAGATTATTTGATGACCATGCACGGAATGTTTTGGCATTTCCCGCAAACATTTGCTTCAACTAATACCGCAGGCATTCGTCCACGTTCGGCATACCTGAAGGTCATCGGCGATTACACTCGTTGGCAAAACGGATTGGTTTTTGGCTGTGATGATTCGGCCCAAAAAGAGTTTTTAAACAAAAGAAAAGCCAAAGGGAATATTGAAGGGCCAGGGCAATCAAATTCAAATTTATGGTTTACCTCAACCAATACACCTGACCAATTAGGCCCCAATACTGCACAGGGGGCCATTTGGCTTTCTGAAAAAATCAAGGCCAACCAGAGTTCAGACCCGTTCTTGTTTGCAGGTTGGAAAAAACGTGTCGCTTGGATTCAGAATGCTGGTAATGAAGATGTTACATTTACTTTTGAGGTTGATGTCAACGGAAAAAATATTTGGAAAACGCTTCGTTCGGTATTGGTAAAAGCTGGAAACGCCACTTCTATTTCTTTTCTGCCAACCGAAATGGGTGAGTGGATAAAGGTAAAAGCAAATAAAAATACAACAGCAACCCTAAATTTCAACTATACCGATGATTCACGTTTTGTGGCAAACAAAAACAAAATATTTGCTGGACTGGCAGCCGTAAGCGAGCAAAATTATTCGGGAGGGCTTTTGTATGCCTTAGGCGAAAACCGCCGTAAGTTAGGTGTTTTGGCAGGTGATTTTTTAAACGAAAAATTTAGTGAAACAGGTTATTATGAATTAGATAGTGCCATGAACCTTGTCAGAAAAGAGGATAGCGGCATGTCTGATTTTATACGAACTAAATTTGCCATTCCAAAGAATGTTGTAACAGTTGAGGAATCTTCTGTTTTGGTAATTGATGACAATGGCAGAAGATGGAGGCTTCCAAAAGGAAATGAGCGTTTTACTAATAAAATCACGGGGGCTTCCTTGCGTATTTGCCGTGAGGTAGCTACAGAAAGAGATTTGATGAATTTGCACGGCACATTCTATGAGCTTCCTGCCGAAAATGCCGATGGATATGCCAAAATTAGACCTATTGCTTCGCACTCTTTATCGGTGCATGACTATGCTTCCTATCGTGGATTGTTGGTAATGACTGGCTTAGGCAAACAAACTCCAACCAGCGAACACATCATCACCTCAACCGATGGCAAGGCCAAGGTTTGGGCTGGAACAATTGACGACCTCTGGAAATTAGGCAAACCAACTGGTCAAGGTGGCCCCTGGAAAAATACATCAGTAGTAGCAAAAACGCCATCAGACCCTTATTTGATTGGTTTTTATGACAAAAAAAGTTTGAAAATTTCGCATAAGTCTAATCAACCTGTTACCTTCAAGATTGAAGTTGAGCCTATTGGTCATGGCCCGTGGATGACCTACAAAGAAGTAACCCTAAAACCCAACGAAACATTTGAGCATACTTTTGCTCCTGATTTTCAAGCACGATGGATTCGTTTCTCAACCGATAAAAATTGCGAAGCCACTACTTTATTAGATTACAAATAAATCAATAATTTAGATAGAGCTACCGCACCAAAATTGTTTTCCACAACTTTTGGAGGCAAAAGAAGTTTAAACAGCTTTATTGGTTAGATTTTCGTAACTCATTAGTCAATTCAAAAAAAGCGATACTTTTTCGCAGGATCGCCATGTAATCAAAATATGTCCTGGTTTTTACCTAGAAGACGAAAACACACCCAAGTCCCACTGAGCTTGGTGTATTTAAAATCACGTTGATAGGCAAACAGCATAGTTTAGTGCCATCAAAAACAAGAAAGGCGAGGTTCAATACCTCGCCTTTCTTGTTTTAATTACCGCCCTGAATGAGCTATTTTTGACTATTTTAGTATTTTTCAAAAAAAAAGTAGAAATTATTTCAGGGATTTGGCGATTAAAGTGAACCTTAAACAAAATTGAACAATAGCTGACAGATGCACTACCCTAATCTAACAGATGATACATTGGTTAATTTGCTAAAAAAGGACGATGCCAAAGCCTTTGAAGTAATCTATCGGCGTTATTGGCGGCAGCTTTATGGGTTTGTGTATCAGCAGTTGGGGTCAAAAGAAGAAGCCGAAGAAATTGTGCATGATTTGATGTTAAGTCTGTGGCAAAATCGCCAACTATCTCAAATTCAAAACCTAAAAGTGTATTTTTTTATCGCAGCTCGCAATCTAACTAACAAATTTATCAAATCTCAAATCAACCTTCGCAAGTACCGTGAATACCAGATTTTACATGAGGTTTTTGAAAAGATAGAAACCGATGAGATTTTCAATGTAAATGAGTTGTCAAGAGCTATTGAACAAGCATTGAAGAAAATGCCCGAAAAAACTGCAATAATTTTCAAGATGAGTAAAATGCAAGAGATGCCTGTCAAGAAAATTGCTTCTCAAATGGATTTGACCGAAAAAGCCGTAGAATACCACATCACTAAATCCTTGAAAATGTTGCGACTATACTTGCAAAATTTTCATTCAGATAATTAAAATCTTCATTAACATGACAAAGCATGAGTTTGATATACTTTCAGATAAATTTATAAATGGAGATTGCTCGCCTGATGAAATCGCTTTAATGGAGAAGTGGGCAGATTTGCACTTTAATAGCCACAATGACAAAGCTGTTTTTGAAAGTAACTCAGAAGTTCAGGAAATAGACACACGGCTTTGGAAGAGAATCCAGGCCAATGCCATGCCACAAGCACAAATATGGCCCCATTCAAAGTGGCTCTGGGCAGGAGTAGCAGCCTGTATTTCTTTGATAATTGGGTATTTTGTATTTAACGACAAAGCATCACCAGATCTGGCGAGCCTGCCTACACATGGGATTGAGACTAAAAACATTGATAACTCACAACAAAAAGTAGTTTTGCCCGATAGCAGTATCGTGATTCTGGAAAAAAATGCCAGCATCATTACTGACGAAAATTACAATAAGCAAACCAGAACAGTATATCTGACTGGCGAAGCTTTTTTTCAAGTAAAACGTAATCCAAAGATGCCGTTTTTGGTTCATTCGAGCAATTTAGTAACCGAAGTGCTTGGCACAAGTTTTCGCATTAGTCCACAGTCTAATGGAAAAACGATTGAGGTGTCTGTAAAAACGGGGCGGGTTTCGGTGTATGCCAACGAACCTCAGCAGTCCAAGAAATTGAACGGTGTCATATTAACCCCCAATCAAAAAGTACTGTTTGATACTGAATTGAAAACAATTCAACAAGGCATTGTAGATATTCCCCAAGTAATCATTCCAGATATTGCTTCTGTAGCATTTCAATTTGAAGAAGCAAGCGTAGAATCGGTATTGGCACTCATGCAAAAAGTATATGGAGTAGAGATTGTGGTTGCCAATCCTGTGTTAAACCATTGCGCATTCACAGGCGACTTGAACGGCCTCTCCATGTATAAGCAGTTAGACTTTGTATGCGCCTCTATCAATGCCAAATACGAAGTACGTGGTACAACAGTCTTCATTAAGGGCAGTGGCTGTAACTAAACATGTAACCTATTCAATCATAACCTCCTAACCCATATTTTACGGCCTATGGTATAACCTAAAACATAAAAAAGCCGACAATGCGTCAACATCACCGGCTTGTTGTGTACCTCGCTCAAACGTCAATTTGAGCTTTGTTCGTCAAAACAAAAAGTACACCCGTTTAAAAGTTCTCTCAAACCTCAAAACTTCCACAAGTTATGTACAAAAAATTACAGATTCAAACGCACGTTTGGACTATTATGAAAATGTCATTTCATCAAATTCTGTTTGTTATTTTCTTCTGCGGGATTTCTTATGCCCATACATCCAAGGCCCAAGATGTGCTCAATCAGCCACTATCTTTAGATGCCAATGGAATGGAGATGAAAAAGGTACTTAACCTTATTGAAAAACAGGCCAAAGTTCGATTCATTTATAGTTCAAGTGCCATCAATATCACTCAAAAAGTAAATATCAAGGTCACTAACCAACGATTAGACTTGGTATTGAAAGAGTTGTTGAAACCCTTAGCAGTGAGTTATGTAGTGACTGATAACCGAATTTTGCTCAAAAAAGAAAAAGATGAGATGGGGACAAACTCCCCAAACGTAAATGAGGCAGCCGAAAAATTTGAAACAACTGACATTTCTATAACTGGTATTGTAACAGATGAAAACGGGGCGGGATTGCCAGGGGTGAGTATTTTGCTAAAAGGCACTCAAAGAGGGACTACAACAAACCCCGATGGGAAATACACAATAGATGTGCCGAATGGCAGTGCTACGTTGGTATTTTCGTTCTTGGGCTATACGCCGCAAGAAGTCGTGGTAGGCAATCGAACCACACTGAACATCAATCTAAAACCCGACCCCAAAGCACTTGACGAAGTAGTAGTAGTGGGCTACGGAACGCAGAGCCGCAAAGATGTTACAGGTTCTATCACTTCTATCAACACCAAAGACATCAAAGATATGCCTGTGACCAATATAGCAGAAGGCTTGGCAGGAAAAATGCCTGGTGTGCTCATTCAGCAAACTACAGGTGCCCCTGGCAATAGCCCTTCTATCAAAATCAGAGGATTGGGTTCAATCAGTGCTGGAAACGGGCCGCTGATTGTTGTAGATGGTCAACCGCTCAACTCGGGTGATTTGAGGAATGGGAGTGGACTCAACTTAATGAACCCCAATGACATTGAAAGTGTAGATGTGTTGAAGGATGCCTCGGCAACGGCAATTTTTGGTTCAAGAGGTGCAAACGGTGTGGTAATGATTACAACCAAACGTGGTAAATCGGGTAAGAGTAGGATTAATTTTGATTATTATACGGGTACACAGCAGGTCTCTAAAACAATGGATATGCTCAATGCGCAACAATTTGCAGAGTTTAGCAAAGAAGCCAGCAATAATGCTTACTTGGAGCGAGTGCCTGGGGCAAAAGTTACTGACCCTAACAGTGTTCGGGCTGCTGGTAATCGGTATCGCTACCCTCGGGGAGAGTTTGCAGGTATTGACTTTGACAATCCCGCCAGCTTAACGTCCTACGATTATCAAGATTTGATTTTTAGAAATGCCCCCATTAGCAGCTATCAGTTGTCGGGTTCGGGAGGTACCGACAAAGTTCAATACATGGTTTCGGGTAATTACCTTAAACAAGAAGGTATTATACTAACATCAGGCATAAATCGGTTCACTTTTCGGTCAAATATTGATGCCCAATTAACACCAAAATTGAAGATTGGCATGAGTGTAAGCCCTTCATATACAACAGAACGACGAGTAAATTCTGACGGACATTGGGCCAGTAATGGCGTTATAAATGCAGCCTTGTCACAAGCACCGATAATCTCTATTTTTCAAGCAGATGGTGTTACTTACAATTCACAGGCTTCCATTGCAGGAGCTTATGATTGGGCTGGGGTTACCAATCCAGTAGCAAATATTACTGAATTAGATAATACCACAGGCACCTTCCGCCTGATTGGAAATACATATTTGGAGTTAGGCATTTGGAAATCCTTAAAATATAGAGGTACCATAGGTGGAGATTTGACATATTTTCGCCAAAATCAATTTCAAACATCGGCAATTCCACTTAATCAATTATTGCCCCCAAATGTCAGCACAGGTTCTTCGGCTACTAATCAAAACATAAACTGGGTTTCAAGCCATACGTTAGGTTACAATTTTGATTTACAAAAAGACCATCGTATAGATGTATTGGTTGGTTTTGAAGCACAGAAAAATGACTTCGAATCTAACAGTATCAATGCCAATAGATTTCCTAATGATATTGTACGAACTGTCAACGCTGGAACAATACTTGGGGGTAACTCTTTCAAGGAGCAATGGTCTTTGGCCTCTTATTTTGGTAGAATAGGCTATTCTTACAAAGATAAATACCTATTTAATGGTTCAATTAGGCGTGATGGCTCTTCTCGTTTTGGAATCAACCAACGATACGGAATTTTTCCGTCTGCCTCCATTGGTTGGCGTTTAAGCGAAGAACCCTTCATGAAAAACATAGGTATTCTGTCCGATATGAAGCTTAAAGCAAGTTATGGGTTGGCTGGTAATAATGCATTCAGTAACTATGGATCTATTGGAACACTGGCCGCCGACAACTATGTTTTTGGTAATAATTTAGCCAATGGTTTGGCAACCAGTACCATCGGAAACGAAAACCTAACTTGGGAAAAAAGTCGTCAATTGGATATTGGTTTAGAAACGGGACTTTTAAAGAACCGTATATTCTTGACCATTGACTACTATTCACGCATTACAACCGATTTGCTGCTGTCTGTGCAAGTGCCTACGCTAACAGGCTTTGCGTCGGCAAGCCGTAACATTGGAAAAGTCGAAAACAAAGGGATGGAGTTTGGTTTGATTACTCGAAATACCGTTGGGGATTTTAAATGGAATACCGAATACAACATTTCATTCAATCGTAACAAAGTATTAGCACTCGGGCCCACTGGCGATGCTATTCGGAGTGGTTCGGGGGTTGGCGAAACTAACATTACGGTTATTGGTCAACCACTTGGTAGTTTTTATGGTTATCAACAAATAGGAGTATTTAAGGATCAGGCCGATTTAGATTCATCACCACGTGATGCAACTGCACGCCCTGGCGATGTGAAGTTTGCCGATATTAACAACGATGGTAAAATTAATGCCGATGATAGAACACTTATCGGAAATAACCAACCTGATTTTATCTATGGTTTAACCAATACTTTTTCATACAAGGGTTTTGATCTCGGCATCACAATACAAGGGGTTCAAGGAGGCAAAATCCTCAACCTTAGCCGTCGTTTTATTGAAAATTTAGAAGGTAATCAAAATCAACTGACCACAGTATTGAATCGTTGGCGTTCACCTCAAGAACCTGGCAATGGCATTGTGCCAAGGGCTAATCAACGCACTACGGGCAATAGTAATGCCATTTCAAGTAGATGGGTTGAGGATGCCAGCTATTTCCGTATCCGCAATATTACACTGGGGTACAACCTCCCCAAAATGGTAATAGACCGGCTAAAAATCCAAAGCCTACGCCTATACGGAGGTATCCAAAATGCCTTTACTTCAACCAAATACTTGGGATATAACCCAGAGGTGAGTGGTTACGAAAACGCTCTGACAGGCGGTGTAGATTATGGCTCTTATCCATTGGCACGTACCTATACCATTGGGCTTAATATTGGTTTTTAAAGACACCTCAAAACGACAAAAAAATGAACAAAAAATATATCATCGGACTTGTGCTGAGTCTCTGTTTCAGCAGTTGCAAAGAGCAGTTTTTGAATTTAGCCCCTGTTTCTTCAGCAAGTACTTCTACTTTCTATAAGACAGGAAACGACATGCTAAATGCACTTAATGGAGCTTATGGTGCTTTACAAACAGCGGGGCAATACGGTAATTTTTATGTTGTTTCCGAAATCCCTTCTGACGATACGAAGCCTGTACTATCAGGGTCGGTAACTGACCAAGATGAATTTGATAAATTCTATTTACGTACCACAAACCCATTTTTGGCAACTCGATGGGCCGACGGCTACCGTGGAATCTATCGAACCAATGCTATTCTCGACCGAATTGGAGCAGTACAAATGGACGAAACACTCAAAAAACGGATTGGGGCAGAAGCTAAATTTCTAAGGGCTTTGATGTACTTCAATTTAGTACGGGTGTTTGGGGATGTGCCACTTGTGTTGAAAGAAATTGCCGACCCCGCCGAAGGATACGACTACGGGCGAGCACCAGTATCGGAAGTCTATACACAAATAATCAAAGATTTGAGTGAATCAGAAGGTAGCTTGCCTGACCGTTATACAGGTGTAGATGTTGGAAGAATAACTAAGGGGGCTGCCAAAGCACTTTTGGGGAAAGTATATTTGACACGCAAGCAATACAATGAGGCCGCCACAAAACTCAAAGAAGTAATTGATGGCGGCGTATATGACCTATTACCCAATTATGCAGATATATTTAAGGCTGCCAACAAAAATCACAAAGAATCAATTTTTGATATTCAATATAAAAAAGGGTCTATTGGCGAAGGCAGCAGTTTTGCCAACACTTTTGCCCCCGAAAATTCTGGAAATTCAGTAATTCAGTTTGGCGGAGGTGGAAACAATCAGCCAACTGCAGATCTGGTAAATGCCTATGAAAAGGGTGATTTGCGTTTCAATGCTTCTATGGCAACAGGTTATACCAATGCCGCTGGCGTAAGGGTTGAGTATAATTATATCAAAAAATACGCTGATGCTCCTACGGTAGTCAATGATTCTGAAGACAATTTTCCAGTTTTGCGTTTTGCAGATGTTTTGCTTATGTATGCCGAAGCACTCAATGAAACCGCAAAACCAGCCGAAGCATTGCCGTTATTGAATCGGGTTCGTAAACGAGCTGGTTTGCCCGACCTAACATCACTTACACAAGCCGAAATGCGTATAGCCTTAGAGCAAGAACGCCGGGTTGAATTGGCTTTTGAGGGACACCGCTGGTTCGATTTGGTACGTACAGGAAGGGCCATTTCTGTCTTAACACCCAAAGCAGCAAGTATTGGAATTAAAGCAAATTTGACAGAAAATAATCTAATTTTTGCTATTCCACAGAGCCAAATTGATATTAACCCATCCAAAATCAAGCAAAATACAGGGTATTAAGTGTAAAAATCGAAGTACTTGGCTTTGCAAATCTTTGATTTTGGGGTTCTTAATTAGTTTACACAGAAAAACCGATGCCATCGCTGAGAGAGGTGGCATCGGTACCGACCTAATCAAGATTCTCTCAGAAATCGTAAAAGAACCGTTTTTTGAAAACCTATTTGTTTCTGAAAATAAGAAGAACTCAGTGTCCAGACTATCTAACATTGTTCAAACACTTGTTTTCAATAAAAGTAAACCGCAAGAAAAGTCCTTCTGAACTATACATTTTAACCGAAGCCGCAATAAATTGTAGCTTCGGTTAATTTTTTTGTCTAAAATAGGGCTTCAATCCTAATCTTTGATGACATACATCAATATGAAATACTTCTTACTGCTTTTTATCCCCTTGTGTTTGACACCTACCAAAGCGTTGGCTCAACAAATTGATAAAATCATAATAGCGAAGCAAGACATAAATATTTTTTACGACAAACCTGCCTCCACCTGGACAGAAGCCATCCCACTCGGCAATGGCTACATGGGAGCCATGCTATTTGGTGACCCCAATAAAGAACACCTCCAACTTAATGAAGGCACGCTTTATTCGGGCGAACCTTCCAAAACCTTCAAAAATATAGATGTCCGAAAACAGTATAAGCAAGTTACTGAATTACTAAAAAACCACAAATACCAAGAAGCCCAAGCCATTATTGGCAAAGAATGGCTCGGGCGAAACCATCAACTTTATGAACCATTAGGCGATTTTTGGATAGATTTTGACCATCAAGAAGGTGTAATTACAGATTATAAACGAGCCTTAGATTTGGGTTCAGCAACAGCATCTGTTAAGTATAAAGTTGGCAATACTACCTACAAAAGAGAATATTTTGCCAGCTATCCTCACCATATTATTGTGATAAAAGTTACTGCCGAAGGGCCTGGCAAAATCAATTGTAAGCTACGCTTATCTACACCCCATACACCTAATGCGCATTTTTTTACCCAAGCAAATAGGCTAACTATGCAGGGCAAAGCACCTGAGTATGGGGTGAGGCGAACCTTGGAAGCTATTGAAAAAGCAGGTGATACATACAAATATCCTGAGCTATTCAACAAAAACGCCGAACGAAAAGCAGAGGCAACACACTTGATGTATGGCCAGGGTGGTATGGCTTTTGAAACTACGGTAAAAGCCATGCAAACCGGCGGCAAGTTGAGTGCCGAAGCAGACAAAATAGTGGTTCAAAACGCCAAAGAAGCTATTTTTATACTAACAGCAGCAACCAGCTTTAATGGTTTTGACAAAAGCCCATCTACCGAAGGCATCAATCCTAATCTGCGTATTCAGCATTATTTTAAGGTTATTGCCAATAAAAGCTATGCAGATTTGTACAAATCTCACCTGACCGATTATCAGAGCTTATTTAACAGAACTCAACTCAGTTTAGAAACCGCAACAGAACAGTCAAAACTACCTACTGATAAGCGAATTGAGATGTTTGCCAACGGCCAAGACCCTTCCTTTGCTGCTTTATATTTTCAGTTTGGGCGTTATTTGATGATAGCTGGCTCACGGGCAAACGGACAGCCACTTAATTTGCAGGGTATCTGGAACGACCAACTGATTCCACCTTGGAACGGAGCTTATACCATTAATATTAACGCCCAAATGAACTATTGGCCTGCAGAATTAACAAATTTGGCAGAATGCCAAGCACCGCTTTTTAAAGCAGTTAAAGAATTAGCCATCAACGGGAAGCAAACCGCCCAAAATATGTACGGCAATACAGGTTGGGTAGCGCATCATAACATGGATATTTGGCGACATGCCGAACCAATAGATATTTGTAACTGTGCATTTTGGAACATGGCTGGCGGATGGCTCACAAGCCATTTTTGGGAACACTATTTGTTTAGTGGTGACAAAGTTTTTCTAAAAAATGAAGTTTTTCCTTTGCTCAAAGGGGTAGTGCAGTTTTATGATGGCTGGTTGGTTACTAACGAACAAGGATATTTAGTAACGCCTGTGGGTCATTCGCCTGAGCATAATTTTGTTTATGAGAGTGGTAAGCAGGCTACTTTTAGCCCTGGCCCTACAATGGATATGGCCATTGTGCGAGAAGCCTACACACGCTATTTAGAAGCGTGTAAACTATTGGACATTGATGACCCTTTTACTGAAAACATTCGGCTACATTTGACTAAGCTATTACCCTATCAGATTGGCAAGTATGGGCAGTTGCAAGAATGGCAAGAAGATTTTGAGGATGGCGAAAAAGAACACCGTCACGTCTCGCATTTGTACGCCATTCACCCCAGCAATCAAATTAATCATCAAACTACTCCCGAATTGGTTAGTGCCGTCAAAAAATCTATGGAAAGGCGTGGAGATGCAGCCACAGGCTGGTCAATGGGCTGGAAAGTGAACATTTGGGCCAGACTATTAGACGGTGACCATGCGCTCAAACTCCTGACAAATCTGTTTAAATTGGTGCGTGAAACAGGTACAAATATGCGAGGTGGTGGAACATACCCCAATCTGTTTGATGCACATCCACCTTTTCAAATTGATGGAAATTTTGGAGCAACAGCTGGCATTGCCGAATTGTTGGTTCAAAGTCATGCAGGTGAAATTTACTTGTTACCAGCATTGCCCAAAGCGTGGTCTGCGGGTAAAGTGAAGGGGCTAAAAGCCAGAGGAGGTTTTGAAATTGATATGGAATGGCAAGCAGGTAAGCTCACCAAAGCCATTGTTTATTCGACCTTAGGAGGTAATTGCAGAATCAGAACCAACCAAAAGATATTAGTTCAAACAGTTAATACCCAACCAGCAAAAGGTGAAAACCCTAATACACTGTTCCGTTTTATTGACCCACAAGCACCACTTATCAAAGACAAAACAAAGTTGGAAGAGCTTCAGGTACCCAATAGTTTTGTAATTGACTTTGACACACACAAAGCAAAACAATATTTAATACTTGATGCACTCTAATATTAACTATTGTAAGTTTTTTTACATAAAGTGTTCAAAATTAGACATTTAGAGATACTCATGAAAAATCAGTTTCACTTAGTTGGACTTTTGACAGTCCTGTTATTATTCCCGGGTTTTATTCACACTAAGGATATTCCTGCACAAATTAGGCAGGCCGACGTTATTATTTACGGAGGCACTTCGGCGGCGGTTATTGCAGCTGTTCAGGTCAAAAAGATGGGCAAAACGGTCATTGTCGTTTCGCCAGACAAACATCTCGGCGGTTTGTCTTCGGGGGGCTTGGGTTTTACTGACACAGGCAACAAAGAGGTAATAGGCGGCCTTTCTCGTGAGTTTTACCATCGGCTGTATCAGCATTACCAAAAAACGGAATCATGGCAATGGCAAAAAAAGGAAGAATACGGCAACAAAGGGCAAGGAACACCCGCCCTCGACGGCACTAATCGCACCATGTGGATATTTGAACCCCACGCCGCCGAACAAGTGTTTGAAGATTTTGCCAAAGAAAACAACCTCACCATCTATCGCAACGAATGGCTCGACCGTTCGGCAAAAGGCATCGTGAAACAGTCGGAAAGTATCCACTCATTCCGAACATTGAGCGGCACTATTTACCAAGGCAAAATGTTTATTGATGCCACTTACGAAGGCGATTTGATGGCACTGGCTGGCGTAAGCTATCACGTAGGGCGTGAAGCCAATAGCGTGTATGGCGAAAAATGGAATGGCGTGCAAACCGAAGTTTTTCAACATGGCCATCATTTCAAGGCCAATATTAGCCCGTACAAAATTCCGAATGACCCCAAAAGTGGCCTTTTACCCGAAGTTTCTGCCGAACCACCAGGCGAAAAAGGTACTGGCGACAACAAAATACAAGCCTATTGTTTCAGGATGTGTTTGAGTAATCACCCAGATAATCGTATTCCGTTTGCCAAGCCGCAAGGCTATAACCCCGCTCGTTATGAACTCTATGCACGGGTTTTTGCCACAGGCTGGCGAGAAACTTTTGATAAATTTGACCCTATTCCCAACCGCAAAACCGACACTAATAATCACGGGCCATTCAGCACCGATTACATTGGCAAAAACTACGATTATCCCGAAGCAACTTATGCACGACGCAAGCAAATCATCAAAGAACACGAATTGTACCAAAAAGGCTTGATGTATTTCTTGCAAAATGACCCTCGTGTACCCGCTGATGTGCATGACAAAATGCAACAATGGGGCTTACCCAAAGACGAATTTAAAGACAACGGCAATTGGCCGCATCAATTGTATATTCGTGAAGCACGCCGAATGATTGGTGAATTTGTGATGAAAGAAGCTGATGCCTTGGGCAAAACTAAAGTGCCAAATCCAGTAGGTATGGGTTCTTATGCCTTAGATGCCCACAATGCCCAACGATATGTGAAGTCCGACGGCTACGTGCAAAACGAAGGTGATATAGGCGTACATCCCGACAAGCCATACTCCATTGCCTACGGTTCAATTTTACCCAAAGAAAAAGAATGTAATAACCTACTCGTGCCTGTTTGTGTATCCAGCTCGCACATTGCGTATGGGTCTATTCGCATGGAACCCGTTTTTATGATTTTGGGGCAGTCGGCGGCTACGGCGGCAGTGCTGGCTATCGAAAATAAGGTTTCGCCGCAGCAATTACCTTATGATAAACTGAAAAACGTTTTGGTAGCCGCAGGAGCTATTTTGGAACGAAATTAGGAAGATTTATACTGATTGAATGCTGGTTTGCAAGAGACAATAACTCTCACTGCTTGACAATCAAGAAATCTCATGTCTATTCCACAGCGGCTTGAATCTCAAATCTAAGGAGCATACTGCTATTTTTCACGAATTACATCCGAAAGACTTTCGCACATTCTTTTCAGTTTAAAATAGTCTGAAGCAGAAGTCTCATTTTTTTCTACCACTATTTTCAACTCCCCAGGAGTAGTTTTCAGATAGAAAGTAGATTTGTCATTCAACATTATCGTAGCATCTATTTCGGTGTTTTTCAACGAAAAATCACCCGCTGGCTTCAAATACTCATCTATATACGCTTGGACTTTGGGTGATTTGGCTTTGTTAAAACCTGCTGTAAATGTGAAGCCTTCTCGTGTTTCATTTCGGGTGATTTTGATGTTATCGCCATTGAATTCTTTTTTGAGATACGGAAAACAAAAGGCAAAAGAAAGCAAGCAAAGAATGATGAATAAATTTGAGTATTTCATGGCTTTGTCGTTTTGAAGGTAAAAGATGATGACGTTTGAATGGAAAAACGAGACTCTTTTTCTATTAGACGAACAAATATAGGAATAAACAAGGTACTATGCAAAACATGGTAGCTTGTTTAATTTTTATTTTGGATGAACGGTAAAATTCGATGATAAATGGTAAACTCCTCACTTACCCCACCTTAGGCTCAACCCAAAGCATTGTAAGGCAAGCTAATAAGAGTACAAACCAAACCCATGAAGGAAAAGAAAGTTGGAAAGACAAGTTTGTTGCCTGCGTAGCGTTCCAAAGATTCCCAAATTATTTTCTCTTGTCTCATCTCT
>JBGAVQ010000090.1:0-19322 GCA_044228045.1 Spirosomataceae bacterium
GAAGCTCCGTCGTAAGTGCCTTTCAGAAAGACATTTGCACCTGGAAGCGCATTGCCTTTGAGGTCCGTAATCTTGCCTTTGATGGTGGTTTGGGCGAAAGAAAAATGTGAGAATGAGAGAATGAGAGCGTGAATGAATAGGAGTGTAAATCTCTTTTGGAAAAGCTTTATCTTACCAAATAAATGACAATTAAAGGATAAATGTTTCATGGCTTTTAGCTGTTTTGACATGACAAAGTAAGACGGGCGTTGCATACAAATCCCATGAAATTCAGATGAAGTGTCGAATTTGCTTCGCCAATTGTGATAATTGATGGATGAACTCACTCATTTTCATGGCTTTGCACAATGATTCGTTTGTGGTTCTAAAAAATCACAGGTTGGTGAGAAAAGTTTTTGAGAATGTAACAATCCTTCTTTAGAATAATGGTTTACTTTGCATAAACACAAGTTGATAGAATTACATTTAGCTCATAATTTCTTCAAATCTCTCTAAAACCATGAAAAACTTACTCCTCATCGCCCTCCTTGGCCTACTTTTGGGTGGCTTCAGGCCTTCGCCTTCGCCTATCAAAGGCGCATGGAAACGCAGCAATACGGATGGCTCAGTTACTGTGTTAGTTTGTTCGGAACAATACTTGATGTATTCGTCTTATGAACTGGCAGGCAAAAAATATCAACTTTCAGGAGGTGGTTCATACAAAGCTGGCAACGCTGGTGTGGTGGAATATTCGCCTGAATTTAATACTGCCGATTCAACTACGGTTGGCAAGGGAGAGGCTATTAGTTATCAATTGAAAACCAATGGATTATCAATTGCAGCTGGTTTTTTTAAAGGAACATGGGAACGCCTCGACGATGGGAATTCAGATATGACTGCTGCTTGGCGCATTAGCGCACGTGAGGGTAATAATGGTGAAATGACCCCCATGCAACGTGGTGCCCGCAAAACCATCAAGCTACTGTCTGCAACTCGTTTTCAATGGGCTGCCATCAACCCCGAAACCAAGCAGTTTTTTGGCACTGGTGGAGGCACTTATACCATTAAAGACGGTAAATACACCGAAACCCTTGAGTTTTTTAGCCGAGACAACAGCCGTGTAGGCATGGCTCTTAGCTTTGACTGGTCACTCAAGGGGAAAGACTGGGATCATTCGGGCAAGAGCTCAACAGGTGGCAAAGTACATGAAATTTGGTCAAAAGAAGATTAGTCAATTGTTTGCTGCGCTCCAACCAATTGTTCCAAATAGGTGTCTATTCAAAAAACTTAGAGGCCATGAAAAAACTTTTCTTCTTATTTTGTCTGCTGTTTGCCGGGGGTTCTTGCCAAAATACTGACCTTAATCCTGAGTCGGTAATAGGGACGTTCCAACTCATCAACGACCCCGTCCGTTGTGCTTTGCCTACCAGTAATACGGTTCAAATTACGTCTGATGGTTCATCGTTCAAAATCGCTTATGACTATTTTGGCAAGTCAGGTCAAGTAATCAGCGGGGTTAGTATGGAAAAAACCGACACAGAAACTAAACTGTATTATAAAGGCACCCAAATCGGTAACTATCTCAAAGACAAGTACACAAACTGGGATGGCAAGAGCTTTAAAGATGTAGAAGGCATGGTATTATACTTACACTACTACGACCAAAGCACTAAAGAACACTTGGCGTTTATGGGTAAGAAATAAATTCGGGTCAGCCCTTCGGTACAGACCCGTTTGAAACGCATCAATGCAAAAAGTGACGCACGCCCGTGGTGACCATAGCCACGCCATGTGAGTTGCAGAACTCTATGGAGTCTTTGTCACGAATGGAGCCGCCTGGCTGCACCACAGCGGTAATGCCTACTTGGTGGGCTATTTCTACACAATCAGGGAATGGAAAGAAGGCTTCGGAAGCCATTACACCACCATTGAGGTCAAAACCAAAGGCATTGGCTTTGTCAATGGCCTGCCTGAGGGCATCTACACGTGAGGTTTGTCCAACACCACAGGCCAGCAATTGCCCGTCTTTTGCCAACACTACATTGTTAGACTTGAGGTGCTTGCAGATTTTCAAGGCAAACTCAAGGGCTTTTACTTCGGCTTCGGTAGGGGCTTTTTCAGTCACTACTTTAAACTGTTCAGCCGTTTCGGTTGACAGGTCTTTATCTTGTTCCAAAACCCCGTTCAACAATGTTTTAAACTGCTTTTTGGGCAGTTCTATTAGCTTGCGTTTAAGCAAACGACGGTCTTTTTTCTTTTTCAATACTTCCAACGCTGCCTCGTCAAACGATGGGGCAATCAATATCTCAAAAAATAGTTTGTGTAGCTCCTCAGCAGTTGCCAAGTCCACATGAGCGTTGGTAATAATAACCCCACCAAATGCCGACACGGGGTCACAGGCAAGGGCATTTATATATGCTTGATGTGCCGTAGCTGCGGTAGCCACGCCGCAAGCATTGTTATGTTTTACAATGACAAACGTAGTTTCGTCAAACTCATCCATCAGGCGTACACAAGCCTCCACATCCATCAAATTATTGTACGACAGTTCTTTACCATGCAACTGCTCAAACATCGCCTCTAAATCACCATAAAAAGTAGCTGATTGATGCGGGTTTTCGCCATAACGCAGTGTTTGCTGAGGGTATGTTTTGAATTGATGAAGTGCCTGCTCACCTGTGAACCAAGCATTTATGGCTGTATCATAGTGTGAGCTTACACCAAACGCCTGCATTGCAAATACCCTGCGGTCAGCAAGGTCGGTAGCACAATCTTTATTTTGTAACAATTCTAACACTTCACCATATTGTTCTCTCGACGACACAATCAAAACATCTTGAAAGTTTTTGGCTGCTCCTCTAATGAGCGAAATCCCACCAATGTCTATCTTCTCAATGATATCGTCGTCGCTGGCCCCTGATTTTACCGTTTCTTCAAACGGATACAAGTCCACAATTACTAAATCAATAGAAGGGATTTCGTATTGAGTAGCCGTTTGCACATCTCCTTCATTATCACGGCGATACAAGATACCACCAAATACCTTTGGGTGCAGGGTTTTGACTCTCCCACCAAAAATAGAAGGGTAACTGGTAAGGTCTTCCACAGCCGTAACCGGAATATTCATCTGTTCGATAAATGTTTGTGTACCACCTGTTGAGTAGAGCGTTACACCGTGTTGGTGAAGCAATTCTACAAGCGGAGCAAGACCATCTTTGTAATAAACCGAAATGAGGGCAGATTGTATTTTTTTAAGAGACATAACAAATAGTCGTAAGTCAGTAGTCGTAAGTTGAAAGCGTATCAACTTTTAGTGAATAAAACGAAGCCGCAAAGGTAGGGCTTTCTGTGCTTTTTGACGTAGATATTACCAAACATTTTCAGAAATTAACAATTTTGTAATAGACCAAAATGCAAGCTAACTCGTTATTATTGTGGCATTTTTATTGTACTTTGCCATTCTTACAAGTCATTTACTTTGTACCTCATTATGTTGTTGACAACAACAATAAAATTTACCAATTATGGAACTCGCAGAACCTCAAACTATACAAAATCAGCCTATCCCGGCCCTCAAAAAACGCTGGTTGGTAGGCAACACCCTTGAGTTTGCAAAAGACCCACTGGGCTTCTTATTGAATCTTCAACGTAATTATGACCGCATTGTTAAATTTAGCCTGCCTTTTGGCGACGTTTATTCTATTTTTGAGCCCGATGATATCAAGCATATTTTACAAGAAAACAATCGAAATTATGTAAAAAGTAGGGCTTATAAAGTGTTGGAGATTTTTTTGGGGCAAGGACTGCTGACCTCTGAGGGTGATTTTTGGCGGCGACAACGCCGCTTGGCACAACCTGCTTTTCATAAGCAACGCCTTGCCTCAATGGTGGACATCATGACCCACGAAACCGTAAAGATGCTCGAGCGATGGGAAAAACATAACTCATCAAAACCAATCGACATTTCAGAAGAAATGATGCAGGTAACGCTCATGATTGTAACCAAGGCGCTCTTCGGTGCTAACATTAAGCACTTAGTAGGTAATATTTCTGCTGAATTGACCCAGATGAACGAGTTTGGGAACAACCGCTTGAAATCACTTTTTCAGTTTCCACTCTCATGGCCATTGCCCAGCCACCTCAAATTCAAAAAATCAGTCGCTAAAATTGAGGGCATCATTTACGAAATCATCAACACACGCCGCCAAGCTTTAGCCAACAACCCCAACGCTCAGTTTGACGACTTGATGCAAATGCTCCTTACTGCCGAAGATGAAGACACAGGCGAACGCATGAACGACAAGCAGTTGCGAGATGAAATTACGACAATTTTTATGGCCGGACACGAAACTACGGCCAACGCTATGTCGTGGGCGTGTTACTTGTTGGCACAACATCCTGATACTGCCCAACAGATTAGAGAAGAAGCCATTTCGGTTTTAGGTGAAAATGGCCTACCTACCATCGAAGACCTAAAAGAACTGCGCTACACCATGCAAGTAGTGCAAGAAACCATGCGCTTGTATCCGCCAGCGTATGTGTTTAGCCGAAGGGCACTCAACGAAGACCACCTCGGCGATTATGTTATTCCAAAAGGTGTTACAGTGCTGATGAGTCCGTATTTATTACACCGTAATCCAGCTTATTGGGAGCATCCGAATGTATTTAACCCCGACAACTTTTTGCCCGAACAAATAAAAAAACGGCATTCTTATGCTTATCTACCTTTTGGCGGCGGACCCAGGTTGTGCATTGGCAATAATTTTGCCCTAATGGAAATGCAACTGATGCTGGCCTTAATAGCCCGGCAGTTTGATTTTAAACTAACTGCCCGAGGTGCTGTTGAGCCTGAGCCACTTATCACCCTACGGCCCAAAAATGGATTAAAGATGCGATTGGCACGAGCATAAGCCCTTTACTAAAAGAGGCTGTCCAAAAAGTTGGGCAGCCTCTTTTAGCTTTTAGATATCTCTGCGAGTTGGCACACTGGCTCCTTTGGTACGCCAAGCTTCGGCAGTTTGGTTTGCTGTTGCCCAATGAACAAACTCATAGCTGGCCATCCGATTAGCCCAGGCTTTAATATCTGTTATGTTTTTACCGCCGCTGCTTGGCACCGTAAGCGAATCTGGATGCACCATTATACCAACACTCAGTATGCCTACGGCAGGTCCTTTGCTTGCCACCGATGCTGCAAGGCTCTCGGCATAATCTAATTGTTTAGTACCACCTCCTACCGAAATCATGTTGGCTGCGGCGTCGTGTACTTTATATTCTGCCGAGCTTTTGGGGCGCCATATCCCAACATTAAATAATTCACTACCTGGGCCGTGGCCTCCCGTGGTGTTAAAGCCTAATAATACCTCAGCTTGCCAAGTAGTGGTTTTCCACTTAAGGGGTAAGCGCATTTTATCTATTTCGTTAACTAATACTCCATTACATACATGATTTGGATGCCCGCCTAAGGCAGTAATTTTCTGATAACATTTGGGGCGGTCTGCCAAGTTGTGTGCATGAATATCCCACTCCACGCCAAGTTTTTCAGTTTCTTGAATCAAATAATTAGCTCTTTTCTCGCCTTCGAGCCAGCCAATATCAGCCCCAACACTCCATTTCATATAGGTTGTGCGTTCACCATCGGTTTTAGCCCCCAAAGTAGTTGCTTGTTTAAAAAAGTTGAGTAGCTTGTCCACATCAGGCCAGCGGCTTGAAGTAGATTCGATGTGCATAGTGCCAAACACATAAAGCGGTTGGTGATTAGAGACCTCCGGTATGGCTTGTTCCATACTTGTTGTTGGGACTTCATTTTGAGGCGAAACAGACTGCGCTTCGGGTTGGCAGGCACTCATTAAAAATGTGACTGTACTTAGTGCCATACCAAACATGGTTGATATAGACTTGATTGGTTTTCGGAAAATGGTTTTCATGGCTTTTAAATGGAAAAGGATGTAATTGATAAAACCGTTACGATTTGTCACTAAGATTGTTACCATACCTGTTGGTTTAATCGCTGTGAGTTGCTTTTTAATTACCCAATGTTCCGTTTGTCGGTCAAAAACTACTTTATGTCATTATTATCTTGACATTTTCAAAGAAATCATCTAACTTTTCAATGAATTATAAGTTTATCTTTATGGTTATTATACTTATAGTTCAACACAGCGTATCTAATACTTTGAAAGGAGGCAGTACCATGAAAAAGTGGTCATTTCTGCTACTATGTCTATTATTTTTGGGTAGCTCTGGTTTTGCCCAAAAAAAACGCTCACCTAAGCAAGAGCGCTATGGTTATACCTTAGAGAAAAACCGAAGCTTTCTTCGTATTCCCTTCCAGTTTCTTTCTAACCTGATTGTTGTTCCGGTTAAGTTAAATGATTCGGATACACTCAATTTCATTCTTGATACAGGAGTAAGCACTATCATTTTGACAGACCCTTCTATTGCGGCAAAGCAGAAAATGAAGTCAATCAGGAGTGTGTCTATTACAGGTGCTGGCGAAGGCGAAAGCCTAAATGCTTCTGTGGTGCTTAGTAACACCATTCGGATGAACGGCATGGTAGCCTACAATCAAAACATTGTAGTACTCGAAGAAGACAAACTTGCCCTTTCTGAATACGTAGGTATTCCAATCCATGGTATTTTTGGATACGATGTTTTTAACAATTTTGTGGTGACAATTGACTTTGCATTGCGTGAAATAACCCTCGAACTTCCTACTAAATATAAATATCGCAAGAATGCTGGCGATAAGTACCCTATTGTAATTGAACACGCCAAACCTTACTTGGTAGATATTGCTATTGTAGATGGTGGCCACGAAGTACCTCTCAAGCTACTTATTGACACAGGGGCTGGTCATGCTATTTCGCTTAATCAAACAGCTAATGATAAAATTCGCCTCCCAGATAAAGTAGTAAGGGTGCAATTAGGGCGTGGGCTGAGTGGTATTATTAACGGAAGTCTTGGCCGAGTACAAAAACTCAAGCTGGGCAAACTCGAATTAGACAACATTGTAGCGTCGTTTCCAGACAGCAGTTCGTATGCCAACAAATTGCCCACTGCGCTGGGCAGGCAAGGGGGCATTGGATGTGAGTTGCTGCGCCGATTCAGAATTACTTTTAATTATACCGATGGGTTCATCGTACTTAAACCCGTAAAACGGCGTATTCGTGAGCCTTTTGAGCACAACATGAGTGGCATGGAGTTAATTGCCAAAGGAAAAGACTACAAAGAGTTTATTGTAGAGAAAGTGGTGGATAATTCGCCTGCATACGAAGCCGGCCTGCAAGAAGGCGACCAGCTCATTATTATCGGAAACCGCCATACCAGTGACCTGACTATTAGTGAGGTATATAAAATGTTTCAGAAAGGAGAAGGCAAAGAAATAACCGTTTTGGCCAAACGAGCAGACCGGGTGTTTTTTACCAATTTCTTTTTAAGAAGGATTATTTAGTTGTTAGGTTTACTACCCCGTCACCCTTTTCTGGTTCTAATTTACGAGCTATCCAAATAGCGCATACCATAGCAGCCATAGCCATAAAGCCTACATACTGATAGTTGTGTAGCCGTCCATCTGCGGCTTTTTGCACAATCATTCCTGCTACAAACGACCCCATAGCCGACGAAAACTGCATCACAGCCGTATTGAGGCTCATAAAACCGCCCCTGTTTTGTGGTAATACAACTGATGAAAGCATCGCCTGAGAGCTAATAACTCGCCCTCCCGAAAAGATAAAGAAAAAGCCAGAAACAATAAGAACGGCATAAAGTGGCACCGAAGGTAAATTGGTAATGGCAAAAGTTGTGGTAAGCGACAAACCCGCACAGATGGCAAACAAGCGATACTTGCCATATTGGTCAGTCAATTTACCAATTAGGGGTGAGCTAAAAATGGTGCAAGCTCCGCCTACCAAGTAAATCAAATAAATGTCTTTTTCAGAAAAACCCGCATTGGCAACAAGATATGGCGAGATAAAGGGTATGATACTAAAATGCCCAATCATCATCAGGCTTGTGAGAACCAACGCTCGCTGCTGCTTGGAATGATTAGCAATGCTTTTAATTATATCAAATGGATGGGGTTTTGCAATAATATTTTGTAAGTGAATAGTGAGTGGTGGCACAAAAAACTGAATCAAAAGCGTATTAATTAGCCCCAAACAACCTACAAATACAAACGGGGCATGCCAGCTAAACCTCGAAGCCAACCACAAACCAAATGGCACACCCACCACCGATGCCAACGAAAACGCCGCCTGAATAACAGCCATACCCCTGCCCCGCCGTTCGTAAGGAATAACATCGCCTACAATAGACATCACCTGTGACCCCAACACCCCGCCAAAAACCCCAGCAACAATACGAGCCGCCGACAATAACTCATACGTAGGTGCAAAGGCACATGCCAGCGTAGCCACTACTAAGCCCGAGTAAGCTATCTGTAAAACTCGTTTACGGTCAAACCGATCTACAAAAAACGCCGACATAAAACCCGATAATCCCGCTGCAAAAGAATATGCCGAAACCATCCAACCAAATTGCTGTGGCGACACTCCAAAACCCCTAATAAACTGAGGTCCCAAGGGCATCATAATCATAAAGTCCATGATGTGCGTAAAGTTTACACATGCCAACAACATCAGGAGAATCAGTTCTTTACGAGGCATAAATGATTTCGGATTTTTGATTTCGGAATGTGGATTTAACCCTCGGTCTCGGCGAATGTAACCCATGAAACTGCAAACTAAATAGGTTCAATTACTTATTCAGCCACCAGTTTATCAATCAAACGGTTAAACTCCTCCACAAATTTGTCGTAATACTTACCTGTACCAGGGCCAGCAAAACCCGTATGGATTTGGCGAACTTTGCCTTGCTTATCAATAAAAATAGTAGTCGGAAACCCCAAAACACGGTTGAGCATCGGTAAAGTGGATGAAGCATCGGTTTTGTCGTTGCTACCTGCCAGCAGCACTTCGTATTCAATGGCAAAGCGTTGCTTCAATCGTTCGAGTTTTGGGACAGATACTTTAAAATCTGCGCTTCTTTCATACGCCAAGCCTATGATTTCAACCCCTCGTTGCCGATTGCGCTTGTACCACGGCGATAAAAAGTTAGTTTCATCCATACAATTAGGGCACCACGACCCCATAATTTGAATAATCGTCACCTTACCTTTATATCGAGCGTCGTCTATCGAAATGGGCTTTCCTTGTAGATTGGGAAAACTAAAACTAAGGCGTTCATAGCCCTTTTTTAAATAAGTAAGTGTATTGGCATCGGGTAACGCAGCTTTGGGGTCTTTTTGGGCTTTCATCAGTTCAAACCCTGCCACACTGTAATAAAATCCGCCAACCATCTGATTGCCAGTCACTTTTGTTTTGAACAAATAAACGTGTGTACCATCAAAAGTGGATAAAAATAGTGAGTCGCCCACCACATTGCCATCTAAGTACCGATAATCGCCCGTAGTGGTCAAAAACGTACCACTAACCCGATTCCCTTTTTGTTCAAAAACACCCACCGCTACACTCGAGTCTTTGTCTGCATAAAACTGGGTAGCCCACTTGCCTGCCACTTGCTGCGAAGCTACCGAGGCATCTGGTACAAAGCGGTAATTTTTACCAAATTCGGCATGAAAAGGTAGCCTTAAATCAGTAGCTCCTATGCGTTTGCGTTGCCAGTAGCCTGTCATGCTATTCCCCGAAACCTTAGCCACAATTTCGGCCTCAAAAATACTCATACTCAAATGCAGCGAATCGCCAGCAAACTGGCCGCCATCCATTTTTAGGCGTTCTTTCCCATTGAGGATATAAACCGTAAACGTACCCTTAGCAGCAGGCTCAATGTCTAAACCAAAGGGAAGTTTTCCACCAGGCAAATCAAGCGTAGCTCGCCAAATACCTGACTTTAATTCTGCTGAAGTTGATGCGTACATTTTTTGAACACATCCCAGAAAAAGCAATACGATTAAACTATATTTTTTCATGTTGAGTACTGATAATCAGGCAAATCTACAACGCCCAAATTAAACAATTCTAATATTCTGTTAAAACTTCCTGACAGAGGCTTTGAAATTCTGTAAGTTTGTAACGGTTTAAGGTTCAATTTAGTTTCGAGACATCGTTTCAGAAGACTTTGTTTTAGTTGTGCCAACAAACCCTTTATTTGTACCCATTTATCTTTTGCCTTTTGTCATTTTATGTACCACGTTCCAATCATGCTCACCGAATGTATTGAAGGCTTACATATCAAGCCCGATGGCGTGTATGTGGACGTAACCTTTGGCGGAGGCGGACATTCTAAGGCTATTCTCGAACGCTTGGGCCAAAACGGGCGGCTCTTTGCCTTTGACCAAGATGCCGATGCCAAAACTCAGGCCAAGCAAATTCAAGATAGCCGTTTTACATTTATAGAAGCTAATTTTAGGCATATTCAGAAATACCTTCGGCTGTACCGAATTAGTAAGGTAGATGGCATTCTGGCTGATTTGGGCATTTCTTCATACCAAATTGATGCTCCAACTCGGGGTTTTTCTACTCGTTTTGATGGCGAATTGGACATGCGAATGAACCAAACAGCTCCATTCACGGCCAAAAACGTAGTGAATGAATACACCGAAGAGCAACTCCATAAGGTCTTTGGTATGTATGGAGAAGTAACCAACGCCCGCACCTTGGCCAATGCTGTATTTGCTGCAAAAAGCAACAAGCCCATACATACTACTCAAGAGCTAAAAAACGTTTTGCAGAAGTTTGCACCCCGTGGCAAAGAAAACAAATACTTTGCACAGGTGTTTCAGGCTATTCGGATCGAGGTAAATGACGAACTAAAGGCCTTAGAAGATTTTTTGACCCAAGTGCCAGCCTTACTTAATCCAGACGGACGGCTAACCGTGATGACCTTTCATTCATTAGAAGACCGTTTGGTCAAAAACTTCATTCAAAAAGGCAAGTTTTATGGTGATGTTGAAAAAGATTTTTTTGGGAATGAATTAAAGCCACTCCAAGCCGTGAATCGCAAGCATATTGAGGCTGCAGCAACAGAAATTGCCCTGAATTCAAGGGCCCGAAGTGCCAAATTAAGAATAGCTGAACCTGTAACTCAGAAAGATTATGGCAAAAAACACATTTCGTAACAACGAGAACAACGGGGTAGGCCAAGCCACTCCAAACAAACGAGCTGGGCTTTTTACATTCTTAGAACGCTACCTCAACCTCGATAAATGGCTGGGTGGTTCGTTACCGATTGACAGGCTCATGTTCTTGGTTTGGTTAGGTTTTTTGTTTTTGCTCTACATCGGAGCTTGGCACAATGCCGATAAGCTCGTTCGACAACAAAAACGATTTCAAGACTCACTCAACGAACTCCGTGCTGACTATACTACCCGCAAGTCGGCCTTTATGAAGGCAGGCAAGCAGTCGGAGGTAGCCAAAAGAGTAGCACCGATGGGTTTGTACGAAAATAAAATTCCACCCGAAAAAATCGTTGTGAAAGAATAACTTTAGTTTACAGCGGTGCGGTTGCTACTACCGCACATAACCTTCATGGATTCACAACAAAAGTTACAAACCGTAAACTTAGTACTCCATAAAAATTGAAGATATGAAGAACATCCGTCAAGACATTCTTTTTAGGGCTCGCCTTGTCTCGTTGGTCGTACTGGCTATTGCGGTTACGGTTGGTGTTCGGCTTTGGGTTATTCAGCAAGTAGATGGTGAGAAGTGGCGAAATAAATCAAAGGCTTCTATTAAAGACCGAATTATTCCTGCTATCAGAGGTAATATTTATGCGGCTGACGGTAGCTTGCTGGCTACATCATTGCCCTATTATAAAATTGGACTTGATCTCAAACTGGTTAGAGATACCACCAACAAAAAACTTTACTCCAAAATTCTGCCCGCTATCTGCGACAAACTCTCTACTTTTTTACATGATAGGTCTGCTAAGGAATACAATGCCTACATTCAAGAATCGCTTGCTAACAAGTCAATTTCTTACATCTTGTTGAGTAATAAAACGCTTGATTTTCAGCAAAAACAAAATTTTGAACAATGGGCCGTTTACGATTCTGTAAAGTTTCATGCAGGTATCGTTTTTGACCCCTTCACACAACGGTATAAGCCCTTTGACAACATGGCACAACGAACCATTGGTGAAGTAAAACCCAAAGAAAAAGGAATAGGTCTTGAGGCGTTTTTCAACAAACAGCTGGCAGGCGTTGATGGCAAAGGATTGTCCGAGCGCATCGGAGGAGGTAGCTGGCGACCTCTTGGTGGTGATGCTCAAATTCGTCCCGAACCAGGTATGGACATCTACAGCACCATTGATATCAACATTCAGGATGTGGCGGAGTCGTCGTTAAGGCATCAGCTCAAAAAGTATAATGCCAAATATGGCTGTGTAATTGTGATGGAAGTGGCCACTGGGCAAATTAAAGCCATTGCTAACCTCAACAGAATTACTGATAGTGTTTATGCCGAAACCTTCAACCACGCCTTAGTTGGCAAATGCGACCCGGGGTCTATTTTTAAAGTACCAACTATGGTGGCTTTGTTTGAAGAGGCCAAAATATCGCCCAACGATTCGGTTCGTACTGGCTCAGGCATTATTCCCTATAAAAACAAAGAGTTTAAAGACGACCACCCTCACGGCACAATGTCTGTGAAGCAAGTATTGGGGTATTCGTCGAACGTGGGTATTTTTAAACTGATGCAGCAACATTTTTTTACCAAACCCGAACGTTTCACCGACTATTATTTAAAACAACGATTCCGAATGGGCGAGCGAGTAGGTGTGCAGCTTCGAGATCGTGATCCTGAGCCTACCCCTACCATCAAAGGCCCTCTCTCTCACAAAAAATCGTGGTCGCCTCTTACACTGCCTCAAATGGCCATTGGTTACGAGGTGGACATTACACCTTTGCAAATGCTTACTTTTTACAATGCCATTGCCAACAACGGCACATGGGTTCAGCCTATTATTGTGAAAGAAATACGCTTGGCCAACGAGGTGATCGAAGATTTCACCTTGTCTCAACAGCGTTCGAGCGAGCCAATTTGTAGCCCCGAAACACTCAAGCAAGTGATTGAAATGATGGAAGGTGTAGTACAGAGTGGCACTGCTCGTAAAATTTATACGCCCTATTACCGCATAGCTGGCAAAACAGGCACGGCCCAAGTTCTTGAAAACGGACGCTATCAGCCTGGGCGTTATCATACTTCGTTTGCTGGCTTTTTTCCGGCCAATCAGCCCAAATACAGTTGTATTGTAGTCGTACACGAACCACACGGAGCTGGCGGTGGACAACTAATGGCTGCCGAAGCGGCAGCTCCTGTATTTGGTGATATTGCCGATAAAATTTATGCTTCGGATCTCCAAATGCACAAACCGATTCAGAAAGCAGTGGCAACACCCACTGATGCAAGCCGTATGTTACAAGCCTCTTATACACCAGACGCCCAAATTATTGCCACCACCCTACAACTAAAACCGTCGTCAGGTTGGATAGAAAAAACAACAGAAAAATATAAAGTGCCTAATCTAATAGGGTTAAGCCTGCGTGATGCCATTTATATTCTCGAAAACAAAGGTTTTCGAGTCAGCCATAGAGGCAAGGGCAAAGTAGTGGAGCAGTCCATAAAGCCAGGACTACAAGGCTCTAAAAACCAATTGATTAGCCTATCGCTTAATTAATATGAAAAATCTTCAAACCCTTTTAACCAAAGTACCTTTACGGGCCGTTGCAGGTATTACAGACATAGCCATCAACAGCATCATTATTGACTCCCGAAAGGTAACAAAGGGTAGCCTCTTTGTGGCACTCAAAGGTACCCAAGCCGATGGGCATCAGTTTATTCCGAAAGCCATTGAGCAAGGAGCTTCGGCTATTCTTTGTGAAGAATTACCCGAACAACGTTCTGAAGGCGTTGCCTATGTGCAGGTGCAAAACAGCGCACGGGCAATGGGCTTGATGGCTGCCAATTTTTACGATCATCCCTCTGCCAAACTTAGCTTAGTGGGTGTAACTGGCACCAATGGCAAAACAACCAATGTTACCCTCTTATTCAGGCTTTTCAGACGTTTGGGTTATCGCTGTGGCTTAATTTCGACCGTTCAAAACCAAATAGAGGACGAGGTTATCCCCTCTACTCATACCACTCCAGACTCCGTAACACTTCATCAATTGCTGGCGCAAATGCTTGCTAAAGGTTGCTCACACGTATTTATGGAGGTGAGTTCTCATGCCGTAGTGCAAGAACGCATCGCCGGATTGCAGTTTGCTGGTGGTATTTTTACCAATATCACACACGATCATCTTGATTTTCATCTCACTTTCGAGAACTACATCCGTGCCAAAAAAGGTTTCTTTGATCAACTTCCCAAATCGGCCTTTGCCTTGGTTAATGTGGACGATAAACGGGGAATGGTGATGCTTCAAAATACTGCCGCTCGTCGAGAAACTTTTGCACTCGAAGCACCTGCTACTTTTAAAGGGAAATTACTTTCAGACAGCCTTCACGGGCTACAAATGGAAATAGATGGTAAGGAAGTATGGTTTACACTAATCGGCACCTTCAATGCGTACAATTTGCTCGGCGTTTATGGGGCAGCCATATTGCTCGGCGAAGATTCAGACGAAGTGTTGTTACAACTCTCTGATTTGCAAACTGCCCCTGGGCGATTTGAACAGGTCATTTCGCCTAACCAAGTAATCGGCATCATTGATTATGCCCACACCCCCGATGCCCTCGAAAACGTACTCGAAACCATTGTTGGCTTGCGGCTGAAAAACGAGCAAATTATTACAGTTGTGGGTTGTGGAGGTAATAGAGATGCTACCAAACGCCCCATCATGGCTGAGATTGCCTGCAAATACAGCGACCGTGTGATTCTTACCTCAGACAATCCTCGTTTTGAAGACCCGCTGGATATTTTAGAGCAAATGGCCAAAGGAATTCCTTTTGCTGATAAAAATAAGGTAGAATTGATAGCCGACCGCAGAGTTGCTATTCAAACAGCTGTTTCCTTAGCACAACGAGGCGACGTGGTGTTGGTTGCAGGAAAAGGCCACGAAACATATCAGGAGATTCAAGGTGTTAAATACGATTTTGACGATAAAAAGGTAATCACCGATGTTTTTTTCTCGTAATTGGATTTATTATTCATGTTAAAAAATATAATACGAATTTTTTCTATTTAAAGTCCCTTTCCCTGCTGGGGAAAGGGATTTAGGGATTGGGGTTTCTCGCAAATCAATTTTGTTTAGGTAAAAATGGTGCGTTTATTCCCTAATTTCAATTTTTTATATCTCTTATTTCGCTGAATTCCAACGCAAAAACATAACTTTACAAAATCCTTAACCCATTCATCGTCAGCTATTTTGATGAGCAACGAACCATTTTATGCTTTACTATCTATTTGACTACTTAGACAAACACTTCAACTTCCCTGGTGCTGGATTGTTTCAATACATAACCTTTAGAGCAGGGGCTGCTACCGTAACTTCTCTTTCCATTGGAGCTATTTATGGGAGGCGCATCATTGCTTTCCTTCGTAAACTTCAAATTGGTGAAACAGTTCGGGATCTTGGTCTCGAAGGTCAAAAACAAAAACAGGGTACGCCTACCATGGGTGGTTTTATCATCTTAGCGGCTTTGCTGATTCCTGTGCTTCTTTTTGCACAACTGCACAATGTGTATATTATTCTGCTTGTCGTTGCTACAATCTGGACATGTATGATTGGCTTTGTGGACGATTACATTAAGGTTTTCAAAAAAAACAAAGAAGGACTTCAAGGCAAGTTCAAAGTAGTGGGGCAAATTGGGCTGGGGCTTATTGTGGGTCTTACTATGCACTTCTCTGACGATGTAAAAGTTCGTATTTATGAAAAGGTCAACATCGTTAACTCCATTGGCTACGTTACCAAATACACCGATGTTAAGTCTCTTATCACTACTGTTCCATTCTTCAAAGGTAACCAATTTGACTATAATTCGTTGCTTCCAGACTGGTTACTTTCAGACCAATATGCTTGGATTTTTTATGTACTTATCGTTATTTTTATCATTACTGCTGTTTCTAACGGTGCCAACATCACCGACGGTATTGATGGCCTTGCGGCGGGTACTTCTGTAATCATTGGGCTTACGCTGGCTATTTTAGCGTATGTTTCGGGTAACAAACTCATCTCTCAATACCTCAACATCTTTTTTATCCCTGGTTCTGCTGAGTTGGTAATTTTTTGCGCTGCTTTTGTGGGAGCTTGTATTGGTTTTCTTTGGTACAATTCGTATCCTGCACAAGTATTCATGGGCGATACCGGCAGTTTAATGTTAGGCGGGGTAATTGCCGTATTGGCCATTGTAATTCGCAAAGAGCTACTTATCCCTGTAATGTGCGGTATCTTCTTAGTCGAAAGCCTCTCTGTAATCTTGCAAGTAAGTTATTTCAAATATACCAAGAAAAAATACGGTGAAGGGCGACGTATCTTTTTGATGTCGCCATTGCACCATCATTTTCAGAAAAAAGGCTACCACGAAGCCAAAATAGTTACTCGTTTCTGGATTGTAGGCATCATCTTAGCCGTACTTACCTTAGCAACACTCAAGCTGCGCTAACACGATAAGGTCAGCCCTGTAATGCAGACCTTCTTGAGAAGGTTTGCACCACAGGGCTGACCTTTTAAAGTCTTCCCTACTGAGATTAGATAAGTTTACTCATCTCGCCTTTATTATATTCGTAAACTCACGAGACTTCAAAGAAGCCCCTCCAATTAGTCCACCATCCACATCGGGACGAGCAAACAACTCCGCAGCATTTTTCTCATTACAACTTCCTCCATACAAAATGGTAGTGTCATCCGCCACTTCTTCGCCATACCACTTAGCTATATGTTGTCGCAAGTAGGCGTGCATATCCTGCGCTTGATCGCTACTTGCCGTTACGCCTGTTCCAATCGCCCAGATTGGTTCATAAGCAATCACCACCTTACCAAATTCGGTAGCAGACAAGTGAAATAAGCTATCTGTTAATTGCGACGCTACAAACTCCATGTACCCTTCAGCATTGCGTTGGTCAAGTGTTTCGCCACAACAAAAAATAGGAGTAAGCCCTTCAGCGAGCAATGCATCCGTTTTCTCTCTCAAAAACGCATTCGATTCATCAAAATACTGCCTACGCTCGCTATGCCCTACCAATACATAACTTACGCCAACTGATTTAAGCATTGGCGCAGATACTTCACCCGTGTAAGCTCCCGAAGGCTTTGGATAACAATTTTGTGCCCCAAGGCTCACTTTTGTTGAGCCTTTCAGATAACTACTGAGTGTACTCAGGTAAATAGATGGTGCACAAAGTACAGTAATCACTTCGCTTGTTACTTCATCTTGTACCATCTGAACTACCTCAGATGCCAAAATAAGTGCTTCTTCAAGCGTTTTATTCATTTTCCAGTTTCCTGCTACAATTTTCTTTCTCATACTATTGGTTTATTGGTTGGTTCTATTTATTTTTCTTTTGATGTTCTAATTATACTCGTTAAAAAATACATTGCAAAATCTTCATGGGTACATGACAAGTTGGTAGAGCTGGAACTGTCTTGAATCAAAAAGTGTCACCTTGGGAGCCTTCAAACCGAATCGGTAGTTTAATAATTGACATCCCCATTGATTTTTATAGTCTGACAAAGGTAGTCATTTTTTGGCACTGACGTAACTGTTCAAAAACCTCCTTTGCTACAAACATCCTCGTTCCCATCCTCTGAGTTGGCACTTTATCACATAAAAAAACCCCTCCAGTCTAAGCCGGAGGGGTTTTTCATTACAGACTGTTTGGCTGATTAGTTCTCAGCTTTCACAATCTTCTTCACAGCTCGCTTATTACCAGCTTCAGCATTCAAGAGGTATAAACCGGCCTTGAATTCCTTCATGCTGATTTCAGCAGTATGATGTGTCTTCTCTTCGTCCAACTTCCACTCACCTACTGTACGGCCTGAGAAATCAGTCATACGAAGTTCAGCTTTAGATGGCTCGTCAAGAGTCAACTCAATTGTTACTTTATCAGTAGCAGGGTTAGGATAAGACTTCACTACAATAGCGCCGTCTGTTGATTCGCCTGCTGCTACACGGCTTGAGCTACCTGGTACAATCAAGATACTAACATCATCTGAGTTATTACCTGAGTTTGGATCTGGATTAGCCGAGCTCGTGATAGTTCCTGTATTCAATAGCGTTACCCCTACTGAACCAGTTACCATTGCGTAGAACTTAATCTCCTTAGTTGCACCAGATGCAATAGAACCAAAGTTGGCAGTTACAGTTCCTCCGCTTACGCTGAAGCTACCATAGATACCACCATTGTGCTCAATACCATCATCAGGTACAGAGTCAGACAAGTTGCTTGGTGTTGTATAAGTCATACCCGCTGGCAATACATCTGTTACAGTTACACCACTTGCAGCGTTAGGACCGTTGTTCTTAACGATAATTGTGATATAAGTTTTAGTACCAGAACGCATTGTGCGATACTTGCTATCTTTAATCAACATCAAATCAGCAACGCCCGGAGGTGCAGGAGTTACCACAGTTACTGCAGTTGTTGCAGTTAACACACCACCACCAACGATTGTAGCAGATACAGTGTAAACACCGGTGTTAGCAGCTGCTGCTGTAAAGCTTGGGTTTTGTTGATTAGATGAGAAACCACCTGGGCCAGCCCATGCGAAAGCAGAAGCAGTTCCACCACTTACGCTTGCAGCCAATCCTACGCTACCACCTGCATTTACTGTGCTTGGCGCAGCAGAAGCAGTGAGGTCAGCATTAACAGGGCGTCTGATATTGAACTCGAATGTAATAGTACCACCACAAGTTTTAGTGAATACTACTTTCCAAGGACCATATGTATTACCACCAGCAATTGGTGTTAAGCTACCTGAGTAGAAACCACAACCATTTTCAGGAACTACTTGATAAAGTGGTCCAACAAAATTATTAGGGAATCCTTGGTATCCAAGTGGACCAAAGAAATCAATGTTTGGACCTTGGTTACCATTACAATTTGTCAATTCAAAACCAGCAATTGACTCACCGTTTAAGGCGTTCAATGCTAATTGGATTGCTGTACCAGCAGGTACATAAGCAGTACCACCATTAGTGATTGTTACACCATTAACAGATACAGCCAAATCGTTTTCAGTGATACCAGTGATCAAACTTGGAGAAATTGCTACCGTGTTTGAACCTTGGCAACCAGCTGAAGTATTAGCAAATACAGTATAAAGACCTGGCAAGTCTGTTTGGGTCAACACAATATCTTGAGTATTGGCAGTAAATCCACCAGGACCAGAC
>JBGAVQ010000091.1:0-19299 GCA_044228045.1 Spirosomataceae bacterium
GTAGGCACACCAATAAACGACTCGGCTTGGCGGGTGTCAATATTGAATTTGGCAAGCCGTAAGGCCGAAAACACAGCGATAACGAACGCTAAATAGGCTTTCCATAAACCATAAATATCAGGTACGGCCTCCTGAATCAGTGAAAAAATAATACAAGCTGGCAACACTCCAAACGTAACAACATCGGCAAGTGAGTCTAATTCTTTGCCAATAGGAGACGACGATTTGAGCAATCGAGCGACGAAGCCATCCAGAAAGTCAAAAATGCCTGCCAAGCCTATCATAATAGAGGCCAGAATAAGGTCGCTGTGAAAAACTGCTACAATGCCCACGCAACCGCATAAAAGATTGCAACAGGTAAGTAGATTAGGTATGGTGAATAATTTGATTTCCAAGGTATTGTTGTGCTATATAAATTACTTCAATCCCATTTAGGAGTTTTCGCCCACAAACGGATTCCACTGACGCTCATACCCAATAGTTGTGCTTGAACCATGCCCTGAGTACACCACCATGTCGTCGCCAAGTGGAAACAGTTGTTGTTTGATGCTGTTAAGAAGTATTTCAAAATTACCTCCGGGCAAATCGGTGCGGCCAATGCTTCCTCTGAATAGCACATCGCCACTGAGACAAATTTTTTGCGCTCGATTCACAAAAGCTACGTGTCCGGGGGCGTGTCCTGGCACAAAAAGCACTTCAAATGATGAATTACCAAACATAATATCGGTTCCTTCTTTGAGTTCAACTCCCACCTCAACTTCTTGATAATCAGGAAACCCATAGTTGGGGGCATACGTCTTAACAGCCTTCAAGACTGGAATGTCTTTATGGTGAATGTGCAAAGATACGCCATAGGTCTTTTGTACAAAATAATTGCCCAATACGTGGTCAATGTGGCAATGGGTATTGAGCAATTTAACCACTTTTAAGCCTTCAGAAGTGATAAAATCGCTCAGTTCTTGGCGTTCAGACGCATCCGAACAACCCGGGTCAATGATTAGTGCCTCTTTGGTTTCGTCCCAAACTACATAGGTGTTTTCTTGAAAAGGGTTGAAGGTAAAAGATTTGAGATGAATCATTTGATTGTAGATTGCGGAATCCCCCGTGACAATTAAATTGTTTACCCAATAATAAAAATAGTTGGTTTTTTGTGCAAATCAGGTGGCGAGGCTTTCCATTGTTGGATAGTCTGAGTTTTCACCAGTTCATCTGATGCCGTAAGGTTTGCCGCAATACAAAGTAAGGTATCGTTACGGCAATTTGCTAACAAATCGGCCAATAACTGATTGTTGCGGTACGGTGTTTCCATGAATATCTGTGATTGTCCCTTTTGCACATTTTGCTCTAACTGCTTTATTTTCTGAATTTTAGCTAATTTCTCAATGGGTAAATATCCGTGAAAAACAAATGATTGCCCAGACATTCCTGATGCCATTAAAGCCAGTAAAATAGAAGATGGTCCCACTAAGGGCACAACCCTACAACCAAATCGGTGAGCTACTTTTACGGCCAACGCCCCAGGGTCAGCAACACCCGGACAACCGGCTTCTGAAATAACACCAATATCTTGACTTTCCGGAATCTGTTTGAAGTAACTAATTACTTCGGCTTCGGAAGTGTCTTTATTGAGTTCGTAAAAATGCAGTTGATCTATGACCTTGCCGAGTTTTAACTCGCTAATGAATCGCCGAGCAGTACGGATATTTTCCACAAAAAAGTAGTCTGTGGCAGTAATTACTTCACGCACTTGCGGAGATAGTACCTGCGAGGCGGTATCGGGAGCTAAAAAGGTTGGGATGAGGTATAGTTGCACAATTTTCTAAATTGTTGATTTGGAAAATCGTACCACTACTTCAACAAACTCCATCGGTTTATCTGCCTGCACCCAATGCCCTGCCCCTGCAATGGTTTCAATTTGGGCATTCGAGAACAGCTGATGTATTATTTTCTCGTCTTCGTTGGTAATGTACGGCGACTCTGCACCCCTAATAAACAATGTAGGCTTATCTATAATTTTAGTGTTCATCAACTCGCTACCAACTTCACCAATATCACGAGTAAGCACGGGCAAGTTAATGCGCCAATCAAATCGCCCAGTTTCAGTATTTCGATACAAATTTTTCAATAGAAATTGACGTACGGCCCAATCGGGTTCATACACACTAAAAACCTCGTCTGCTTCTTGCCGAGTAGTCAGCTTGGCTAAATTGATGGCGTTGAGCCCAGTCAGAATAGCATCGTGATGAACAGGATAAAAACGAGGTGCAATGTCCACCACCACCAGCTTACTAAATGCACTGGGGTAATTCATGGCAAACTGCATCACTACCTTCCCTCCCATCGAGTGGCCAACCAAAATAGCATCTGTCAATTGTTGGTCATCCAAAAACTCTTTTAAGTCGGCGGCAAGGGCATCGAGGCTAAACTCTTCGCTACGAGGCGAATGACCATGATTGCGTTGGTCGAGCATAAAAACCCGAAACTGCTCGCCCAGCACTTTGCCAATGGTAAGCCAATTGTCTGACGAACCAAAAACACCATGAAGAATAACGAGTGGCGTACCCGTTTGACCTACTTGTCTGAAAAAGAGTTTCATGTTGTTAATTTTAATACCCCAACGCCGGAGCCAGCCAACGTTCTACATCTTCTAAACTCATGCCTGTGCGCTCGGCATACGAAATTACTTGGTCTTTTTGAATCTTACCAACGGCAAAATACTTACTATCTGGATGTGAAAAATACCAGCCACTTACGCTACTGGCAGGGTACATGGCAAAACTTTCGGTTAGGCTAATACCCACTTGGTCAGGTTGTAGCAGTTGCCAAAGTGTGGCCTTCTCGGTATGATCGGGGCAAGCAGGATAACCCGGTGCAGGACGAATACCTTGATAAGTTTCCTTAATAAGTTCCTCATTACCAAGCTGTTCATCTGCATCATATCCCCAAAACTCCTTGCGAACTCGCTGGTGCATAAGTTCGGCAAAGGCCTCAGCAAGGCGGTCAGCTAATGCCTTAACCATGATAGAGTTGTAGTCGTCGTGCTGGGAGTCAAACTTCTCTAACAGGGCTTCGATGCCAATGCCTGCGGTTACGGCAAAAGCCCCCAAGTAGTCGTCTTTACCACTATCGAGCGGTGCTACAAAATCACTCAAACAGTAATTGGGCAAACCCTGTGCTTTTTGGTTTTGTTGGCGCAAATGATGCAACACTGTCTGGGTATCGGCAATGAGTTCGCCAGCTGATTGTGAGGCAGGGTCAAACCGACTCAGTTTGTATTCGATATGTTGGTGGCTTCCATGTCGTTCGCAAGGGATTTCTTTTGAGATTTCTTCAAAATTGTGCAAAGCGATGTCATCATTTATACTATTAGCAGGAAAAAATCCAATTACCGCCTTGGCTTTTAGTGATTTGTCTCGGATGATTTCGCCTAATAAAACTGACGCATCTTCGTAGAGTTTTTTGGCTTCATTGCCCACGACGGCATCTTCAAAAATAGCTGGATACTTGCCATGCAACTGCCATGTCTGGAAAAATGGTGTCCAGTCAATATACTTTGCGATTTCGGCTAAATCATAATCTTCAAAAACTCGTGTACCCAAAAACTGCGGCTTGGTCGGCTGGAAATTTGACCAATCAATTTTGGCTTTGTTTTGCTGGGCAACGTCGAGGCTCAGGTAGTTTTTGTCTTGCTTACGGCGAGCGTGTTCTTCTCGCAACTTGGCATATTCAGCTTTTATCTCAGCCAATACAGCCGCTTGGCTTTCAGGAGTTTGTACTAACCTTCCAGCTACAGGAACACTCCGAGACGCATCTAACACATGAATAACTGGCCCTGAATAATGCGGGTCTATTTTAACCGCTGTGTGTATGCGTGAGGTAGTGGCCCCTCCAATCAATAGTGGAATTTTGAAACCCTGCCGTTCCATTTCTTTGGCAACGTGTACCATTTCGTCGAGGCTGGGGGTAATCAAACCCGACAGCCCAATGATATCCACATTCAGGACTCGTGCCGTTTCAAGGATTTTCTCGCACGAAACCATTACGCCAAGGTCAATGATTTCGTAATTATTACAACCCAGCACTACACCTACAATGTTTTTACCGATGTCGTGAACGTCGCCTTTGACGGTTGCCATCAAAACACGACCATTCGATGAACTAACTCCTTCACTTTTTGCAGCTTCAATAAATGGCAACAAATACGCCACGGCTTTTTTCATCACCCGGGCCGATTTGACAACTTGGGGCAAAAACATCTTGCCTTCGCCAAACAAATCACCGACCACATTCATACCCTCCATTAAAGGGCCTTCTATTACCTCTAAGGGTTTATCAAATAAATGACGACACTCTTCTACATCTTCATCAATAAAGTCAGAAAAACCTTTTACCAGCGAATGTGTAAGTCGTTCTTTAACAGGCAATTGCCGCCAAGCAAGTGCTTCTGATTCGTCTTTTTCTTTGCCTTTTGACTTAACGGTTTCGGCAAAGTTAACCAAGCGTTCGGTGGCATCGGGGCGACGGTTTAACAGCACGTCCTCTACCAATTCCAGAAAATCTTTCGGGATGTCGTCGTAAACAGTAAGCTGACCAGCGTTTACAATGCCCATGTCCATACCTGCTTTGATGGCATGGTACAAAAACGCCGAGTGCATGGCCTCACGCACGGGTTCATTGCCTCTAAAACTAAACGAAATATTAGACACCCCCCCCGAAACTTTGGCATAGGGCAGGTGTTGCTTAATCCAGCGAGTGGCGTTAATAAAGTCCACTGCATAATTGTTGTGTTCGTCTATTCCTGTGGCTACAGTCAGAATATTAGGGTCAAAAATGATGTCTTCAGGTGGAAAACCCACTTCATTTACCAAGATGTTGTAAGCCCGTTCGCAGATTTCAATACGTCGCTGATAACTGTCGGCTTGCCCTGTTTCGTCGAAGGCCATTACTACTGTAGCTGCCCCATAACGCTTAATAGTACGGGCGTATTCCTTGAATTTTTCTTCGCCTTCTTTGAGTGAAATAGAGTTTACAATTGCCTTGCCTTGTGTACATTTTAGTCCAGCTTCAATGACCTCCCACTTTGAGGAGTCAATCATCAGTGGTACACGAGCAATGTCTGGTTCTGAGGCAATTAGGTTTATAAAATTAGTCATGGCAGCCACGCCGTCTATCATGCCTTCGTCCATGTTCACATCTATAACCTGCGCTCCGTTTTCTACTTGCTCACGGGCTATGCTGAGGGCTTCGTCGTCTTTATTTTCACGAATCAATCGGGCAAATTTCTTAGACCCCGTTACGTTACAACGCTCACCAATGTTCACAAAATTGGCTTCTTTGGTGATATTAAGTGGCTCTAAGCCAGACAGTTTCTGTATTTTTTCAAACGTCGGAATTGTACGAGGCTGATACTTTGCTGCTACCTCAGCAATGGCTTTGATGTGAGGTGGCGTAGTGCCACAGCAGCCACCAATGATGTTAATAAAATTATCTTGCAAAAAGCCCTCAATTACACTCGCCATTTGTTCGGGCGTTTCGTCATATTCGCCCATTTCGTTGGGTAAGCCAGCGTTGGGATGAGCCGAAGTAAAAAATGGTGCATGGGTAGCCAAGGTTTGCACGTAAGGTCGCATGAGATCGGCACCCAAGGCGCAGTTTAAGCCCACCGATAGCAAAGGCAAGTGCGAAATAGAAGTCAAAAACGCCTCCGTAGTCTGTCCTGACAGCGTCCGTCCCGAAGCATCAGTAATAGTACCTGAAACCATGATAGGAAGCTCGGAGGGCAGATTTTGGATTTTAGATTTTGGATTGAAATTGCCTTTATGAGGTTTAACCATTCCGTTTTTGACATCTTTAAAATAGAGGTCAATTGCAAACAAGGCAGCTTTAGCGTTGAGCGTGTCAAAGATGGTTTCAACCAATAAAATATCGGCACCGCCATCTACCAAACCTTGTACTTGCTCGTAGTAGGCATTTACGAGTTGATCAAAGGTAATGGCCCGGTAAGCAGGGCTATTAACATCGGGCGAAAGACTGGCCGTGCGATTGGTAGGACCAATAGAACCTGCCACAAAACGAGGTTTGTGAGGCTCAAGCTTGGTAAATTCATCAGCAACTTCACGGGCTATGCGAGCAGACTCGTAGTTTAGCTCGTAGGCAAGCTCTTCCATACCATAATCGGCCATGGCAATCCAAGTACCAGAAAACGAGTTGGTTTCAACAATGTCGGCACCTGCTTCAAAGTATTGAGCGTGAATTTCTTTGATGATGTCGGGGCGGGTAATGGAGAGCAAGTCGTTATTGCCTTTCAAGTCGTGTTTCCAGTCTTTGAAGCGGTTGCCTCGGTAGTCAGCGTCAGTAAGGTTATAACGCTGAATCATCGTACCCATGGCTCCGTCCAGCACAAGGATACGGTTTTTTAGAATTTCTCGGATGTTTACCATGCTGCTCGAATCTGGTCAGTGGCGTTTTGAATGAAAATGCAAATTTACACAAAAAACAAACCAGCTACCTATACCTTGCTGGTTTGTTTCGTATTATGATGCTATTTGTAACTAACCAAATGATTTTGCCTATTTTGCAGTTTCAACCAATGTCATACCCATGCCTACGCCCCAAACACCAACTTTCCGCCTCAACGGGCGCATCTGGATTGAAGCCCACGAACGATTTATGGGGGTTGGGCGGCTTGAACTGTTAGAACACATTCAACAAACAGGCTCGATCAACCAAGCTGCTAAGGCCATGAATATGTCGTACAAAAAAGCGTGGGAATTAGTCAATTCAATGAATAGACAAGGTGCTGACCCGCTGGTACTTACCCAAACAGGTGGCGAAAAAGGTGGCGGAGCCGTAGTAACTGACGCTGGCTTGCGATTTATGGAAAAGTTCAGGTTATTACAGCAACGCTTCCAGGACTTCCTCAATACCGAAACCCATCTATTGCTTTCTGAATAATTTTTTATCGTTATTTCCTAAAAACCATAACGGTCGTTATATTTACAAAAAAATAACGCTTATTGGAGGCTTATACCTGATTATTCTTTATGCAAGATATTCTTCAATTAACCCTCATTGCCATTGTGGCGTTTTTATATGCCTCGGTAGGGCATGGTGGAGCAAGCGGTTACTTGGCCTTGATGGTGCTATTTGGTACGCAACCTGCGCTCATGAAGTCGTCGGCATTGATGCTCAATCTGTTTGTGTCTATGACTTCGTTTATTCAGTTTTATCGGAGTGGTTATTTTCGGTGGAAATTGTTTTACCCCTTTGCTATTACAAGCGTACCTCTGTCATTTATAGGGGCGAGGTTACCCATTACAGATTCGCTTTATAAACAGTTGTTGGCAGTGGCACTTGTCATTGCTATTGGCCGAATGCTCTTTCAACCATCTGAAAGTGAAGAAGATAAACCTGCTTCATTGATAGGGAGTTTACTAATTGGTGCAGCGATTGGCTTACTTTCAGGAATGCTTGGCATTGGCGGAGGCATTATTTTGAGCCCTGTTATTTTGTTATTCCGATGGGCAAAAATGAAAGAGACTGCTGCCATTTCGGCCCTTTTTATTTTTGTTAATTCTATTTCAGGACTACTTGGGCTGCTCAGTAAAGGAGTTAATTTGAATACCCAGACCATTTGGTGGATAGCAGTGGCCTTTGTTGGTGGCTTGCTGGGGGCTTATTTTGGTAGCAAACGCTTCAATGTGCCTACGCTACGATATATTCTTGCTTTTGTGTTGATTATTGCTTGTGTAAAGTTGTATTTCACTTGAATGTAAAGACAAGAGAAATTAAGAGGCAAGACATAAGACCTGATAGACAACTGATTTATCAGAAATAACTGATTACAAACCTTTATTACTTAATCACGATGTTACGAAAAATCTTTTTCTTTGCCTATTTTTTTGATAGGTAGTTATTCTCTTTTTGCCCAACAACGTTCTGAAAACGTTGAAGTGATAGGCCAAGTTGAAAACCCCTTGCGCCTTAGCATAGCAGACCTTCAAAAAATGAACGTTAGAATGGGCGAAAACTTAAAAATTGTGAGCCAAAATGGAGAAGTCCGAAAGGAATTCAAGACCTATCGAGGAGTTTTGTTAAAAGAAGTTTTGGAAAAAGCCCACATCAAATTAGCTACTATGAAAGACCGAAATAAAATCTTGGTAGCAGCACACGCTACCGATGGATATGTAGCGTTATTTGCTTACCATGAGCTATTTAACAACGCCACTGGCGAACAGGTCTGGTTGCTTTTTGAAAAAAACAACAAGCCCATCGAAGCTGATGGAGCCATTGTGTTGGTTTGCTTAGACGACCGCCTCACGGGACCTCGGCACGTGAAATGGCTCAGTAGAATAGAGGTAAGAAGTATCTGAGCCAAATTCTTTTGCAATTGATTGTGATTGAATAGTGAGCCGAAACATTTTGTTTTTATCAAAAACCTTCTTAATTTAGCAAAAAGACGCTTTTCTGAGTAAAAAGAGTGCATTCTTTTAAAAATAAAAAAATTGGCACGAGAATTGATAGGTTACTTATCGAAACCCAATTACACGAAAATTTTAAAAGAAAATGAACTGGCTAACTTACAAACCCATGATCTTGAAGGCATCGCTCTTGACAAGCATCGGCGTGGCTGCGCTCTCTGTCTCTTCTTTTGCTAATGGCTGGGGAGGCGACTCGCTCGGAACCGAAAACCGAGTAGATAAAACGGTTATTTTGCACAAAGTTGAAGAAGGCGAATCGTTGTATTCGTTGCTCAATCGTTACAAAAGTTCGTTAAAGCTTTACTCTAAAGAAAATCCTGATGCAGACGGCCACATCGAAATTGGCCAGGTGATTCGGATTCCGATGGAAGAGAAATATGCCCGTAAGTTACAGAAAATGAAGGCAAAAGCCCCTGCTGTGCCTACTGCTGAAGAAAAAGAAGAAATAGCTAAAGCACCTGCCACTAACGACGAAGATGCCTATAAGTCTAATCCACCGGTAGCAAAACCTACTACTTCGGTTACCAAACCAACTGATTCAAAAGTAGCTACTACCAAGCCCGAAGTAAAAACAACCCCGGCTTCGGTAGCAGCAACAAAGCACATAGTAGAGGCCAAGCAGACCATGTTTAGCATTTCTAAAAAGTATGGCGTAACCGTAGCAGATGTACAAAGGTGGAACAAACTTACAAGCCCCACCGTGCGAATTGGTCAGGTGTTGCTCATCAATCCGAGCGAAGCCTCCACAACAACTAAGACAACAACTACGCCCTTAGAGCCATCAGTGAAACAACCTGTAATGAAGCCAGAGGTTGCCAAAAACGAGCCTAAAAAAATAGATAGTACCAAGATAGCTAAGGACGTAAAGAAAACACCACCACCTGTAGCCCCCACAACCAAACCCGGCGAACCTGCCATGATAATGGTGGCTCGTCAGGTGAAAGAGAACGGCATGGCTGGCTTAATTTCGGTGGATGATAATTCGGGTAAGTTTCTGGCATTGCACCGCACTGCCCCCGTAGGTACACTTATTCAAGTACGCAATGAGGCCAATAATCGCAGTATTTTTGTGAAAGTAATTGGTAAATTGCCAGATACTGGTCTGAATGATAAATTAGTAATAAAGATTTCGCCAAGTGCTTATGAAAAGCTTTCGCCCGTAGATCGCAAGTTTCGGGCTGAGCTAAACTATACGATTCAAGAAATGGTGCCTGCTACTACTGCTATTTCGGCAAGTACAAAAGAAACAAAAGCGAAATAATTGGGGTTAAAGGAGAATACACGTAGTAAGCCGTTGTTTATTGAACAACGGCTTTTTTGTTTTACAGCGATTTGGTATGTAATTTCGTATTTTCAAAAAGTATCTTACAATTTTATGCCTAAATCAAAACCATCAGCCACGTTTGGCTATCGCCTTTGGACTGCGATGTTTGCCCTCACCTACCCTGTTATTTCGGTTTTCACTTTTGTATTTACGGCAATTCTCTCTGTTTTTTCTGGGGTTTCAACGGGTCTGGTATGGCTTTTGAAAAAAATAGAGAAATAACATGACTGGCTACCTTGCTGAATTACTTGAAACCAAGTATCAACAATACAACCAGCCGAATTTTATTCCGAACGACCCTATTAGCATTCCACACCGATTTTCTGCCAAACAAGATATTGAAATCACAGGCTTTGTTGCTGCCATATTGGCTTGGGGGCAGCGCAAAACCATTATCAATAAATGCACGGACTTGTTTAATCGGATGGACAATGCACCGTATGACTTTGTGCTGCATCATCAAGAGCGTGACCTCAAACGCCTAACAGATTTTAAGCATCGCACCTTTAATGATACTGATTTGCTGTATTTTGTAGCGTTTTTTCGGTGGTATTATGCTCAACACAATTCGTTAGAAGATGCTTTCCTCATTCAAACCACCAGTCCATATCATCGTTTAGTTGCTTTTCACGACCTGTTTTGTAGTCTCGACCACTTTCCATCCCGTACTCGCAAACACATTGCCTCACCCGCCCGCAACTCCTCATGCAAACGCCTGAATATGTTTTTGCGCTGGATGGTACGTCGTGACGACCGAGGCGTTGATTTTGGAATATGGCAACGCCTCAGTCCTTCGCAATTGATTTGCCCCTGTGATGTACACGTAGAGCGGGTTGGCCGAAAGTTAGGTTTGATTCAACGCAAACAAACTGATTGGCAGATGGCACTGGAATTGACTGAAAACCTACGCCTGTTTGACCCCAACGACCCCGTGAAATATGATTTTGCATTGTTTGGGCTGGGTGTTGAGGGAGAGATGTAATTACTTCTTGTACTTCATCACCCTTGTGTCTTTAATCTTGCCTTTCCAGTTGAGTCCAAAGCCAAAGTCATAGACATTTCCTGCCGAATCGGTGTAGCAAGTGAGGTCTTGTGGTACGTCTTCTTTTTGTTTTTCTACGGCACTCATGTTGGCAGGCATCTGAAAAGGCAATAGTCCAGACGGCTCATGCTTACCTGTCAAAACATCTAAAATAGCTTGGTCTTGCGCTCCAAAGTTTACCAAAATAGCTGATGATTGCTTTTCAAATTCACTGAAAATCATTGGATTACTTACATTTACCGACACAATAATAGGCTTACCCTTCATCTTGACTGCAGTTTCAGTTACCATGCCCAAATCAGTAAAGTTTATGGCTTTTACGGACTTGCCTTTATAGGTGCGGTTTGTGAAGTTTTCGAGTGGGTCGCCGCCACCCAAACTTGTGGCTCGGGCTTCGGTAGCGGTATATTCGCCGTATTGCAAACTAATCGGAAAATAACCATTACCTCCTTTTTTGAGGTCCTCTTTGTCATAGCCAATACCCGAATTGGGACTGGCAATAAACACCAAAGCCAAGTCTGCCTCATCCGGATTTTCGGTTACATCAAAATATTTCTTAACAATGTTCAGATTCACAGGATAATCTAATTTTTCGGGAGAAGGTTGCCCCATAAAATTTCTTCCTGCTGGTGTAAATTTCTTAGGAATAAAAACTTTTTTCCGGCCTTGAATCGGCAAAGTATTGCTTTGGTTTTTTAGTAAAATCATTGATTTTAACTGTGCATCAAAACCCGCTGCCATATACTCAGGTTTACCTACAGTCTGCTTAGTGGTTTCGATAACGAGGTATGGATTCTCAAACAAACCTACTCTAAAAATATTGAGCAACAAACGAACAGCAGACTGCTCAAATCTGGCTCGCATTTTGGCTTCACCCAGCTCTTTTACACCTATTTGGTATGCATCTACTACAGGCTTTAACTCATTATTTCCACCAAATTGATCTACTCCAGCCATCAAGACCTTGTAATGCCGCTCGGCTACGGAGAGTTTTTCTACACCCCAGGGTTTGCCGCCAACAAATGTATCGAGTGCGGTTTCGTCGCCCGTAACGCCCCAGTCAGTACAAAGCACGCCATTATACTGGTATTTGGTGCGCAGTAAATCATTGATAATGTAGCGGTTATAGCCATTACCCACGTTTTCGTGATTCTTAGTATCTTGATCAAGTGAAATAGTATAGTAGGGCATCACTGCCGAGGCCATTTTGGTTTTGCCTGTCAGCTTAAATGCCCCTTGAATAAATGGAATGAGGTGAGCTTGGAAATTATTACCTGGGTACACTGCAAATTTGCCTGCTCCGTAGTGGGCATCACGCCCTGCCTCGCCCGAGCCACCCCCAGGCCAGTGTTTCACCATGGCATTCACACTACCAAAACCCCAGCCATTTGCAATTTCTTGACTACCCGTAGAGGTCTGAAAACCATCCACATAAGCCCTCCCCATGTCTGCTGATAGGTATGGATTTTCACCAAAAGTACCATTAAAACGAGCCCAACGAGGCTCGGTGGCAATGTCCACCTGTGGCGAAAGAGCCGTAGCTATACCCAAAGCTCGGTATTCGGTAGCGGCAATTTGTCCAAATTTTAGCATCAAAGCAGGTTCAAACGTAGCCGCCATACCCAACGAACTTGGCCACATTGAGATAGAACCGCCTGCCCCTGCATTAAATTCGGCATTGGCACGAGTACCATGCCGAGGGTCTGAACTGGTGTTGATAGGAATCCCCAAGCCTGTTCCTTCTACAAATGCCTGAGCATTGTTGTTCCAGCGAGCCGCTACTTCAGGTGTTTGTACGGTTGTGATAAGAACATGGCGCAGGTTATCTTTACTCAGAAATTCTTTCTGCTGGTCGGTCAAGTCAAAAGGTTTAGCACCGCTTTCGGTAAAGTTTTTTTGGTTGTAAGTACCACCCATGTAACCACCACTCATGGCAGGAATGGCTTGATGGCGACTGTACAGCATTAAGCCAGCAATTTGCTCTACTGATAGCTTAGAGGCAAGATCTTTTGCACGAACTTCGGCAGGAAGCCGCCAGTCTTCGTATTTGTCTAAAATACCATTTTTATTCAAATCTTTGAACGCTAAACCATTGGCTGTTATCACTTTAACACCTGATGTTAAAGAATAACCAAGCGTTTGTCCACCTGTATTTTTGATAATAGAAATACCGTCAGCTTGGGTTTCAGTCCATTTTTGTTGTCCCAAAACAGCGGTTGTAAACATAAAACTGAGGAGAAACAAGGAGTATTTGTAATTACGCATTGAAGTAGGTTTTGTTATTGTCTCACAAAGATACAAATAGTAAAACTGTTCGGTACACTAATCGGCAGACTGAGTATTTTTACCGATAGATTGCGTAATTTAGGCAGAAGTATTGTGTGAAAGTAGTTAAAAATGAACTTCATGCAGATATTGCTAATTTGGGCGGCAGCAATTAGCAAAAAGTATTATTGACGTTCTAAATGATCACAAAAAAATATTTTTACTCCTACAAAAACCCGTTTCACTTGCCAATTTTAACACTACACTACTTCTAATTAGCCATTCAAAAAACAGAAAATCAATTTTGAGCCTTTAAAATTCAAAACACAAACAACAATGAAAAAAGCTATTTTTTGCTGCTTATTGCTTGGCTTGGCCATAATGGCACAAGCCCAAAAAGTATATTACAAAGGTTCGTCCGTAGCCGAAATCGAAAAAGATGGGGATGTGTATGTACGTGGCTCAAAGGTGGGGGAATTTGAACCCAACGGCAAGGTTTATAAAAACGGAAGCGTAGTAGGCGAAGTAGAACGAGATGGAGACATTTACATCAATGGCTCAAAAGTAGGTGAAATTGAGCCGAATGGCAAAGTCTATAAAAATGGCAGCGTGATTGGGGAAGTAGAAACTGATGGTGATGTGTATGCTCGAGGTAGTAAAATTGGTGATGGCAAAGGCATCCGCCGAGACTGGTTAGCAGCGTTTTTCTTCTTTTTCTTTTGGGAGATTTAAAGAATAACAAGTGAATAACAAGTTTTTGATACCTTTGCGAAAGATAGAAGAACAGCCCTTCCAATACTAAGTCAGATTGAAAGGGCTGTATTCATAAAATTGCCAGCTATGCTTCTTGAAAAAAACTTACGACTTCACCTTTTCATTGCAGCGTTGAGCGGCTTGGTATTACTTTTTATCATCGGCAAAAGCGAATCTATTCACATTTCGTTTCTGGCAATTGTACTACTAAGCGCAGGGCTTGGTGTGATACAACCCCGCAAAGGTTGGATGCTGGCACTCACACAAATTGGGATAATTTTGATAGGCTACTTTCTCCTGAAAGACAACAAAGACTTCATGCCCAGTAAAGTAGCAGAGTTTTGCACGTACGTTTCGCCTTTCCCAACTTTTGTAGGTAGTTTTATGGGTGCATTTATCAAACGAGCCTTGTTGTAACCCTTACACTTCAAACTTAATACCCTGTGCCAGAGGCAATTGTGTACCATAGTTAATCGTATTCGTTTGCCTACGCATATAGGCTTTCCAAGCATCGGAGCCAGACTCTCTGCCCCCACCTGTTTCTTTTTCTCCACCAAAGGCCCCCCCTATTTCGGCCCCTGATGTGCCAATATTCACGTTGGCAATGCCACAGTCTGAACCCACGGCTGACAAAAACTGCTCGGCTTCCCGCATATTCAAAGTAAAAATAGCTGACGAAAGCCCCTGTGGCACAGCATTTTGTAACGCAATAGCTTGGTCAAGGGTTTTGTATTGAATCAAATACAGAATTGGCGCAAAGGTTTCGTGCTGCACAATGGCGAAATCATTTTGGACTTCGGCAATGCAGGGTTTTACATAACAACCTGATTCAAAGCCGATTCCTTCTAAAACCCCACCTTCTATCAGCATCGTACCACCTTGTTCGGCAATCTGTTTGATAGCTGTTTGATAATTAGCTACGGCTAATTGGTCAATCAACGGGCCAACGTGGTTGTGTTCGTCTAAGGGATTGCCGATGCGTAACTGGCTATATGCTTTAATGAGCCGTTCTTTTACGTTTTCGTAAATGCTTTCATGAATAATAAGTCGGCGAGTGCTGGTGCAACGCTGCCCAGCCGTACCCACTGCTCCGAAAACAATGCCCGGAATCGCCATGTTCAAATCAGCCGATTCGGTGATGATGATGGCATTGTTACCGCCCAGTTCCAACAAACTTCTTCCCATACGAGCGGCTACGGCAGCACCAACCAACTTACCCATGCGAGTAGAGCCTGTTGCCGAAATCAACGATACACGGGTGTCATTTGCAAGCAATTCGCCAATTCGATAATCGCCTGTAATCAAACAAGATACTCCTTCGGGTATATCGTTTTTTTTCAGGACATCTGCAATAATTTGCTGACAGGCAAGTGCCGTCAACGGTGTTTTTTCAGAAGGTTTCCACACGCAAACATTACCACAAACCCAAGCCAACATGGTGTTCCAAGACCATACGGCTACCGGAAAATTAAAGGCAGAAATAATGCCGACAATTCCCAATGGATGCCATTGCTCATACATACGGTGGGCTGGGCGTTCGGAGTGCATGGTTAGGCCATAAAGTTGCCGAGAAAGCCCCACCGCAAAGTCACAGATGTCTATAATTTCTTGCACTTCGCCGTAGCCTTCTTGCAGGCTCTTGCCCATTTCGTAACTTACCAATTTGCCCAGAGCTTCTTTATTAACACGAAAAGCATCACCCATTTGCCGCACCACTTCGCCTCGCTTGGGAGCAGGCACAGTACGCCATGTTTTGAAAGCAACTTGCGCAGTTTGAATGACTTGCTGGTAGTCGTTGGGGCTGGTAACATTGACAGAGGCAATCAAGTTACCATCTACTGGTGAGTACGAATCTATGGTTTGGATACCAGATGACCAATGCTGAAGCCCCGTGCTGGTGCCAGCATTAGTAGCCTGAATGTGTAGTTTTTGCAGAATTTGTTGCATGAAGTGATGTAGTTTTTCTCAAAACTAAGGGAAGTTAAGCGTTTTTCAAAAAACTAATTTTAGACTTTGGCATACATTTTGAAGCATATTAAAATGTTAATTCGTATTCCACAAATCTCCTTCGGAAGTTGTAATACTTCTGTTATTCTTCTATCAATGCAATTTGTCATTTTTTTAAGTGACTGATTGTCAATTATTTACTTTTTCAAAAAATCGCCTACTAATATTTTGGTATATTATTTGCCCATTAACCAACGGGAATAGGTATGCCTATCTCTAATCAAAATATCAGTAATTAAGTATAGTTTTTTTTGCTGTTTCTCCCAATAAAAATCCTGGTTTAAGATACCTAATTAAACACTGAACAAGTAGTGTGGTAATGTTCCATCAAAACCATTGAAGAATGAAACAAGATTACAAGTATTTGAAACAATTAGCCAAAACACTACGAACACGTCGTTATCTGTTGGGCTTTATGTCAATGTTAGTGATTTGCTTAGTCATCAAAGAGCAATCTACTACTGCAGCAGGATACAAATTGCTGAATCCTTCGGCTTGGCTTACCAAGTTGCTTACACCCAAGACAGCTACTAAGCCTATTGCTAAACCAGTTGCAATAGGCAAAACTTTGGTTCTTCCAGCAGCCAAGCTCCCTGTCTGTTCTATTAGTTTCTCAAACCTCACGGTGTCTGGATGTTACTACTATAATAACCAGACTAAAGCTACGGTAAGTGTACAGGTAAACTGGACGGGATTGGCCGATGGTAATACCATTACGGTTACTTATGGTGCTCAAAGCCGAGTAATCACTCAAAATACCACTGTGGACGGCACTAACTACAATGAAGCCAGTTTTAATCCTGCCGTTATTAGCCCTCAAGTGATTGCATTCGAAATAGATGCAAATGGGATAACAGGAAACATTGTGGCTACAAGTACAAATCAGGGAGGCTGTACCTCAAGCATCCAATTTACTGCTCCTACAAGTGCTAACTGTATTCCGACAGCCTGCTCAGGTACCAATTTGGGTGGAACAGTATTTAACGATTTTGATGCTAATGGTATCAAAAGTAGTGGGGAAACAACAGGCTTAGGGGGTGTAACTGTTCAAGCCATTGCTTGTGACAACACAGTATATACTACTGTTACTGACAACTTTGGTAAATACTCACTTCCTGTACCTGCCAACAAATACCCTGTACGGGTTGAGTTTACCAGCATACCTTCCTTATACGGCCAAGGCACTCAAAATGGAACAGATAGCCGCACCAGCACACAATTTGTAAATGCACCTGACTGTACCGTTGACTTTGGAGTACTTGACCCCAACGATTTTTGCCAAACCAATCCAAAAGTATTTATCCCTTGCTATGTCAATGGAGATCCGCTTCCGAGTACATCAGTAGTAAGAAATTTGGATGCATTGGTAAGTTTTAACTATACTTTAAGAGGCAATAAAGATGCCACCCAAATGACCGAATTGGCTACTGCCCAACAAGTTGGCTCACTGTGGGGGGTAGCTTATGATAAATATCGCAAAAAACTGTATAGCAGTGCGGTTCTTCGTAGGCATGTTGGCTTAGGGCCATTAGGCTTAGGTGGCATTTATGTCACGGATGCAACTACTAATGCAACTACTAACTTTTTAGATTTAGATGCTGCTCCTTTTAATATCAACTTTGGCACAATTGGATCTAACTCAGCTCGTGCTTTGCCAACTGGGCCTGCTGCAAGCAGCCCAAGTTATGACTTAGAGGCTTTTACCAAAACTGGCAAAGTAGGAATTGGAGATATTGATATTTCTGAGGATGGTCAAAGGCTATGGTTTACCAATTTGTTTGATGGAAAGCTTTATTCTATTGCCTTAGATAGTGACAACAACCCATCTACAGCACCAACGGCAGCCGATATAAACTCATACGATATCAATATTACAGGTTTTACCTGTGGAACAACTGGTGGTGTTCAAAGACCTTGGGGTATCAAAGTCTATAAAGGCAGAGTCTATGTTGGGGTGGTTTGTGATGCTAACAACGGCGGACGTGCCGACATGAAAGCAGCCGTTGCTTACATAAACAGTAATGGTGTTGGTGGTTTTAATTTAGTGTTTCAATTGCCACTAACGTATCCTAAAGGCTATCCCGATTCAGGTAATATTCAACGAACAGGCTGGAATCCATGGACAGATGACTTCAACATCATTAACAACAACAATCAATTTTTGGTATATCCGCAAGCATTTGTCTCAGACATAGAATTTGACGTAGATGGCACGATGGTATTGGCCTTTGGCGATAGAACAGCCATGATGACTGGTTACCAAAATTATGGAACCAATACCGGCTCTACTACACTATATAGCGGGTTAACAGGCGGTGATGTACTAAGGGCTTATTTTAGTAACGGAGCTTATGTGTTAGAAAACAATGGTAAGGCAGGCCCTGCTACAGGCTTTGGTGCTAATAATTTGCAAGGCCCTGGGCTTGGTGAGTTTTATAATGATAACTGGAAAAATGGAAGTACCTATTATCATACTGAAATTTTTATGGGTGGCTTGGCTCTTCGTCCTGGCTCTGGTGAAACAATTGCTGCCAGTGTAGATCCACTCAACAACCAACCATGGTCAGGGGGGATTCGGTACCTCAACAATACCAATGGTGGTAGTGAAGCTACTAATGCAGCAGATTCGTATGTGGTTTATAAAACACAAGGTGGTGATGGTGCCACATTAGCTAAGGCAGCTGGTCTTGGTGATGTTGAATTAGGATGTGATTTGCCAGATTATATCCAAATTGGCAATCGGGTTTGGAGCGATGAAGATAAAGACGGCACACAAGATGCTTGTGAGCCACCATTATCTGGGGTAAAAGTATCGCTTTATACCGCTGCTGGAGTGTTTGTTGCTACTAAAACCACTGATGCTAATGGAGACTATTATTTCTCAAAGGCTGATGGTGTTTTACCCAATACAAGCTATAAAATTGTTTTTGGGCGTGACAATTCAACCAGTCAATATACTACTGCTGCTGGCTTACAGCTGGGGACAAACCAATATTATAAACTCACTACTGCAAATAATGTTGCTAATCCGGGTAATGATCAAAACGATTCTGATGCTACCGAAATGAGTATTGCTGGCGGTACGTATCCGTCTATCAACATTACTTCACCCGCAGCAGGAAATGTTAACCATACTTACGACGCTGGCTTCATTCCGTGTATCGTTACCCCTACTGCAGCAAGCAACACACCTGTATGCGTGGGCTCTACACTTACGCTATCAGCAACAGGAGGTGGTACTTACACATGGAGCGGACCAGGTTCCTATAGCTCAACAGAGCAAAACCCATCACTAACCAATGTTCAAACAAACAGAGCTGGTATTTACACCGTAATTGTCACCTCACCAACAGGTGTATGTACTGCTACTGCAACAACTTCGGTTGTTATCAATACAGCCAGTGTAACACTTAGTAGTACAACTGTTT
>JBGAVQ010000448.1:0-2335 GCA_044228045.1 Spirosomataceae bacterium
TTCCGGAATTAAAATCTTACTGGTTTTATAGCCAACGTGAGAAATCATTAGTTCACTTGAGCCTGGGGGAATAGTGAGCTGAAAGAACCCTAAGTGATTGCTAAATGTACCGGTAGTAGTCCCTACCACAATCACAGTAGCTTGGCTCACTGGCTTTTGAGTATCTGCATCAATGAGTCGACCGGTAATTGCCTTTTGTGCGGTAACATGGGAAAGGCAAAAAACAAATACAATCAGAGAAAGTACACGGGTAATCATATTCTGTTTCAAAGACTTAAAAATAAAACAAAAAAGTCAGGCATAACCTGACTTTTTTACTCTGTAAACTAATAAAAAAAATTATTCGGCTACGATTACTTCACCTTTGATGGTGAGGTAGGTAGTCCCTTCTTGTGTGTTCGCTGTAACGGTGATGGTCTTGTTAAAGGGACCTGCAACGGCTGCATTGAAAGTTGCTTTGATAAAACCAGATCCGCCCGGAGGAACGGGAGTCTTTGTCCAATCGGGAGTAGTGCAACCACATGATGGTTGAGCGTTAACAATAATCAAGGGTGATTTACCCGTGTTGGTAAATTTAAACTCGTGCGTCACCGGAACGTTTTGCTTAATTTTTCCGAAATCATGAGAAGATGCATCCCATGTAAATGCGGCCACTTCGGTTTTTACCTCATCTTTGGTAATTGTGCCACGTAGTTCCTTTTCTTGTGCCATTGCCAAGCTGGTAGCGAAGGCAAAAGCAGCGATCAATACTAGATTTTTCATTTTTATCTCATTTTAAAGGTTAAACTTAATTCGTTCGTTTCAACTCTACAAACATCCGGCCTAAAATTGTAATTCGGTGTTAAAAATACTCTAAAAGATGTTAATGGCTTGTTAATTTAGGCTTTATGCTCTCATGCCGCTGTAAATACTGCCTACCTTTGTAAGGTGAGTCGCCTTACGCTTCGAATTGTCATTGCCCTAGCCGCAGTCAGCATTGTGGGCATTACGGTAACCCAAATTTATTGGGTGCGCAAAGCTTTTGACTTAAAAGAAAACCAATTCAACACCGAGGTCAATCAGGCTCTCGAAAACGTTGCCACACAGATTTTTGAGGTTAATAAAATGGCCATGCCGGCTAATGGGTTGGTTAACCAAGAGTCGAGCAATTATTTTACCGTGTTGGTCAATGGCCCCATCGATTCCAACTTACTTGGGTTTCTTCTCAAGAATGAATTCGACAAACGAAATATCACTGCGGACTACCAATACGGAATCTATAATTGTGCCGATCAATGCATGACGGGAGGCAACTATATATCACCTACTAAAAATAAAATACCCACGAGCTTAAGCGAATTACCTTCGCTAAAAATGGATGGTTATTATTTTGGGGTGCGTTTTCCCCAACTGGAAGCGAATTTGATCAGTCAGATGGGAATTTGGGGGTTTTCTTCGATTGTGATGGTGGTGGTTATTTTCTTTTTCGTGTACACATTGTTCGTTATTTTAAAACAAAGACGGTTGTCTGAGATTCAAAAAGATTTCATCAACAACATGACACATGAATTTAAAACACCTCTATCTACAATCGCTATTTCCACGAGTGTTTTAAAAGATCCAGGCATCGTTCAACACCCCGAGCGACTATTGAACTATGCTACCATCATCGAGACAGAAAGCAGTCGCTTGAAGCAACAGGTAGAACGTGTGTTGCAAATGGCGCGCCTCGAAAAGAGCGATGTGGGATTGAAGAAAGAAAATGCGAATCTTCACCAACTCATTCAGGAAGCGGTCACGAATATTTCTATGTCGCTGAATAGCCGCCAGGGTTTGATTGATTTAAAATTAGAAGCAGCCGATGCCATCACACTTGTAGATAAACTACATTTCACGAATGTGATTTATAATTTACTGGACAATGCCATCAAGTACACACAAAATGCTCCGGCTATCACCATCATGACACAAAATCGGCATGACCAGATTGTAATTTCAGTGAGCGACAAAGGAGTTGGTATCAGTCAAGAAAATCAGCGCAAAATATTCCAACGCTTTTATCGTGTGCCTACGGGCAATTTGCACGATGTAAAAGGTTTTGGTTTGGGGCTTAATTATGTCAAGTTAATTGTAGAAGCGCACAAGGGAAAAATCATTGTTGAGAGTAGCTTGGGTCAGGGAAGCACGTTTACTATTGTGTTGCCCAAAGAATCTATCTAATAAAAATTATTTCTACGCATGAGTGCAAAAATCTTACTTGTAGAAGATGACCCGAATCTGGGTTTTGTGATCAAAGACAATTTGATTCACAAAGGATATCAAACTACACTCTGTACGAATGGCGAAGAAGGTTTAC
>JBGAVQ010000449.1:0-2335 GCA_044228045.1 Spirosomataceae bacterium
TGGTAATCCAGTGCTTTCAACAATTGCCCGCTTGCTTTTTAATATTCCGTTGGGTGATTTCCATTGTGGCTTACGAGGGTTTAGTAGAAATGCTTATTTGGGATGGGATGTAAAATCTAAGGGAATGGAGTTTGCAAGTGAACTCATTATTTGTGCTAAATTAGCCCGTGCTAACATTGCAGAAGTACCAGTAAACCTTTATCCAGATGGGCGGAATAGAGCTCCTCACTTGAACACTTGGAGAGACGGCTTTAGGCATTTGAGGTTAATAATTTCTAAAAAATTCTTGTAACTATTACTTCTTAACACTATGGTTATTTCGTTGGGCTGGTTGCAAAAACGCACTGTATGGTATGCATCTCTTGTGCTTTTCAATTTATTTTTTATTCTTGCTCGTATCCCCTTTTATACCATCATTCATACCGAATACATTGATTACGATACGCCAACCTATTTGTTTGTAGCACAACAAATTAGGCTATCCGAAACCCTTCCAATGTTTCATATACGCACACCAGGGTATCCACTTTTTGTGCTGTTTTGCCAGCTTTTTTCTAATAAGTTAATTGGGGTTGTTTATGTTCAGACTTTTCTGACTTGGGTAGCATTCAACTATTTACTTTTTACTATTTATCAATATTTCAAAAGTTATGCCCTGCCAGCTTCAATTGCACTTATTGCCACAACAACCTCTGTTCCATTTCTCTATCACGAAGTTACTATCCAAACCGAAAACCTCTTCATTTTTTTCTTAGTGCTGTTTATTTGCTTCATAATGAGGGGATTGTTTTCTAATCAAAAGTATCGGTATTGGTTGCTGGCATCTACTATGTTGGGTATCGAACTGTTAATTCGGCCAGCAGCACTTTATTTGGTAGGCGTAATAATTTTACTGATGATTTATTTGTGGCAAACCAAAGCAAACAGGAGCCAATTTATAAGTTTATTAGCACCAACGCTTGCCATTAGCCTGCTGCTGTGTAGTTACAATTTCTTCAGCATTAAACGCTTTACTCTCAGTCCGTTTGGTAATTACAATTTACCTGGTATGGTCATGTCTTTTGCCCAACCCCGACCCGAATATCCAGCTTATTTGAACAGGGCTATTACTGAATCTTCCAATAAAATGCCCCAACAGTTTCGTAATCATATTCTAAATACCTGGAATATGGATGTACTCCAAAATTCTATTATTGCAACTTACGATTACATCCATTTTTCGTTTTACCCATCTCTACGTGAGCAAAACAACTACAAGACAAGTAATGAAATAGACCTTTTTCATGCCATGAGCAAGGATGGTAGCCAAGTTTACAAGGATAATTTAAAAGAACATCCAAGTGTTTTTGTACGTTTTTTTGTGAGTATGTTTATTGATTACCTCGAAAACATCTCAACTTCACGCAGAATTACTTATCCAGCTATGAGCAACCCCAATAATTGGTTGAGTTTGTGGCTCGAAAAACAATATTATGAAAAGCCAAATTTGTATGGCAAATTGCATGGTTTTCAGGTATCGCCCATCACACAGGAGCAAGCAAATATCATAACCAACAAGAGTAAACATAGTTTCTGGTGGGGATTCTTCGAGAAATTTGATACCTTTCAACGAATTGTGTTTCAACAACTTTTTTGGATAGGTTTAGAATTGATTAGTATTCTACTGGCACTTTACAAACTATTCAAAGAGCGTTGGAAAAATGCTACTGCCTTGCTTGTTCTTATTGTTGGTGGTATTCACTTGATGGCCGACACACTCAATTCTTTGGTGATGATTAGTAGTACTCGTTATGCTTCTACTACTTTTTTGAGTGTATATCTGTCTGTTGCCCTCATTGGGTTGGTGTTACCTAACAAAATAGGAAAATTTTCATTTGTGAACAATCCACAATAGCCACTGATTTACATCAGACTTAAGGGATATTCAGAGCAGAATACACTAAACTTATGAAGTCTTTTCAAGCCATATTTTACCTAATACTGGTTAGTTTTTCATGGGCCTGTCGGCAATCACCACTAACACAAGCCTTACATCACCCCAATGAAGTAACCAAATTAGACCTATCTGCGAGGAACCTCAGTGTGCTGTCTGACTCCATTGCCTTACTAAAAAACCTGGAAGAATTAGACCTGAGTGATAATCAATTGACTTCGCTTCCACAAGGGCTTTTCAGTTTAAAAAAATTGAAAAAATTAAGTTTAGGATGGAATCAGCTTCGCAACTTACCGTCAGAAATCAGTCAACTTACGGCATTAGAAGAACTGACTCTTGATTCAAATCGGCTGGATTCGTTGCCACAAGAATTGTCCAAACTTGTACAATTAAAGAAATTAC
>JBGAVQ010000092.1:0-19224 GCA_044228045.1 Spirosomataceae bacterium
GCCATTTTGGATGCTGATAACGAATACGTGAAGGGTTATGTCACTATCAATGCCTCCGTAGCCAAGGAGTTTGGTAGTCTGTTTAGGGTGCAAGCAGGTGTAGATAATCTGCTCAATTATACCGACAAGCAGAACATTCCTGGGCTGGCTGGGCGGTTGATTTGGCTGAGTGCAAGTGTAAGTTGCCCGAAAGTGAAGGCTAAAAAACCATAACGGTAATTAAACTAATACACTGTTGGCGAAATATGTTTGATAAGTATTTGATTTTGAACTTTTTAACTGTGAAAAAGACTCGCCGTTGGGCATTCAAAATAAAACTGCTGGATTAGTTTATTTTTTGTCCTTTTTATTAGAATTAGTCCAAATAAAAATAATAAGCCTCCAACCAGATGTGTGAATTCAAGACCCTTCACCTCGACTCGAAAATAGGATATGTTTTGCTGTGTACGCACTGTAAGCACATCACGATTGGTTTTGGCATACTAACGTTCAGCCGAAGCCAGCAAGAGTTTTACAAACTCGTACAAGACACGCACGGGTGCTACGAACACCACGCAGTCCGTGGGCAAGATCCCAAAATCCGAGATATTCCGTTTTGGCAACTCAATGAGTGCAGTTGCGTAACAATGTATTTGAACGACCTACGCCACTTGGCCGAATTATTAGATTTTGCGATGGCAAAGTTGCAGTTAGACGAAATGATTTCTTCACTGCCTCAGAACTAAATATTAGAAAAGCGTTGATTATTAGGCGATTGAAGAAGGGAAATTTCAAAATTTAACATAAATAAATAATCAAAAATGAAAACAATTGTTACATCTTTATTAGTAGTTTTCAGCACGTGGGCAATGGCCCAAAATGCTACCATCAAAGGAAAATTAACCACTGCCGATGGCAAACCTGCCGAATTTGTAAACGTAATCTTGAAAGGAACAGGTAAAGGCACGACTGCCGATGCAGAGGGTAATTATCAGATTTCAAACATCAAAGACGGGAATTATACTGTTCAGGCCACATTTGTAGGTCTGAAAACCGAATCAAAAAAAGTAACGATAGCAGATGGCCAAAACCAAACGCTTGATTTTGTGCTGGAAGCCAATGCCCAACAACTTCAAGAAGTGTTGGTAACAGCAAACCCGAGTAAATACGTTACGGATTATCCTTCTATTTCGCTTCGTTTAAAGACTCCATTACTGGAAATACCTCAAAATATTCAAGTTATCACTCGTCAGATTCTGCAAGACCAGCAGATTTTTGATATGCAAGAAGGCGTAATTCGTAACGTAAGTGGTGCTACTCGCTCCGAACACTGGGAAAACTACGCCCGTATTGTGATGCGTGGCTCACGCATTGCGGCGTTCCGCAACGGCATGAATGTAGAGGCGACTTGGGGGCCACTCAACGAAGACATGAGCATGGTTGAGCGTATTGAGTTTGTGAAGGGCCCGGCAGGGTTTATGCTTGCCAGCGGCGAACCAAGTGGTTTTTACAATGTAGTAACAAAAAAACCTACGGGAATCACGAAAGGTGAAGCCAATCTGACCATTGGTAGTTTTGGTACCTACCGCACAACGGTTGATTTAGATGGATTATTGAGCAAAGACGGCAAACTACAATACCGTTTCAATGTGATGGGGCAACTCAAAGGTACACAACGTGCATTTGAGTACAACGACCGTATGTCGGTTGCACCAGTTATCAAATACCAAATCAATCCGAGTACCTCAATCACTGCCGAATACACCTTTCAAGGCGTGAATATGTCGCCACTTGGTTCAAATTATATTTATTCTCCTAAAAAATTAGGCGATGTTTCTTCTGATTTTACTACGCTCGAAGCCAATATGACTCCGACCAAAATCAATGATCAGTCGCTGATAGTTACGCTTTCGCATAGCATCAATAATAACTGGAAGTTTACGGGGCAGCTCGCTTATCTGAATTTTAGTCAAGTAGGTTCGAGCCTTTGGCCATCGGGTTTCAAAGGCGATACTTTACAAAGAGGAATCTCGGTTTGGGATATTTTGGGACAAACCCGTGTAGGTCAATTCTTTTTGAATGGCGATGCACAAACTGGCAAAATCAAGCACCGTATTTTGCTTGGAGTTGACATGGGCGACAAAGACTATTACCACGACTGGGCTCAGGGCGGGGCAATTATAGGCTCAGAAGGTTTCAATGTTTATAATCCTGCTTATGGAAAAGTATCGGCTTCGGCTTATCCAAAATTTGACCGTAGCCTAAGCGTGCGTGAGCGTGGCGTACATTATAATAACCTTTATACGGCATTGTACGCCCAAGACGAAATCAGACTTTTAAGTGATAAACTACGCCTTACTTTGGCAGGAAGATATACTTCTACTGGGGATGAAGACCCTTATTCGGGCAAGGTAAATGCTGGCAAATTTACACCAAGGGTAGGGGTAAGTTATTCGCTAAACAAAAATACGAGTGTATATGCCGTGATAGACGAATCGTTTATTCCGCAGGCAGGGGCCTCGTTTGATGGTAAAAAATTTGATCCCATTACGGGGACAAACAAAGAAATCGGCTTGAAGCGTGAGTGGCTCGATGGTCGTTGGACGGCTTCGGTGGCGGCTTATCAAATCACCAAAAACAATGTATTGACTTCTGACCCACAACACCAATATTTCTCCATTCAACTCGGACAAACCAAAACACAAGGATTAGAATTTGATGTGCGTGGGCAATTATTTACTGGTTTAGACGTAACGATGAACTACGCTTATACCAATGGGAAAATCACAAAAGACACTGAAAATCAGCAAGTTGATAGACAACTACCAGGTACAGACAAACACATTGCAAACGCTTGGATTAGCTACCGTGTTTCGAGTGGGGCGGCACAAGGTTTGGGACTTTCATTAGGCATTTCTCACGCCGCAGGACGTACGGCTTGGTACGCCGAATACGACAAAACCATTGACCCAACTATGCCCAACTATACTCGTTTTGATGCAGCAGCTTCGTATCAGGCCGGAAAATTCGGTGTGGCTCTTAATGTGAACAATTTATTCAACGCAAATATTATTTCGGGAGCTTTTTACAGTTGGAGTAAATTCTATTACTGGCAAGCCGAAGCCATGCGTAATGCCCGTTTGAGTATCAATTATAAGTTTTAAGATGACATTCAAAAAAATCATAGGAACAATTCACCTCTGGCTCGGTCTAAGTACTGGGCTGGTGGTGTTTGTGGTGAGCCTTACGGGTTGTTTGTATGCTTTTCAGCAAGAAATTCAAGATGCTTTACAAGATTATCGGTTTGTAAAAGAAGAAAAAAGAGCTATTCTACCTCCGTCTGCATTTGAAAAAGTGGCACGAAAGACTTTGCCTAAATGGCATCTTCATGCCATCAATTATCCTGCAAAAGGGCGAAGTGTTGAGGCAATTTTTTATGGTTTTGAGCCAGAAGAGCATTATTACTTGATTTACCTAAACCCCTACACAGCTGAGATTATTCATGTGCAGAACATGAACGAAACCTTTTTCCGTTGGGTGCTTGATGGGCATTATTATTTGTGGCTTCCGCCCCAAATCGGCCAGCCGATAACCTCGTATGCTACCTTGATTTTTGTTTTTATGCTCATTACGGGTGTTATTCTTTGGTGGCCCAAAAACAAAGCAGCGGCCAAACAACGCTTTTGGTTTCGGTGGAAAGATGCTACGCAATGGAAACGCAGAAACTATGATTTGCATAATATTCTGGGCTTTTATAGCTCGTTTTTGTTGTTAATTGTGGCGGTTACTGGTATTTTTTTCGGTATTCAATGGTTTACATATTTGATTTATAACGCTACTGGCGGCGAGAAGAACCTGCTTTTTACTGAACCAGTTTCACAAAAGCCCATCGCTACTAATTTCAAGAAACCAGCCACCGATTTAGTTTGGGAAAAGATGAAAGTCGAACATCCCGATGCCATTTCGCTCGAAGTACACGCCATCGAGTCTAATTCATCAGCCATTGGGGCAAATATAAACACCCAAGAAGGGGTTTATTGGAGCATAGATTATCGTTATTTCGACCAATATACCTTGAAAGAAATTCCTGCAAATAACATTTATGGCAGACTGAAAGATGCCAATATCGCCGATAAACTCATCAGAATGACCTACGATATTCATACGGGCGGAATCTTAGGCTTTGCAGGAAAAATCTTGGCATTTTTACTTTCGCTGGTAGCAACAAGCCTGCCCATCACAGGTTTTTTGGTTTGGTGGGGGCGGTGGAAAAAAGAGAGAATAGCATCTAAATCAAGGTTTTCCAAGCTGGTTAACTGAATAGAACCAAGGAATTTATCAGGTTAGCATTATTTTTGTTGTTTTTATTTGTACTAAGTCTAAATAAAATTTACTTTTGTTGCTACATTACCTCAACTAAAATGTTACACCGCTCTGATACTCGCATTTTTACATTTTGGTTCTTGCTCACTGTGTGCATGATTTTGCATTTCAATTATCATGTCAGCGATATTTTTTATGGTATTGATGTGACACGTCCCAATGCCAACGGTACAAAACCATTTTCGCTCATCATCATTCGCTTTGTATTCGAGATTTTGCCTATGGCATTTGCAATAGCCATGCTCTACCTCAAAGCCGCATGGTTTCGTAAAGTGACGTTTGGCGTGAGCCTGATTTATACGCTTTCAAACACCGCACATGTAATTGGCAAGTTAAAAGAAGGCGAACCATCTCAACTCATCCTGCTGAATTTTGTACTGATTTTCAGTGTGTTACTCAGCATAGAGTCTTGGAAATGGATGAAGACTGTGTAGAAGAAACGATAAAACAATTAATCTCAATGAATATGAAAATCAACCAATCAACTTTCGTTATCTCGTTGGCAATCGCACTGGCGATAGGCTTTACCTCTTGCGACAAAGACAACACTGTAACGCCAGACCCTATTAAGTCTGATACGGCAAAAGACATCGCCGCTGACCCTACAACGACGACTTCGACAGGCCAGCCAGCTACTACTGGCAAATTTGCCTTTTTCAGTTTTAAGAATGGATCAGTAGCCAGCAGCGATTCGGCTTCAACCAAATGGGATATTGCTTTTAGAGCAACAACCATCATTGTAAACGGTGGCGTAAGTGGTCCTGGCCAAGGTGCAGCCCAAGTACTGACGGGTATTTTTAGTGATATCAAGGAAGCCCCAGCTTCGGGTTATACCCAAGATGCCAGCACCGGTTACGCCATCCCGACGGGTTCGGGTAAGGGTTGGTACAATTATAATCCTGCAACTAACATCATTTCACCCATTGCTGGCAAAGTGCTGGTTATCAAGACTGCGGATGGCAAATATGCCAAAATGGAGATTTTGAGCTATTACAAAGGCGCACCTGCTACGCCCGATGCCAATAGTGTGGGTAGATATTACACCTTCCGGTATGTATATCAACCAGATGGTACAGTGAAGTTTCAGTAAGATAAGAATGGCTATTTGTCTCCGTAGTGGCTCTTGAATTCTATAAAAAGTATTGTATCGTCTAAAACTTTATAGACCATTCGATGCTCTTCTGTAATTCTACGAGACCAATAACCTTTAAAATTTGCTTTGAGAGGCTCGGGTTTGCCTTTACCAATAAAAGGCCATCGTCGAACTTCCTCGATAAGTTCAGCAATTTTGAAAAAACCTTTTTTATCCTCTGTTGCCCAGCTAATGAACTCATCAAAAGCATCCGGTTCAAATTGAATGTTTCTTGACGAGTTTATCGAATTGTTCTGGGGTAAATTGGATGACATTGCCAGCTTCGGCAGAAGCGATACGTTTAGTCAATTTTTCAAATAGTTCAGGATTTGCCATAATCTGCTCAGTTTCATCCATTTGCTGGATTTCTATTTTGACTTTGAGCGAATCTGCATGGCGACCAAACTGAGACTTAATTTGCTTAATCAACGCTCCTGAGAGTTCGTCAAGCGTGAGTTCGTAAGTGACTGTCATGGTAGTAATTGTTTGCTAACAAAGGTATGAATTGTAACAAAAGAAACGAAAAACAACATTAAAACATCCATTTCCAATGAAAAAAATGCTTTCTATTGCCTCTTTGTTGTTCCTATTTTTAGGAATTGGGGGCGTTGTATTGGCTCAAAAATCCGCTGACATCCAAGCCATTAAAGGACAATGTGGTTGCCAACAAGTGACGTTTGAGTACGCCGAAACGTTCTCTCCTGACCCCAACTACAAATTCCATGACCGCAAAAAAACAGGTGGTTTGGAGTGGGTTTTTGTAGATGATGACACAAAGGACAAAATCGTGCTGGTGCACTTGTTGGTGATTGACGACAAAACCGTAATCAAACATTGGCGAGAAGATTGGACTTATGAAAATACCGATTTGTTAGCTTACCAACAAGCCTCAGATTGGAAATCAACTCAATTGGCTAAAAATCAAGTAAAAGGACAATGGACACAGAAGGTTTTTGAAGTAAATGATGCACCTCGTTACGAAGGCTCGGCATCGTGGTTTCATAAAGACGGGCAACACGTATGGGCAAACACAGCAGATGCGCCACTCCCTCGCCGGGAATACACCACTCGTAGCGACTATAACGTATTGCGTCGTTTCAACCGCATCCATGTAACGCCTGCGGGTTATCTGCATGAGCAAGACAATGACAAGGTAATCCGCTCAGAAACAGGCGATAAAGTATTGGCTAAGGAAAAAGGCATGAACGACTACGTGCGGGTGGACGAAAGCAAATGTGCCATTGCCAAAACTTGGTGGCAAAAACACCGTGCATTCTGGATAGACGTGCGTGCCGTTTGGCAAGAGGCATTTGACCGTAAGCAGGGCATAAGCCTCAAAACTGATAAAGTAGATAACAAAACGCTTTTCCAGTCGTTCGACGAGCTGTCAGCGATGTCAGAACGGAAAAAGTGGGATTCGGCAACCAACCGTGAAAAAGTGCGGGAAATGTTGCAGAAATACTTGAATAACAAAGAAATAGGAATGAAATAAGGTTTTACTACGGGTCAGACCTGCGGTGCTGACTCGTAGTAAAAAGGGAAAAAGTTTTTTGCTCGTTGTTGTGTCGAAACAGCCGCTGCTTTGTAGTGGCTGTTTTTAGTAAGTAGCCATTGCCTCATCAATTTCGGTAGCCCAGGCATGAATACCCCCAGTGAGGTTTAATAAATTATGAAAATTGTGTGCTTGTTCTAAGTACCGAACCACCGATAGCGACCTACTTCCGTGATGGCAATATACCACCACTTTTTTATTGGTAGGGATTTTTGATACGTATTCCGGAATATTGTACATCGGAATTAAGGTAGCGTTAGGCAATGTACATATTTCAAATTCATCGGGATTTCGAACATCCAACAAGTATATATCTTCATGGTTATCAAGACTTTGTTTTAGCTCTTGAACCGAAAGTTCTTTCTTGGTTTCGGCTTGTTCCGACTTTTCTTGCCTGCTACCCGTTGCTTGTTGCCAGTTGTGTATGGCCAGTTCGAGGGCATCGTCTCGGCGGCGAATCTTGATTTTGTGTTGTGAGTTTTCGAGCAAATCCATCACTAACAATTCGCCACTTAGTACTCGACCAATGCCTGTAATTATTTTGACTACTTCATTAGCTTGAAACATGCCAATGGTACCCGGCAAAATACCCAGTACCCCTACTTCGACGCAGTTTGGGATTTCAAAATCAGATGGTTTGTCTGGGAAAAGGCAGCGATAGGTAGGGCCTTGTTTTCCTTCCGTATCGGTGTAATTAAAGACTGAAACTTGCCCTTCAAACTGATGAATAGCCCCGTAAACAAACGGTTTGCCCTGCCGAACGCACACGTCGTTAATGACATACCGAACCGTGAAATTATCCGTACAATCTACCACCAAATCGTATTCTTCTATTACCCGTTCGGCGTTCTCATGTGTGAGTGCAAATGGATGTAAAGTATAGTCAATCAATGGATTAAGTGCTTGCAGGCGTTGCATGGCTACTTCCACTTTTAGCTTGTCCACGTCTTCGCTTTGATACAACACTTGCCGTTGCAGGTTGGTAATGTCCACGGTGTCGCCATCAGCAATGCCTATAACTCCAACCCCTGCTGCTGCCAAATACAACAAAACAGGACAACCCAAGCCACCAGCTCCTACCACCAGCACATTGGCGTTGCGGAGGCGTTCTTGTCCTGCAATGCCAATTTGAGGCAACAAAATATGCTTTTGATAACGAAGTTTTTCGGCAGTAGTTAGCATTTTTATCCTAAATTTCTGATGGATTTTGTATTATTATTATGGTTGCTAAGGTGAGGCGGTAGTATGGTTGTTATGGTTAGCGTGTTTTCTGATATACCTATCTTCTAACTACTTAGCAATTCAAACATAATTAAACCATCCAACAAGCGTTACTGACTCTTCTCAACGGTGATACCCACACTTAGCACTTCGGGTAATGGGTTTTGGCGCATAAACTGCTTAATCCGAAACACATACTTACCTTTTGTTGGAAACTTATAGGCTTTGAGTACCAGTATTTTATGGTCATAAATATCACCTAATCCGCTCCCAAAAGGCTTACCCGACTTGGCATCGGCAAGGGTGAGTTCGTCTAATTGTGTGTTGATGATTTTACCTTTTTCATCTACCAAATAACGAGTTAAATACAAGTTGCTATAAGGATATGACAAGGTATTTCTTACATTGTAAAATACATTGTAAGTAATGGTAGGGTCATCAATGGTAAAGCCAAACGAAGGGATGTTTTTTTCGAACCAATTGCCTCCATCAAAGTCAGTATTGTCTTTAAAAACGGTAGTAGTGCCACAAGCCTGCAAGAGCCAAATACTCAGTAGGCTTATTAAGGCAAGCCGTTTATTTTCTCCTCCGGTTACGGTCATTTCTATTGCGTTGATTCTGGTTATTACCCTCTGCTTTAGGTGGATTGTTGCCTTCGGTAATGGGTTTATTTTGGTTTTCAGTTTTTGGTAGGTTAGTATTTACAATTGGCTTGGCCTTTGTTTCTTGCTTTGGTTGAGGCTTAGGCTGTTGCTGCCTACCTTGCTGATTAACAGGGTTTTGTGTTTGTTTTTGTTTGTTTGTGACAGGCTGTTGTGGTTTCGACAAAGGCGGGGTTTGTCCTTTTGCCTCTACCTTTTTATCTCGGTCATTGGGCCTGTTCCTCTTGTTTCTATTGCGGTCTTTATCTCGGTCATATTTGCGGTCGAGGCGTTCCAAATCGCTATTAAGTGTAGCAGCCGTTTGGGTTATTTTTTCAGTTTCGGGCAATGAATCATTGAGTACTTCAAATGACAGTGGCTTGGTTCCTTGCTTATTGAGGTCAAGGATTTCTCGCACACGAGCCACAGGTACAGGATACCACGTGCTCTCGGTATCATAACCAAACCACATGATTTTCTTGAAAATATCTGTTTTTTGTAAGGTTGCCTCACCTTTTTGAGTTAGCAAAGGCCCCTCTACTGCAGGGATGTCACGGAGCGCATCCATGTAAGTTTCTAACTCGTAGTTGAGGCAGCACTTTAATCGGCCACACTGCCCCGACAACTTGCTGGGGTTGAGCGACAAATTCTGATAACGAGCCGCTGAGGTAGTCACATTTTTGAAGTCGGTGAGCCAAGTAGAGCAACAGAGTTCTCGACCACATACACCCACGCCCCCCAAGCGTGAGGCCTCTTGCCGAAGACTAATCTGCTTCATCTCGACCCGAACTTTAAACTCGCCAGCTAAGGATTTTATCAATTCTCGAAAATCTACACGCTCATCAGACGAATAATAAAACGTTGCTTTGGTGCCGTCTGATTGAAACTCTACGTCTGAGAGTTTCATGTTTAGATTTACTTCACGGATGATCTCACGAGTACGATACATGGTGGGCAAGTCACGAGCCACGGCTTGTTCGTGGCGTTCGAGGTCTTTTTCATTGGCTTTGCGGTAGATGACTTTAATGTTTTCATCATTAGAGATGTTTTTCTTAATCATCTGTAAACGAACGAGTTCACCTTGCAGCGAAACATAGCCAACATGATGACCTGAGGCTACTTCCACTACCACGGCATCGCCAGTATAGAGTTCGAGATGGTTCGTATTACGAAAATATTCTTTGCGTCCGCCTTTAAATTTAATTTCTACCATGTCAAACTGACTGGCAGCTGGAATCTCCATGTTGCTCAACCAATCAAACACGTTCATTTTATTGCATCCGCCCGTACCACACGCCCCATTATTTTTACAACCGAGTGTTACGCCTCCAAGTCCTTTGGTGCCGCATCCACCCGTTGAGCATGATTTACAACCCATAACTTTACATAATATGCATTAGACAATAAGTAGTTTTATAGAAATCTCTTACTGTGCTGTAGCTGATTGATAGTTCAATACATCGAGTCCGATGTCTTGTCTGTAATATTTATCTTTGTAACGAATTGTGGCGGCGGCTTGTTGCGACAAAGCTCGGGCATCTTCGATTGACGGCCCTATTCCTGTTATCATCATAACCCTACCACCATTTGTAACAATTTGATTGTTAGCATTTTTTGTGCCTGCATGGAATGGCAACACGTCGGTTAGCTCGTCAAATCCCTCCATCAAATCCCCTTTTTTGTAGTCACCTGGGTAGCCGCCTGCTACTACTACTGTAGTGACGGCAGTTTGGGCACTAATGGTGAGGGTTTCTTCGTGTAGGGTTTGGTTAGCAGTAGCCAACATGAGCTGTGCTACATCTGACTCAATGCGAGGAAACACTACTTCGGTTTCGGGGTCACCCATTCGGGCGTTATACTCAATCACATAAGGCTCGCCATTGCAGTTCATAAGCCCCACAAAAATAAAGCCTTTGTAGGTGATTCCTTCGGCAATTAGGCCATCTAAGGTGGGCTTTACAATGCGCTCTTCTACTTTTTGGAGGAACTCTTGTGTGGCAAATGGCACAGGTGAAACCGCACCCATACCACCTGTGTTGAGGCCCGTATCACCATCACCAATGCGTTTGTAGTCTTTGGCTTCGGGTAAAATTTTGTAACTTTTTCCGTCAGTCAGTACAAAAACCGAAAGTTCAATACCTGTCAAAAACTGCTCAATTACCACTTTGCTGCTTGCCTGACCAAATTTGGCATCAATTAGCATTTCGTGGAGAGCTTGGGTAGCATCCTCGGTACTTTCGGCAATAATTACACCCTTGCCTGCTGCCAAGCCATCGGCTTTTAGCACAACGGGTAGGTCGTGCTGTTGCAAATAAGCAAGTCCTTCGGCGAGTTGATTAGCCGTAAAAGTTTGGGAGGCTGCCGTAGGAATACCATAGCGGTGCATAAAGTGTTTAGAGAAGTCTTTGCTACCTTCTAATTGTGCTCCTATGCGGTCGGGGCCTACTATTTTAACGTGCTGTAAATCAGGTGTTTCTTCAAAATAATTTACTACTCCATTTACCAAGGGTTCTTCGGGACCTACAATGACAAGCTCAATTTGATGTTGTAATACTGCTTGGCGGAGTGCCGCAAAATCATTGTAGCTAATTGATAAATTGGTAGCTATTTGAGCGGTTCCAGCATTGCCAGGGGCTACAAATAAAGCACTACATAACGGGCTTTGGGTGATTTTCCATGCAAAAGCGTGTTCTCGCCCACCCGAGCCAAGAATAAGTATGTTCATTGAATAAATTACAAGTTACTTATCAAAATCAGTTAGCAACTTCTGATAAGAATTTAATACGCATCAAACGCAATTCTTCTTCAGTAAAGTCTTCGCCTTCAAATTCTTTCATGGCTATGCCAATGTTGTCGGTTTCGGCAGACATGAAGTAGTCAAAAATTTCATCCTGACGATCTCGATCCATTACTTGATTGATGTAATAGTCGAGGTTGAGTTTGGTTCCAGAGTAACAAATATGCTCTATTTCCTCCATTAACTCACTCATTGTCAGTCCTTTGGCTTCTGTTATTTCTTCGAGGTTTATTTTTCGATCAATTTGTTGAATAATGAAAATCTTCACTTTCGACTTATTGACCATCGATTTGATTACTACTTCGGTGGCAGTTTCAATCTCGTTTTCTTCTACATACTTTGAGATGAGTTCAACAAAAGGTCGCCCAAATTTTTGTACTTTACCCATTCCAACCCCGTTGATTTGAGCCATTTCTTGGGTGCTCATAGGGTAAGTAGTGGCCATTTCTTCGAGTGAAGGGTCTTGGAAAATTACATAAGGAGGTAGGTTTTTCTCTTTTGCAATTTTCTTCCGAAGGTTTTTCAATAACTCAAACAGTGCTTCATCATAAGCCTTTCCACCGTTTGTATTCATGTCTTTTTCTTCGGTGTCTTCTTCTGAGTCTTTGTCAAAATCATGATCTCTTGACAAAGTAATCGGATACGAGTCTTTCAAATATTCTTCACCTCGTTGCGAAAGTTTGAGTATGCCGTAATTTTCAATGTCTTTTTCAAGAAAGCCCAAAATGGTTACTTGCCGCACTATAGAGCCCCAAAAAGCGATGGGGTCTTGTAGTTTTTTCTTCTTCTTTTTGGCTATTTTGTTTACTTTTGGAGCAGGTGTTTCTTCGTCATCTGAATCTCCATCCATATCCAGATCGTCATCATCTTCCTCTTCTATTTGGTCACGCAAATAGTTTTTACCTTTGCCAAATACTTCAAGCTTATTATGCCCATGGCTAAGTACATAAGGATTTTCTACCCCCATTATTAAATCAGCAAGGTGTTCTGTATCAAAGCGTTGCTCGGTCAAAAGAGCTGCCTTAAGCACAAGTACCACTTCATCTTCTGCCTTGAATTTTTCGGTAGGCTTCATGCAGTTGTCGCAAAAGCCACAATCTTTTGGTACATATTCACCAAAATAATGAAGCAATTGTCGGCGGCGGCAAGTGCCCAACGTAGCATAAGAGACCATCTCATTGAGCAAATGCTTGGCGTTGTCTCGTTCGGTTACGGGCTTGTCTTTATTAAACTTATCCAGCTTCACGATGTCGTCGTGGCTATAAAACATAATGCAGTTGCCTTCGAGTCCATCTCGCCCGGAGCGTCCAGTTTCTTGATAATAACCTTCGAGCGACTTGGGGGCATCGTAGTGAATCACAAACCGTACATCTGGTTTATCAATACCCATACCAAAGGCAATAGTTGCCACCATTACATCAGACTCTTCGTTCAAGAATGATTCTTGATTGCCCATTCTGACGGCAGGGTCTAAACCAGCGTGGTAAGGCAGTGCTTTGACCCCATTGACATTGAGCAACTCAGCTACTTCTTCTACTTTTTTACGGCTTAGGCAATATATAATACCAGCCTTGCCGTGGTTGTTTTTGATGTAGCGAATAAGTTGTTTGTCTGTATCGTTTTTCTTCGGGCGGATTTCGTAGTACAGGTTTTTTCGGTTGAACGATGACTTAAAAATCACCGATTCTTCCATCATCAGGTTTTTCTGGATGTCTTGCTGTACTTTTGGAGTAGCCGTAGCTGTAAGCGCAATAAGCGGTAGCTTTGGGTCAATACTCTCTACGATGGTGCGGATTTTACGATATTCTGGGCGGAAATCGTGACCCCATTCCGAAATACAGTGGGCTTCGTCAATGGCAACAAACGAAATATTTGCTTTCTGTAAGAATGCCAAATTGTCTTCTTTGGTAAGAGATTCTGGGGCTACATACAGCAGTTTTACTTCGCCACTGAGTACGTCTTTTTTTACCTTAGTCATTTCGGCTTTACTGAGGGTAGAGTTCAGAAACTGGGCGTTTACACCTACCGCATTCATCTGATCAACCTGATTTTTCATCAAGGCAATTAGTGGCGAAATAACTATGGCCGTGCCCTCAGTAGCAATGGCCGGAATCTGGTAACATAATGATTTGCCGGCTCCTGTCGGCATAATCACGAAGGTGTTTTTGCCTTCGAGTAAGTTACAAATAATCGCTTCTTGGTCTCCTCTGAACTGGGAGTACCCAAAGACATCTTTTAGTTTTTCTCTGAGCGTCGTTCGTGTGTCGTTGTCAACTACCATTCTTATTCGGAACGAATTATGTGGATTAGGAAGAGTGATATTTTTAATAATCATGCAAAATTTAGTGTACTTTTTAATAGTTATAATCGGACGGTAACCATTTCACAATACATTTCTTAAGAATCAGCTATTTATTCATAGTTGATGGAAAACAGTAATGGCTACTCACGCTGGATCATCCCCTCATTTAAAACTATTAATGTACGTTATTATAATTTATTATTGAATGAAGAACCTGCTGATAACCAGCATATTGGTTCTGTGTTCAAAAGTATTGCCTAAGTACAAGGATAAGGGATATAATCCCATTTGCGATGTATCTTTGCATCAAAATTAAACTTACATCACAACTTTTTAGCAAATTAAGATTGAAATTAGCAAAAAATATTCAAAACATAGCAAGCAAAGTTTTACAAGACGAAGCCGATGCTATTCTACACGTTCGAGAATTCATAGGAAAAAACTTTGAGACTTGCGTATTGCACCTGCTCCAAAGTAAGGGTCGGCTGGTTGTAACGGGTGTTGGCAAAAGTGCAATTATTGCTCAAAAAATAGTAGCCACCCTCAACTCAACAGGTACGCCGGCCTTGTTTATGCACGCCGCCGATGCCATTCACGGCGACTTAGGTATGATTCAGCCCGACGATACGGTGCTTTGCATCTCAAAAAGCGGCGACACCCCCGAAATTAAGGTATTGATACCACTTATCAAACGGACTGGTGTAAAAATGATTGCGATGGTAAGTAACACCAACTCTTTTTTGGCTAAACAGTCCGATTTTGTAATTAATGCCTTTGTTGCCCAAGAAGCTTGCCCTCTTAATTTAGCGCCTACTACCAGCACTACCGTTGCCCTTGCCTTGGGTGATGCACTGGCTATTTGCTTGCTTGAACTTCGGGGTTTTGGTACCCGAGATTTTGCTAAGTACCATCCAGGTGGAGCACTTGGTAAAAAATTGTATCTAAAAGTAAGCGACTTGTATCCTCAACATGCCGTACCTAAAGTGCAACTAACGGCTACTGTAAAAGAAACGATACTCGAAATCAGTTCAAAACGTTTAGGAGCCACTGCCGTTGTGGACGAACACGATGACTTGGTAGGCATTGTGACTGACGGCGACTTGCGTCGGATGCTCAATAAGCACGATGATTTTTCGGGGTTGAGAGCCAACCAAATTATGACCTTCAACCCTATAACTGTTGAGGCAGACGAATACGCTGTTAATGCGTTTCAGCAAATGCAGTCACGTAATATTACCCAGTTGATTGTTACTAAAGGGAAAAAAGTGCTGGGCTTTGTTCATATGCATGATTTGCTCAAAGAAGGCCTGGTATAAAAATAAATGTTGGCAGACTTACCGCATTCGGTCTGCAGAGCGCACGAGGTTTTCGTCTCGGCGGATAAACCTGTTAGCAATGGCATTGCAAAACAGACCTGCAGCAATTGCGTAAAAACCAGTAGCATAAGTACCTCGCTGTGCAGCATCAAAATACGCCGCTCCCTGAAATGTAAAATACAACGAAAGTCCTAAGTTAATAGCCATCAAGATAGCATTGATCATACCCAATAGCATTTGACGAAGACGATTACGATACTGAAAAATAGAGAAGAGAGCAATTCCTGCTGAAACAACCGCTAAAATGCCCAGATAAACTGTGGTTACTTCATGTAGCACACGTTCACCCTGTGTGTGTGTCATCGAAAAAGCTGTGAGTTTGGCTACCTCGTTTGCGGCAGTTTTTGTCCATAGGGTGGTCAATAAGCATACACCCATTGCCACACTCACAAAAAACAAAAAAACGGTTTGAATCCGTTGGATCATAATGGTAAAGATAAGTTTTAAACAACTACAAAATTATTGATAGAAAGTAGAGTACAAAAATTTGAAAGATAAAAATACCATATATACTTGATTACCATTGTGTTATGAATTGCAAAAAGGTATAAAAAATCTTGTTTTATCAGGTTTAATGTATATACTTTGCATTGATATAGCGTTGCAAAATGCTAATTGATCTGCTGACAACCACGATGATTTTATAGCCCGCCAGCCTCAATCGTTGATTGTCACTTAGTTATTATGCTTGAGTCAGCCCGCCAGCAAGACTCCCAATCCAGAAAAACTTTATTCAATGCTGCTGACTTCTTCGCCAAAGAAGCCGAGTGGTAGTGACATATTCTCGCTATTGTAGTCTTATATGCGATAATAGACTGAATAAGTTTATTTTGGTATTGATTTGGAGAAAAAATATGCCCAAAAACAATAATTAAAAAGGTATGAAATTTTTACAAAATCTGCTTCGAGTAAAGAATACTTGTTATCTTTCAAAACAAGATAATTCTACCTGTATCTCAATGAATTATCATCATCTTATTGAGGCAGCTTTCACCCCTCTGGAAGCTAATAGCAAAGCAAACGCTAACGTTTTCCAACGGATAGTTGTGTTGATAGCTCTTTTAGGGAGTACTTCAATTCTATCACTTGCGCAAACCTGCAACCCAGACAACTCAAGTGCGCCTCCTTTTTGTTCGCCTACATTAACTTGTCCGAGTGGAGCAATAAGTTGGTCTCAAAGTGTTAATTCTACCGATGGAACACCAGCGTTGTTTAGACTGGTAGATGGGGCAACAGAGGTGTATAACTTACCTATATCGTTGCCAGTTGCTTTTAATAGTTCGCTGATGGTGACAGTGAGCGAAGCAATCGCATGGGACGGCTACACAGGGCGCAATTCGGTATCACAACCGAATGAGAAGTATAGAATTGTGTTTTTTAAAAACAACGTCATTCAAGCTATGTCTAATTGGACAGGCGACGTACCTGATAACAAAACACAATCTTACTGGAAAGGTGGCTTAGGAACGGTTTATTTACCTAATGGTGCCGACAAAATTAGTATTGTTCACTGGGGGGGGCCTACTGCCAGTGGAGGGCAAAATGATGGGTCAAATCCCAATTCAGTAACACCTACGGGTGTTTGTATAACGTACACAACGCCTACTAACACAACTTGTGTATGTCCTTCTGCAAACTTAATCAACAACCCCAATTTCGATAGTAATACCTCTGGTTGGACGGCTACAAATGGCCAAGTGAGTCTTGGAACTGGAGGTCAATTTGGGAATTTTTTAGTGTTGAATAACAATGACATTGTAGGGGATTATTTTATCTATCAAGATATCACCATTGGGGCGGATCAATACTACAATTTCACAGGCTATGCTGCCAAGCATAGTGGCCCAAACTCAAAAATATTCTTAGAGTTTTACAATGGTACTACTAAGATTGGCTTTACACCAGACTTTTTTGTGACAAAAAACTACGATGGTACGTTTCAGACTATTCCAACCGTTGAAGGATATACACCTACCAATACAACTAACATAAGAATAGTAGGATATGCCAACGGTACAGCACTTAAATTGGATAAACTCTCGCTAACTACGTGCTATTCTAAGCCTATAGTAGTAGCTTCCAGCAACAGCCCTGTCTGTGTGGGTAGTACGATTACGCTTAGTGCAACAGGCGGCACTACATATAGTTGGTCTGGCCCAGGCTTTAGTTCAGGGTCTCAAAACCCAACAAGAACCAATGCGACTACAGCTATGGCTGGGGTTTATACTGTAAGTGTCACAAATAGTAATAGTTGTACTAACACAGCTACTGTGAGTGTAGTAGTAAATCCGAAGCCAACAGCGACAGCCAGTAGTAATAGTCCAGTTTGCGAAGGCAGCACCATCAACTTAAGTGCCAGCGGCGGAAGTAGTTATAGCTGGAGTGGCCCAAGTTTTAGTTCAACTGAACAAAACCCAGTAAGAACAGGAGTCACAATAGCCATGAGCGGAACTTATACTGTTTCGGTAACAAATGCTCAGTCTTGTTCTGCTACGGCTACTACAAGTGTAAGTGTCAACAGTAAGCCAACGGCTCAAGCTGGTGGAGGAATTGTGTGCGAAGGGCAAACTATTAACCTGACCAGTAGCGGCGGGACAAGTTATAGTTGGTCAGGCCCTGGATTTAGTTCAACAGATCAAAATCCAAGCCGAACAGGAGCAATTACAAGCATGAGTGGGACATATACAGTCACGGTGAAAAATGCTAATAATTGCACCTCAACTGCCACAGCGACAGTATTAGTCAATCCAAAACCGTCGGTTACAGCCAGTAGTAATCCTGCTTGTATTGGTGGGATAGTTAATTTGTCAGCTTCGGGTGGAACAAACTATACATGGGGTGGGCCGAATGCTTACAATGCAAGTGGAGCAAATCCAACAATTACCAATGTTGGTACAATAAACCAAGGGGTCTATTCTGTAACTGCTGTTAATGGTTTTAACTGTACCGCAAGTGCTACTACCAGCGTAGTAGTAAATCCCAAACCAACAGCAACAGCCAGCAGCAACAGCCCCGTTTGTGAAGGCTCGACCATCAACCTAAGCTCAACAGGTGGCACAAGTTACAGTTGGAGCGGGCCAAGTGGCTTCACAGCCTCCACACAAAACCCAAGCAGGACAAACGCCACGAGTACCATGAGTGGTGTTTATACCGTAAGTGTAAGCAATGGCAACAGTTGCAGCAACACAGCAACGGTAAGTGTAGTAGTAAATCCAAAGCCAACAGCAACAGCCAGCAGCAACAGCCCGGTTTGTGAAGGCTCAACCATCAACCTAAGCTCAACAGGCGGCACAAGTTACAGTTGGAGCGGGCCAAGTGGCTTCACAGCCTCAACACAAAACCCAAGTCGAGCCAATGCAACCAGCACAATGTCAGGTATTTATACCGTAAGCGTAAGCAATGGCAACAGTTGTAGCAACACAGCGACGGTAAGTGTAGTAGTAAATCCCAAACCAACAGCAACAGCCAGCAGCAACAGCCCCGTTTGTGAAGGCTCAACCATCAACCTAAGCTCAACAGGTGGTACAAGTTATAGTTGGAGTGGACCAAGTTTTAGTTCAACGGAACAAAACCCAAGCAGGACAAACGCCACGAGTACCATGAGTGGTGTTTATACTGTGAGCGTAAGCAATGGCAACAGTTGCAGCAACACAGCGACGGTAAGTGTAGTAGTAAATCCGAAGCCAACAGCAACAGCCAGCAGCAACAGCCCCGTTTGTGAAGGCTCGACCATTAACCTAAGCTCAACAGGTGGTACAAGTTATAGTTGGAGTGGACCAAGTTTTAGTTCAACGGAACAAAACCCAAGCAGGACAAACGCCACGAGTACCATGAGTGGTGT
>JBGAVQ010000001.1:0-31056 GCA_044228045.1 Spirosomataceae bacterium
AATAAAGGTCTCGTAGTACAACGGATAGTATGGAAGTTTCCGGAGCTTCAGATTTAGGTTCGATTCCTAACGAGACCACCATTTGTAAACACAAAGCCCTAACTAATGAGTAGATAGGGCTTTTGTTTTGAATAATAGTTTGGAGAATATTTAGCATCGATAAGGTCTAAATCCTTTGATTATGAAATAGTACATTACAGTAGTTGAAAAATAAAAACCCCTCAAATTTATAAATTTGAGGGGTTTTAAAATATTTGGGGAGAATGATGGGTCTCGAACCCACGACCTTCGGAACCACAATCCGACGCTCTAACCTACTGAGCTACAATCTCCATCTTGTTAAATTGGGTTGCAAAACTAAGGAGTAAAAAGCCAATTTGCAATAGGTAATGGGTATTTTTTTGGTCTAAAACCCCAAAATGGCATTACCTATTGCGTGAGTATGTACTTAAAGAGCAGCTTGATAGTTGGCTTCGGCAGCTTCCCAGTTTATAACATTCCAGAAGGCATCTACGTAGTCGGGGCGTTTGTTTTGGTACTTTAAGTAGTAAGCGTGTTCCCATACATCTAAGCCCAAAACAGGTGTACCTTTGGCTTCGGCAATGTCCATCAAGGGGTTGTCTTGATTGGGGGTTGAGCTAATGGCTAATTCGCCGTTTGCTACAATTAACCACGCCCATCCAGAGCCAAAACGACCGAGAGCGGCTTTTTTGAATTCGGCTTTGAGGTTATCCAACGAACCAAACTTGGCATCTATGGCAGCGGCTAAGGCCCCTGTTGGTATTCCACCGCCTGTGGGCGAGAGGATATTCCAGAAAAACGTGTGGTTCCAATGTCCACCTCCGTTGTTACGGATAGGGCCACCCAAAGTGCCTGCATTGGCAACGAGTTCTTCGATGCTTTTGCCTTCATTTGCAGTGCCGGCAATGGCGTTGTTGAGATTGGTTACGTAGGCGTTGTGGTGACGATCATGATGGATTTCCATCGTAGCTTGGTCAAAATGTGGCTCCAGCGCATTAGATGCGTAAGGGAGAGGTGCTAATTCAAATGCCATTGTGATATGCGATAAGTTGTTTCAAATTTGAGGTGAGTTTTTACACTCTTCTGCCACGTATAACGACTTATCATCAAGTTAGGTTCTTAATTGTTTGAAAAAATTATGAAGCAATTGCTGGCATTCTTCTGCAAGAATACCCGTCACTATTTTTGTTTTAGGATGAACGAGTGAAGGTTGCACCAATGAGAATCCTCTTTTGTCGTCGGAGGCTCCATAAACCAAGCGGCTGAGTTGTGTCCAGTAGAGGGCACCTGCACACATTACACAAGGCTCAAGTGTTACATATAAAGTGCAGTTTGTCAAATACTTAGCACCCAAATGCTGTGCGGCAGCCGTGATGGCAATCATTTCGGCATGGGCGGTTACGTCTTTGAGCTTTTCGGTTTGGTTATAGCCTTTGCCTATAATTTTGTGTTGACTTACCACTACCGCACCAACTGGTATTTCGCCATCTTCGCCAGCAATTTGGGCGAGTTTGAGGGCCTCTTGCATGAAGTAGTTGTCAGTATTTAGCCGAGAGTCGTAAGTCATAAGTCGAGAAAGTTGTTAAGCCGTAAGTCAAGAAAGTCGTTAAGTCGTAAGTCAAGAAAGTTGTTAAGTCGTAAGTCAAGAAAGTCGTAAGTGAATAGCTCAATTTAAAACTACCAATAAGTGAATAATCGTCCAGTTGTAAGTTTTCTAATATTTGGTATCAGCATCCAGAATTAAGCATCAAAGTTAAACAAAAACAAAGCCCTCGGTTTATACCGAAGGCCTGTTTGTACTACCCTAAACTATGTAGAATGTAAAATGACAAAGATTAGTCAACCCGAACCATGTGATTATAGTTTTCTATTCTAATGAGTACGGGCTTACCAATCTCTTTGGTTATATCTGTGATATCAAAAGACAAGTCTTTGTATATCAGTGCTTTGCAAAAATCTTTGTCGTCTAAGGTTAGCTTAATGATGGTTTGTTGCGGATTGCTTTGGAATACAGTATGATTCCGATACATTTTGAAAAACACATTGCCACAACCACCGCCATAATTAACTTTTAGTTTCAGACAATTGCTCTGAACATAAGCGGTATCAATACGAAACTCGTCAGTGGTGAGCTGGCTCAAGTCATCCTGAACATTTATTACTTCACAATCATTAGTGACGTTGTCAGTATTTTTACATGAAAGCCCTAATGAAGTCAATACAATTAAGCTAATAATAAGAATATTTTTCATGGCTTTTATTCTCATATTCTTAAAAATTAACCCCTACTCGCACCAAAAAACGATTAAAATTATATTTCGTTTCTGCATACCGTGTGCCCCAAGCGGGTATCTCGCCATAATCTTGAACCATTGAAGCGGCCTGATATTTATATCCAATGTTGAAAACCAAAGCCGTTTCGTCGCTTAACCTGAACTTGAGACCAGCAGCAGGATTAACCATTATCCCACCTTTGTAGCTTAGGTTATCAGTGGTTTTATTCAATAATGCTGTGCCATAGCCGCTGTCTAAACTTAGGTAAGGGGTTATTTTCTTTTGTTTGGATAAATCGTAACGAACGCCTACTGCCATTGGCGAAACCAACATGGCCGTGTACCAGTCGGCTCCAATGGTGAGTCCAACTGCCAATTGAGGGCAAAGCCGATACCCGTTGAAGGTTTGTACCGTTAAATTGGCACGATTGAAACCGTCGGGATTATTACGCCCCATCATCACACCTATTTCAGTATGGTTTACATACCACTTTTTGACTGGCTTATCTGCTGGTTTTTCCTGTGCGTAGGTGCAAAAACTAAGCAGACAATAGAGTGCCACTATTATTTTTTTCATGGATTCATCATCATTAGATTTCCTTGCAGTACAGCATTACTCTCTACAAGCCTTTATTGACGACAGGAATGACACTCAGTAATTTCAAATTTTTGGTATTGCTGTAATCATATTGATACAGACCGTCTTTGCCAATCATCATGAGCGTGCCTTTTAGTGGAATAACATCATAGGCATCAATATTATCAAAATGATTCAGTTGATTTTTGTCAATACTTAGGGCATCTTTCACATCAAAGGTTTTGAGGCCATACTTGCCTTCACAAAGGAAGAGGGTGGGGTAGTCAATACCCAAACCATGTGGGTTTTGCATGGGATAACTTTTCATCAAGAACGGGGCAGAGGCATTAGAAACGTTAATGACATCCAACTGGTTAGAGCCACGATTACACATGGTACCCGAGCGCAAGGTTACATAGGCGATATCGTCTTGAACCACCACAGGGTCGCAAGACATTACATGCTGAAACGTAGAAAGCCACTTTGGACTTGACGGCGTGCTATTGTCATAAATGTGCATACCGCTTGTAGAACCAATAAAGAGCTTGTCTTTGTAGGGAAAAATGGTTTCGATGCCCCAGCCTAAGTTTATTTTTTTCCCTTTTTGAGGGTTAGTAGGAGTAGCTACATCAAACAATTGCAAGTCTTGATTCGATACGGTGTAGAGATAATTGCCCGTAATGGTAAATCGAGCCATAGAGCCACCTGTGCCAGTGCCTCCACCGCCGCCCGCACTTGAGTTAAAGGCAGATTGGGCTGAAAGAGCTCGATCAAACCAAACACTCGTATTGCCACCGTTTGGTCCGTCGCAATCTGCTTGTCGGGTTTCGGTCATTAAATCCCACGTATTGTCAGTAATGGCCTGTGTAGATGCGTTATAATTCCACCATAAGCCATCTATCACACCATTTTGAAACACGTCAGTAACTCTTTTTACTTCTTTGACAGCAGTAGGGGTGCTAATATCAAACGCCACTACGTCGGTGTAGCTATCGGCGTATAAAACATTGCCTTTTACGGCCAAATCAATGTTGCCCGGAATCGCCAGAAATGAAATAGGCTTGGGAGAAGATGGGTCTGTGTTATCAATGATGTGAATTCCTTTTTTAATTTCATTGATAAATAGGTAATTGTCTTTAACATAAATTTTTCCTGGGTGCTCGAGCGACTGAGTTGCTTGAGATTTTACACTCTGTCGAAGTTCGTAGAGCGAGAGCGTCACTTGCCGTTGCGTACGGTAAGTAATGGTTTGCTCGCACTGATCTGTACAAGAACTCAAAAACCCAGTCAATAGGCTGGCAATCAGCACTATTGACAAGAAGTGAGCGGATTTCATAATTGTTTTCATAGATTGTTTGATGAAAGTGTGTGCGACACTATTAGTTCATAGGTAATTGGTGAAAGACTTTTACTGTACTATTTTACAAACGCCATCAACACAAGTTACATTGGGCTTAATGGCAACTGAGCAATCCGAAGACCGTCCTGTTTTGACGTTTACTTCTTTTTCGAGGGCATTGTAAGCATTTACTTTTTCGTTAAGGATTTTTACATCTGCCGCAGTAAGGGAGTAAATTAAGAATTTCCATGGGCCGCCGCAGGGTTTGCTTCCAAAGGCAATGGTACCACATTCACGGTCGGGTTTGCAGGCATTGTCTTTAATAAAGTCGGTGATTTCACTTTCTAATTTTGTTAGTTTCTCGGAGTCTGTTAGGGTTTCTTCGGGTGTGTTTTCGTTGTTGGCGCAGGTAAAAGCCATAAGGGCTAATGCCAAAAGGACAACTAATTTTTTCATGGCTTGTTTGAGGTTGTTTTCGGTTAAAAGACACAGGCTATAAAGTAATAGTTGGAAGAATCACTCAAAATTTCCTAAAAGTGGCGTTTCAAGCCAAGCCCTATGGCCCATTGTGTAAGGCGAGAATGCACTGCTGAGGGTTGGTTTACACCATCAAGCAAGGCATGACGATACTGAGCATCTGCCGATATTTGCCATCGAGACGGTAGGTCGTAGCCTACACTCACACCGACCAATCCACTAAGGTTGAGGTTACGATACCAATGATCTTGGCGGGTGTATTCGATACTGCTTACCAAGTTTGCTGTTTGGGTGTGAATGGTATTTTTCTGGAAAAAATCACCCGAAGCCCCAGCCAACACGGCGGTTTCTACCTTGGGTAATGGCCGCAAGCGATACCCTACCCGCAGGGGTACACTTAGGTATTGATATACATTCTGAACACGGTAGGGGTTGTTGGTCGGTAGCAGTACGTTTTGACGACTAAATACTGGAATTACTTGGTTGTTTGCCAAAAAACTATTGTATAAATCAGCTCGCTTGCTATCTAATCGGTTCATAATCAGTGCATCGCTTTCGAGCCATGAGTTGCCTCGCCAATACTGGATTCCGCTTTCTATAAACACGTGTTTGCTAATAGCTACACCTGCTTGAAAACCAATTAGATAAGAGTTGCCTGGCTGTGAAATAGAAAACGGTTTTTGACCAACCAAGGCATTAAATCCTGAAATACTATTTACGGCTGTAATCGAAGAAATAGCAATGTCGTCAATCATTGCATTTGGATTGAACCGATTGACCATCAGGTTAATACCAAGCCACCAGTCTAAATGCCTTTTTGAAACAGGTTTTATAAACGGTGGGGGTTGATTAGTGACCGTAATAGTAGGAAACGGAAAGACTACTTTTGCTAATGATTTGTTTTTGAGATAATTAGCTATCCAGTTTTCTCGTTTAATGGCGGTGGCAAGGCTTTCTTCTGCAACCTCAGCTTCGATAGACACTTGGGGTTGTTGAGTTTGATTGAAAGATAGAGGCTCTTGAACTGAGGTATTTGCAGTGGTTTGCTGCTTACCTCGCTGCATTCTGCTTGATTGTTTTGTTTTAGCAATCAGTAGCTCTTGGTTGTTAGGAGTTGTGTCAACTTTTTTGTTTGAAAAAACCTCTTCTTTATCATTTACCTGGCTTGGTTGAGAAGTAGTAAGCTCAGTATAAGGTTCAGTGTGTTTTGATACCTGTTTTAAGGCTTTTAACCGCTCATCCTGAGCAGACAGTTGCACAGATTCTATTGGTAGATTTTCAACGGCTTTTCTTCTAATTGAAACTTGCCCTTTACCTTTTGCCAATTCTGTTGAGTGCAAGGTCTGTTCGTTGCCATTTGCCTCTTGTCTCGTATTTTTTGCCAGCTTAGTTGAGTGTAAGTTGATGTCTTGTTCTTTAACCTTTCCTTCTCCTTTGCTATTCAACAATTCAGTTGAGTTCAAGGCCTGTTCGTTGCCATTTGCCTCTTGTTCCGTATTTTTTGCCAGTTCAGTTGAGTGCAAGTCAAGGTCTTGTTCCTTGCCTCTTACCCCTTGCTCTTTACTTTTTGCTACTTGTTTGCCACCTGTTAGCACTTGCTCATTGTTCTTCTCGCTTTTAATCCAAAACACCCATCCCAACGGCCCCAGCACTAACAATAGCACCAGCGAAACGAGCAAATAAGACCACTTGCTTGACTTTGTGTATGCTGGGGGTGTGGTTAGGTCTAAATGTGATGCAATGCCTTCCCAAACCCGCTCGGGTGGGGGCACCGAAGCATCATCAAATGCCTTCTGCCACGATTCTTCAAACTTGTTCTCTAACTTGCTCATTTTCTTCTCTCTCTAATATTGTTTTCCTGCTTTGGTAGTTTGGGCTTATTAACGAACTGTTACCCACCGAAGTGTCGGTTGTCCCTGTCCCTCCGAGAAGGGGATTTACACAATTGTAGTGGCTAATTTGGGTCAAATTCATGAACAATTAAACCTGCATTTTATCAGCCAGCATCCGCTGGAGCAATTGTTTGGCTCGGGCATACTGCGACTTCGACGTTCCCTCCGAAATATTCAACATCTTGGCAATTTCATTGTGTTGATAGCCTTCAATGGCGTAGAGATTAAATACTGTTTGGCAACCCGGCGGTAATTGCCTCACAACATTAAGTAATTCTTGGAAGTAAATACCCGAAATGCCCGCTTGGTCGTCTTCCAATTCGTTCTCTACACTTTCGGCATCCACTGTGTTTTGAAAGCGTTGGTACGTGCGCACATGGTTGAGTGCCGTGTTGATGACAATGCGCTTAATCCAAACCCCCAAGGGGCACTCATGACGAAACGTACCAATTTTTTCAAATACCTTAATGAACGATTCTTGCAAAATATCTTCGGCTTCGGCTGTAGTACGGGCATAGCGTAGGCACACAACGTGCATCTTCCCAGCGTAAAGGTCATAAAGCCTCCGCTGAGACACCCTGTCGTTATACCGACATCCCTGTATTAGTTCTTCCTCAGATACCATAATGGGCAAGCCCAAGCCCAAGTGTTTAATCTTTGTTGAAAAAAGACACCTATGGCTCAGAAAAGGTTGTAAAGTATGGCTACTTTATGAAAAAACACGATGAGACAGCTATTTTGTTTCATCGAAAACAACTTTTTGAAAATCAGTTTATTAGATTTGTATTTACATTGGTATATAGGCTCACATGATTGGTTGAAAAACAGTGTTTTCAATCAAAAGAATTAAGGAGCTTTGATATTATTTTGATTAAACTTTCGTTTCAACAAATAGTCAAAAGCCAGATTTATCACTTACACTTCAGATTATGAAACTTAATAAACTATCTATTGTAAAAACGTTTGCAGGGGCAATTCTTATAGCCATGTTGTTGGGAGCATGTAAAAATACAACCGAAGACAACCCAACTACTACTGAAAAAGCCACTTTTGACTTAATTCAAGAGAAAATCTTGACCACAAACTGCGCTTCGTCGGGTTGTCATGCTTCTGCTACGGACAATTCATACAAGCAACATGGACTGGTGTTAGCTGCCGGTGTTGCGTATGATAATTTGGTAAACGTAAAACCCAAAAATGCAGACGCACTGGCAGATAATTACCTGAGAGTGAAGCCGTTTAAGTCATCTGAAAGCTTGTTGTATCACAAGCTCAATTTTGATATAACGCATCATGGTGGCAAGGAATACGGTGCACCTATGCCCTTGGGGGGCACAGCTTTAACAGTGGGCGAATTAGAATTTGTACGCCGTTGGATAGAGGCAGGTGCACCTCGCAAAGGAAGTGTGGTGGACGAGAAAGTTCTGGATGACAAAACCCCAAGTGTTTCTACCACATTTGACCCACTCCCTACTCCACAGCAAGAAGGGCTATCGGGCGTGCAAATGTATATTGAGAAGTTTGAAGTAAAACCCAATTTTGAGCGTGAAATATTTGTTCATAAACAAGTTGGCAATACCCAAGATATTTATGTGAACCGGATTAAACTCAAAAGCCGCCAAAATACACATCACTTGGTTATTTATGATTTCCGTGATCGTAAAAATCTTCCGATAATGAACCAAGTGCGTGATTTGCGAAATGGAGATAATACCCTTAACTTACTTACGGTGCTTTCGATGTCAAACCATGTGTTTGTAGGTGGTGGCGGCAATGCCAACTATGACTATACTTTGCCTGCCGGAACAGCTATTTTGATGCCTGCCAACTATTCGTATGACCTAAATCCGCATTATTTCAACAAAGGTACGGCCTCTATTTATGGTGAAAACTATGTTAATTTCTACTCAGTAGATAAATCAACAGTGCAAAATGTAGTACAGATGTTGGATTTGAGTAATCAAGACATCCCAATTCCGGCCAAAACTCGTAAGACATTTACCAAGTCGTTTACTTCATTAACCAGCAATGGTAGAGCAGCTATTGTGATGCTGACCTCGCACATGCACAAGCGTGGCGAAAAATTTGTCATCAAAATCAAAGGTGGTGCTCGTGATGGACAAGTTATTTACGAAACCACCGACTGGGAACATCCTCTGATTAAGAACTTTACCCCAGCTTTGATTTTGGAAAAAGGTGAAGGACTCACTTCGGAGATAACTTACTACAATGAAACCGACAAAACGGTAAGTTTTGGACTAACCAGCGAAGACGAAATGGGAATTATATTTGGCTACTATCATCCAGTCAAATAAGCTAATACTAAATAAACAATTGAATACCAGATGAAAAGCCCATACCTTAGTTGGTGTGGGCTTTTTCTTGATGCTCAATGGCAGAAGTAACTAAATACGCTACACTTACATCGTTGAAGGTAAACAATCGCAACCACCAGGCCTCTTTTAGGGTTAAATGTTGCATGATTTCTTTTACTGAAAGGCCTTTTTGATGAAGAGCCAACACATTTCCCACAAAATCCTCGAAGTATTGTAGTTTGGCTTTAAAAAGCCCTTTGCCGTTTTGGAGTTGAGGAGAATGGCCGCAGAATACAACCTCAAAATCTTCTTGTAATACTCTTTGAATAGAGGCGATCTGCTGGTGTATATTTTCAGCTTTTCGAAAAACCTTGATTTTGACCCCTACAAACAAATCACCTGAAAATAACCAACCTTTATTTTTTTCTAACAGCACATAATGGTCTGCCGAATGCCCAGGGGTGAAGATTGGAGTTAGTTGATGGTGAGTTGTTTCCAGTATTGGGGGCATGGGGCGAATCTCGCCCAAAACAGGCCTTATTTTACCAAAAAAATACTTTTCATAAGGCAAAATATCAAAACCATTTCTGATTTTTTGTTCTGTTATAGGATGGGCGTAAATGGGAGCTTTAGACAATTCTTGCAATGTTTGGGCATTACCAGAGTGGTCTTCGTGCCAATGAGTAAGGGCTATTTGCTCGATGGGTTGATGGGCAAATGTGTGTTTTACTTCCGTTTCACAATGCCGTTGGGCGGTGTCAATCAGGAGGCCGTCGAGGTAGTAGCAATAAACCGCCATGGTGGGTTTGCCAAAAGCCGCTCCACCAAATTTGTGCATTTCTACACTCCCAATTATTTTCTTTTTGTGAAATTGCAAAATGAGCTAAACAAAAAATCGTGCTACAGATGTAACACGATTGCACAGTGATTTTGTTCCTAAAGCGTAATGTACAACTTTCATAACATTTACTCGTACTTCCGCCAAGACCCTAAAATAAAACCAATAATAGGAATTACGACAAAGGTGCAGCCACCATCAATCCATGTGAGGTAATAGGGGCGTAGCGAGAATGAATTGACGGTCATGTGTTCCATCAACACAAAAGCAAAACCAATAGCCAGACCAATTTGAAGCCCATCCATCCCTGACGATACGTTCATTCGTTTGAATAGCCAAGCCATCACCAGCGATAATAAAGCGGAATGAATAATGCTAACCAAGTAAGGGGTGGCCGAGGCAGCCGCTTGGGCTTGCTCCATGGTAATATTATTGGCTTTCATCCACGGTTCACTCAGTACTGTGTACCAAACGGCGGGAATAACCTGCGCCAATACAACACAGACCAAAATAGCCAAGTAATTGATTTTGAGGGTTTGCATAGTGGTTAGTTTTTGGTTAGTAAAAAAATACTTGATAAAAGAACAAAAAATATTCAAAAAATGCAAACCAAATTATGGTTAAGCAATTTAGCAGGGTGTTGTCATACAAAAAAGCACAACACCCCTGCTGATTACTTTAGCTTTTCTTCAAACAACTTCAAAATCCTTTTGTATTCATCCATCCAACTGGTAGGTTCTACAAAACCGTGGTCTTCCATCGGATAGGCTGCCATTTCCCAGTTTTCTTTTTTCAATTCAATCAAGCGTTGTACCAATCGGAACGAATCCTGAATGTGTACGTTCACGTCCACCATACCATGGCAAATCAATAGATGATTTTTAAGACCTGCTGCATGATAAATAGGCGAGCTTTTGTGGTAAGCCAGGCTGTCGGTAAAAGGTTCGTTCAAAATGTTAGAGGTGTAGCCATGATTGTACGCCGCCCAGTCGGTTACAGGGCGTAAGGCCGCCCCAGCCTTAAACACATCGGGGGTAGTAAACATGGCCATCAGGGTAATAAAACCGCCATACGAACCACCATACACACCAATTCGATTGGGGTTAATACCGTGTTTTTCAATAAGATACTTAGCCGCATCCACATTGTCGGTGAGGTCTTTACCACCCATAAAGCGATAAATACCCGTGCGCCAGTCACGTCCGTAGCCTGCTGAGGCACGGTAGTCAATGTCAATGACGGTATAACCCTTGTCAACGAGGAGATTATGAAACATATATTCACGGAAATAACTGCTCCACCACTTATGAGCGTTTTGCAAGTAACCCGCACCGTGTACAAACACTACGGCTGCGCCGTTTTTCTTTTTGGGAACATACAAACGTCCATACACATCGGCACCGTCGGAGGCTTTGAAGGTAATCACTTGCGGGTCACGCCACGGGTAACTGTTAAAGGCTGCACTGGTTGATTGGGTAATTTGCTGAGGTGTAGCGGCTGGTTTATTTTCCTGCAAATAAAGCTCCCAAGGCTTGTTTGAGTACGAATACAGAATGGCTAACTGCGATTCGTCAGGCGAAATTGTGACTTGGTTAGCCCCTGTCAAGCTCGTGATTTTGATACGCTCGCCACCTGTTGAAGCCATTTTATAGAAATGTTGTTCACCAGGGTGAACTTCATTAGTAGTTAGATAAAACGTTTTTTTATCGTTAGACAATTGCAAATTTTGCACTTCAAACTTGCCTTTGGTAAGTTGTTTTTTCTCCCCAGTTGTTACGTTCACAGTGTAAAGATGCGAATACCCATCGGCTTCTGACTGGTAATAAAATGTTTGGTTGTCTGTCCAGCCCAACGAGCCACCACCAAAGCCAAAACCCATGCCCGGGCCACCAATCCATGCTTCATCTCGTTGGCGGTCAAGGAGTTTTAGTTTTCGTGTGGTTATGTCTAAGCCCATAACCCAACGGTCTTTATTGTCAAAGCTTCGGATGACGACCACCGCATTTTTACCATCTTCGGACCAATAAACGCTACTAATAAGTACTTTTCGTGGTTCTGTTTTAGGTGCGGCGGGTTTGTTTTTAGCGGTGTCTGTCTTTGCTGTTTTTGCATAATCTTTTGAGTAGTCGGTGGGGTCGTTAATACCCGGAATCTCTCGAGTCGAAATTTGGAGAGAGGTATCTTTGCGGATGTCATAAACCCAAGTTTCGGCAGAGGCCAGAGCATAACCCACTTTGTTGCGTGCGGGGATATCTTCGGTAAAGCCCGATTCTGTCACGTAGTTAGGTACTATGGTGGTTTTGCCAGGAGAAGCTTTGGTAAGGCGGTAAGTAACGTAGTTTTCGTCAGGGCTCAGTTGTACATTATCTACTTGTTTGTCTTCTGTGTAAAGCTCTTTGGGGCGTTTGGGGGCATCGCCTTTGTTAATTTTTTCGGTTTCTTTGCGCTTATCAGCCCGTTCTTTCAGAATATCAAAAAGTGCCAGTTGGTCTTGTTTCAGCCATTTCTCCTGCTCATTGGGTTTGGCTTCGGGGCGTTTGGTGCCAGGCAAAAAATTTGTCCATTGTTTGATTTCGCCCGTAACAATGTGCATCGAATATAAATTATTAGCCCGCTGAAATGTAATCTTTTGCTGGTCTTGACTAAACTGCGGATTACTTTCATTATCAACAGTGTTGGTGAGTTGCCTTACACCAAGTGTGTTACAATCAAGTAGATACAAGTCACCGCTACGAGCATATACCTTAAGTGTGCGGCTTCGATTATACGAACCAAATGACGAGGGCAAGGCCCTTCTTACAGCAGGAGCAACTTTCGCTGGACTTTTATTAGACAATGAAATCATATAGAGTGAATCGCCCTTATTCTTGTCTGGATTCCAGTTAAAATAAATCGTTTTTGAATCTTCAGACCAAATGGGGTTCGTGGGTGCAACGCCTATCCACTTGGGGTCTTGCATGATTTTTTCGACCGTAAGCGGCGCAATCTGCTGAGAATAGGCTGTGGAAGATAACAAGTAAGCAGCCAAAAGTAAGCAATAACTAAAAAACGATGATGTCCCTTTTGTGTGGTTGGACTGTGCGTAGCAACGAGTATTGGTTTTTATCATGGTAGGTGATGATTAGGAGATGCAAGAAGTAAGTACAAAGCAAGAAGCCCGACTTCTTACCTCCTACTTCTTTTATCAATGTTTATAACCTACGCAAGATAGAAAAAGCGTTTCTTCTCTCGAAAAAACTTTATGTTTTTGCTACTAATACTGAAAAATCGGCTACAACTTCCTCGGCTTCCCATGATTGAATAGCTTGTTTAATTGCCTCATTCTCAATCAGAAAACCATCGTGACCATACACCGAATTGATTTCGACGTACTTGGCTCCTGGTATATATCTTGCCAAGCCTTGCTGTTCGGCGGGCGGAAACAACACATCCGACGAGATTGCCACAATCAGCGTGCGGGCTTTTACTTGCTGAAGTGTCCGTACAATACCATCTCTACCTCGGCTCACATCATGTGTATCCATTACCCTAGTTAGTACATTATACGAGAAGGCGTTGAAGCGTTGGGCAATTTTTTCGCCCTGATAACGCTGGTAGGTTGAGGCTCTAAAATCTTCTTTCAGTCCTTCTCTGTTCCGTTGCTGGGTTAGCGCATACGTTTCATAATTTCGATACGAAAGCAGTGCAATAGCACGAGCCGTTTTCATGCCTGTTAGCCCAGCATCGGGGCGGTTTTCTTTCCAAGTAGGGTCGCAAGCAATGGCCATCCTCTGCGACTCATTAAATGCAATCCCCCATGGCGACATCACGGCATTGGTCGCCATCAGAATCAATTTTTTGATGAGGCTTGGCCTCAAAATCGCAAATTCTAAGGCTTGTTGCCCACCAAGCGAACCACCTACGCAGGTATCTATTCCGTTGATAGTCAGATATTCACGAAGCAAGTCAAATGATTTTACAATGTCTCGAATCGTAATAGTCGGAAAGGCATGATAGTATGGCTTGCCTGTATGCGGATTGATAGAAAGCGGATTGGTAGAGCCGTAGTTAGAGCCAAGCACATTGGCACAAACAATAAAGTAATGAGTTGGGTCAAACAATTTCCCTTCACCTACCAGCCCACTCCACCAGTCGGCGGCATCAGCACTTCCTGTTAGGGCATGGCAAATCCAAATCACATTCGTTCGTTCTGCATTGAGTGTTCCCCATGTCATGTACGCTACCCGAAGTTCGGGCAGTTCTTCGCCCGATTCAAGCGAAAAAGGATGAGGATAGTAAAACGTTTGTAAAGCCATCTGTCAGTATCTATGAATTGGAGTTTGTACCGAAGGTCTAACCCCTGCCGTAACATATTAAGTGGTTCTGTCTTGATCTGGTGCAAGCGTTAACATAGAGCGACGTTTCGCTTGCACCAGTCAAAGTCTTTCTGTATAGGTCAGACCTTCGTTACAAACCCAGAACTAATAATTAAAGTTGAGAAAACGCTTGCTCAATATCAGTCTTGATGTCGTCAATGTGTTCGATACCAAGCGAAATACGCAATAAACCTGGTGCTACACCAGCTGTAACCTGCTCTGCTTCTGATAATTGAGAGTGCGTTGTGCTGGCAGGGTGGATAATTAGTGTTTTAGAATCACCTACATTTGCCAAATGGCTAATGAGTTTCACGCTGTTCACCAATTTATCGGCGGCTTCTTTACCTGCTTTGAGTTTAAACGACAACACCCCACCAAAGCCACGAGTTAAGTATTTTTTTGCCAAATCATGGTAAGGGCTACTTGCCAGCCCCGGATAATTTACTGACTCAACCGCAGGATGTGATTCGAGCCACTGAGCTAAGGCCAACGCATTATCACAGGTGCGCTCTACTCTTAAAGATAACGTTTCGAGACCTTGCAACAGCAAAAACGAATTGAACGGACTTTGACAAGGCCCCCAGTCACGCAAGCCTTCTACTCTACAGCGAATAATAAACTGAATGTTGCCAAATGGACCATTCTTACCAAAAACACTATCCAGCACCAGCCCATGATAGCTGGGCGAAGGTTGGGTAAATTGTGGATATTTACCATTACCCCAGTCAAAAGTACAAGCGTCGGTAATGACCCCGCCCATAGTAGTACCATGCCCGCCAATCCACTTAGTTGCAGACTCAACTACTACATGGGCTCCCCATTTGATTGGCTGGCATATTGCACCACCTGCACCAAAGGTGTTGTCCACGATAATTGGCAAGTCATATTTAGCAGCAAGTTTGGCGAATGCTTCAAAATCAGGCACATTGAAGCCCGGATTGCCAATAGTTTCTAAGTAAAGGGCTTTGGTTTTTTCATCAATCAGTCGCTCAAAACTTTCCACTTTATCGCCATCAGCAAAGCGGGCATCTACGCCAATGTTTTTAAATGAATTTTTGAATTGGTTGTACGAACCACCGTATAGAAACGACGTAGTAACAAAATTGTCGCCCACGCTGGTAATGTTGTTAATAGCCAAAAACTGTGCCGCATGACCCGACGATACTGCCAATGCAGCACCACCGCCATTTAAAGCTGCTATTCGTTTCTCAAAGATGTCGTTGGTGGGGTTCATGAGTCGGGTATAAACATTCCCGAATTCTTGTAGGGCAAACAACCTGGCCCCGTGCGCCGAATCGTCAAACTGATAAGCTGTTGTTTGGTAAATAGGCACCGCTCTGGCCTTAGTGGTGGGGTCAATTTCTTGTCCAGCGTGTACTTGCAGGGTCTCGAAGTTCATGTTTGTTCAAAGTTTAAATAGTTAAGAAAGGTACGTCTATAAAAAGGTAGTGGATATTAACCAGCCAAAGCCAGTAACCAAACTGTTATGATTCAGCCAACTATACGCCGAAAAAGAACAGGCATCAGCAACAGTAGCTGTGCATTCGAGTTACCAAAAAACCAGAAGAGGAAATGAGCCCATAACAGGGCATAAAAGAGTAAAAAAACATGGTCGTAATTGGTTTATATCTCCCTACAAGACCATCTTGCGGGGTAGGAATTAGCACCTTGTCCCGAACGCCTTCGGAGTAGGTTGCCAGAGGGTCACAGAGCCTGTTCTCTCGCCTCTTCTGTATAAATCAATTACCTCGGGTACGAAGAATTGATTTTTGCGTTGGCAAACTTAGTCGCTAAGGAATGAAAATGCAATTTTTTGAATGGGAATTTATTTTCACCCTCCTATAGTTGTCATAGATTCGCTTACTAATGAACTTCGCCGGGTTTCGGCTTCGTAGCCATCTTTGGGGCGGTCTTGGAAAATTTCGGCAAAAACATCCCGCAACCCCTCATCTGATATGCCCGTTCGGAGCAAATCACGTAGTTGTAGTACGCCGTCGTCGTAAAGGCAGGTTTTTAACACACCTTGTGCAGTGAGTCGAATGCGGTTGCAAGTGCCGCAGAAGGTTCGGCTAAAAGCCGCAATAACCCCGATGGTTCCCTGATAGCCAGGCACTTGGTAGTTGTAAGAAGTAGAATGAGGCCCGTCTATAATTTTCTGTAAGTCAGGATATTGGGAGCGGATTTCGTCTAATATTTTTCGATATGTCCAGTTCAAAACAGGATAGTGGCTGCCTTCGCCGTTGAAGGGCATTTCTTCAATGAACCGAATATTGACAGGGTAATCACGAGTTAATGCCACCATAGGCAAAATGTCTTGCGTGTTTTTGCCATCCATCACTACGGCATTGAGTTTTACCTCAAAACCGTTGTTGAGCAAGTCATACATACATTTTTCTACTTTGCTAAACTCATCTCGGCGGGTGATTTCATAAAATCGCTGGCGGTCGAGCGTGTCCATGCTTAGGTTAATAGTTTTGACCCCTATTGCCTTCAAATCATCAATGTATTGCCCCGTTAGCACGCCGTTTGTTGTTAGTGCAATTTCGGTAATTCCCTCAATATCAGCCAGTCTGTACATAAATGGCACTAAATCATGCCTCACAAAAGGCTCACCACCAGTGATGCGTACTTTCTGTACGCCCATACTTGCTAATACTCGTACGGTTCGCTCCATTTCTTCGTAGCTCAGCAAATGCTTTTTGGGCAAATACTTCACACCTTCTTCGGGCATACAGTAAAAGCAACGCAAATTGCATCGGTCTGTTACTGCAAGCCGAAGGTAGGTAATGGGCCGTCCGTGATTATCAAATAAGGGCATTTTAAGAGAAAATTATTCATTAATACCTAATAGTCAGCATATTACATCTATACAAACTAATGACATTACAATTGCCTATGACTATTTAATACTCATCATTTATTATTCACCGTTATATACTTGAACAAATATGCGTACAAAAAACGTTTCCTTCCATGAAATGTTTTTATTTTTGGTCATGCAAACGCTCCATCTCTCCCTTTTTGGCATTACCCGTGACATCGTGGGAAAAAACCACCTGTCCGTTTCGTTAGATAACCCCAGTGTGGAAACACTGTTGAGTCACCTCAAAACTACCTATCCACGCTTAGGGCAAATCAGTTCGTTACTTGTAGCTGTCAATAGCGATTATGCCGAGTCAACTCAACTACTCACAGAGACCGACGAAATTGCCCTGATTCCACCTGTGAGTGGAGGATAAGTAGGCAATTAGTTTTGTAAAACACTGACAATCAGCATATTTTGCCACTTACTTTGGCTAAGTTGCTTGTTTTGGCTGAGTTCCTGACTTGCCGCTGGCTGGTGGTCATAAATAAACATCAATGATAAAAATTACCGAACAAACTATTGATATTCAGCAAGTTATTGAGGCTGTTCAGTCTGATAGGGCTGGTGCTGTCGATGTCTTTATTGGCACAGTGCGCAATCACAACAATGCCAAAGAAGTAACCCGCCTCGAATACGAAACCTACGATGTTATGGCCGTCAAGAAAATGCAAGAATTGGCCGACGAAGCTCACCAACGCTGGGATATTGAGAAAATAGCGATGGTACACCGTAAGGGTATTTTGCAAATAGGCGAAGTAGCTGTTGTGGTGGCTGTTTCTACGCCTCACCGTGCAGCTTCATTTGAGGCGTGCCAGTGGATTATTGATACTCTGAAGCAGGTAGTTCCTATCTGGAAAAAAGAAGTTTACCACAACGGGGAAGAGTGGTTAGCGGCACACGCTTGATGCTTTATTTTTTTGACACTTCTTTTCTTAACAAAAATCCGCTTGTTGTACGCCCAGCTTTGTTGGTATAAGTAGCTCTCACAAAATTTTTAGTTAATTGATATACCGCTACTTCGTCGCCTTTGAGTAGGTAGGCTTTTTTGAGGTTAGTAGCATTGGGTTGGGCATAAAACCTTGCTTTAGGGGCAGTTATGAGCCATTTTGCGCCTTTGTCAGTTGCTGGAAAATTCTCCGAATCAAACTGGTCAATAGGGGTCTTTGTCAATAACTCAGCTTCTGGAATTGTGAAATCTTCTTCTACTACACCTTCTTCTTGCGCTGCTTTACCATCTTCTGCAAATGCTGGACGGGTTGAAGTATCGCTATATTGATACAAGATCCATGTTTTGAGGGCGGCATCGTACCGAAACCGATAGCTCATGCCCCAGCGCCAGCTGCTGCCGCCGTAGTAGCTAATGGCAAATCCATTTTTTTCTACCTCAATTTCTTGCAAAGGGTCTCCCATAGTGCCACCGCAGCTTTGGCACAACAAAGCGGTGTTGATTTTTTTTGCCAGCAAAAGTTTACCATTTGCGCCCCGAAGCAAAATTAACAAAGGCCGATTTTCTTCGTTTTTCTTATCACTTTCAAAGTCAAGCACCACTATTTTATCGGGTCTGCCATCACCATTAAAATCGCCCGTGGCTACTTGATTGATACTAAAGCCTTTGGGTACAAAGGCTTTGAGCTCGGGGTCGTCCTGAGTAAATGAGAGGGTTGAGATGCCCAACAAAAGGAAAATCGTTTTCATATTGCATTTTGTTATGTGATATTAACTCACCCGAAATCCTCTCAAAAATTCTTCAATCCCCATGCGTTTTTTGCCTTCTACTTGTAGCTCAAGCACGTTTAAACTCCCGCCTTCACAACCAAAACGCAAGTAGTGCTTACCATCTGTCTCGAAATGCCCACTAATCACCTCGCTTCTCACCTCTGTCATGTATATTTTGCAAACCTTGCCTTGCAGTATTGTCCAAGCAGCAGGGTAGGGCGATAAGCCTCTAATAAAGTCATGAACTTGCAAAGCTGACTGGTTCCAGTCAATCTGGCAAGTTTCCTTAAAAATCTTAGGAGCGTGTTTTAAGTTATCCACTTCGGGTTGTGGAATTTGTGGATAACTGCCTGACTCAATGGCTCGTACTGTTCTAAGTACTAATGCTGCGCCTTTGTGCATGAGGCGTTCGTAAAGTGAGCCTACATTGTCTTGTGGCAGAATCGGCTCTTTTTCTTGAAAGATGAGGTTGCCGGTGTCTATTTCGTGTTGTAAGAAAAACGTGGTGATACCAGTTTCGGTTTCACCATTGATAATAGCCCAGTTGATTGGGGCGGCCCCTCGATACTGAGGCAACAACGACGCATGAAGGTTGAAAGTACCCAGTGGAGGCATGGCCCAAACTACTTCTGGCAACATTCTGAACGCCACTACAATTTGTAAATCGGCCTGATAGCTACGAAGTTCTTCTAAAAATGCTGGATTTTTTAATTTTTCAGGTTGCAACACTGGAATCCCTTTTGAAACAGCATACTCCTTAACTGGCGAGGCATGAAGGCTCAATCCTCTGCCAGCAGGTTTGTCAGGAGAGGTAATTACTGCTACTACGTTGCACCCATTTTCTACTAAAATAGCCAAACTTGCTACGGCAAATTCTGGCGTTCCCATAAAGATAATTCTCACGATATTCGTTCTTGTTAATAATCAGTCATTTGTAAGGTACTACCCCATTTGCAGAACTGATAACTTCGTTAAAAATTTTGCCTTCTCTGCAAATATTGCTATTTTTGCTGTCCCGTTCACGCCAACATGACGAAACGACTTAATTTTTTTCGCAAACCGATAGGGAATTAAACTAACACTGCCAACAGTCCAAATTGACGCAGAACGGTTTAATTTACCGTTCTTTTTGTTTTTATGGAGTACAGAACATATTAATTTAGTAAAAAGATGGGAAAAGTAGCTTATTACACCGAAGAAGGTCTCAATAAACTAAAGAACGAATTACAAGAATTAAAGACCAAAGGTAGAACCGCCATAGCTCGCCAAATAGCTGAAGCTCGTGACAAAGGCGACCTCAGCGAAAATGCCGAATACGATGCCGCCAAAGATGCTCAGGGACTTCACGAGCTGAAAATTTCTAAATTGGAAGAAATAATTTCCATTGCTCGTTTGTTGGATGAGTCTTCGATTGATATTTCAAAAGTTTCGGTGCTGTCAACGGTAAAAATTAAAAACAAAGCCAACGGGCGAGAGATGTCTTACACATTGGTAGCCGAAGAAGAAGCCGACTTGAAATTGAATAAAATCTCTGTAACCTCGCCAATTGGTAAAGGCTTATTGGGTAAAAAAGTAGGCGAATTGGCCGAAATCACCGTACCTGCCGGAAAAGTACATTTTGAAGTATTAGAAATTTCGAGATAGACAAGAGATTGTTAGACAAGAGATACAAGAAACAGCAGGCATAGCGCTTGCTGTTTTTTAGTTTGTAGCAGTTTGTCATTACATCATAATTTTTCAAAAATTGAGTATCCAATTTTGATAAGTATTTCATTGAAAATCAAGCAGATGACTCCTAAGTATTCACATTTTCAAAAAGGCTATCTGTTTTTTTATTAGTTTTAATCTGCAACAAAATCTTCATGTATGCAACTTAACCTCAAAGCAGATAAGCTCAACACCTACGATGCCATAGTGATTGGCTCTGGCATTTCGGGCGGATGGGCCGCCAAAGAATTGTGTGAAAAGGGTTTACGTACCCTTGTGCTGGAGCGTGGGCGCAATGTAGAGCATGTAAAAGATTACCCTACTGCCATGAAACATCCATGGGAGTTTGAGCACCATCTGCGTATGCCCGATTCGTTTGAAAAGGAAAACCCCATTGCCAGCCGTTGCTATGCTCTTGATGAAGCCACTCAAGATTTTTTTGTAAAAGACAACGAGCATCCGTACATTCAAGAAAAACCCTTCGACTGGATTAAGAGCTATCAAGTTGGGGGTAAGTCGTTGGTGTGGGCACGCCAAACCCAACGCTGGAGCAAGTATGAGTTTGAAGCGCCTGCCCGTGATGGATTTGCTGTGGATTGGCCCATTCGCTACGATGATTTAGCGCCATGGTACAGTCATGTTGAGCGTTTTGCTGGCATAAGTGGCAACAAAGATGGCCTCGAGCATCTGCCAGATGGCGAGTTTTTGCCTCCGTGGCAGCTAAACTGCTTAGAAAAGCACATACAAGAGCGCATTCATAAAAACTATACTGACCGACACGTTATTATAGGCCGATGTGCCCACCTAACACAACCACAGCCCATTCATACTGAGTTGGGCAGAGGGCAATGCCAAGCCAGACATTTGTGCTACAGGGGTTGTCCGTACGGTGGCTATTTTAGCTCTAATTCTGCCACCTTGCCTGCTGCCAGTCGCACGGGGAAGCTTACCCTCAGGCCAGACTCAGTGGTTCATTCTATCATTTACGACGACCAAAAGGGTAAAGCAACTGGCGTGCGTGTGATTGATACACACACCAAGCAAATAACAGAATATTTTGCCAAGATTATTTTTGTTAATGCAGCATGTTTAAACACTAATTTGGTGTTACTCAATTCCACCTCAAATCGCTTCCCTAACGGCTTAGGTAACGACAACGGCTTGTTGGGTCACTATATCGCTTTCCATAATTATAAAGGCCAAGGTGGCGCAATTCATGAAGGATTTCAAGATAAATACTATGCTGGTCGTAGGCCAACATCTGCCTTTATGCCATCGTTTCGTAATGTATTCAAGCAAGACAACACTGATTTTATGAGGGGCTATATGGTGGCATTTTCGGCTTCCCGTCAGAGCGAAGCCACTCGAAACGGACACGGATTTGGAGCAGAGTTGAAAGAAAAAATGAGCAAACTCGGGCCTTGGAGTGTTTATATTCAGATGCAAGGAGAAACAGTTCCAAGATTTGAAAACCACCTACGCCTGAGCAAAGACCAACAAGACGCATGGGGTATGCCACAGTTGATTACCTCGGTGGGATACAACGAGCCTAACGATACTAATATGATGAAAGACTTTCATCAGCAAGCCTCCGAAATGCTCGAAAAAGCAGGTTGTAAAAACATATATATGTTCGATTCCAAACAAGCTCCTGGTTTGGATATTCACGAAATGGGTGGCGTTCGTATGGGCAAAGACCCCAAAACATCGTTGCTCAATGGCTGGAATCAGTTACACAACTGCAAAAATGTATTTGTTACAGATGGAGCCTGCATGACCTCGGTGGGCAATCAAAACCCATCTATTACTTTTATGGCACTTACTGCAAGGGCAGCCAACTATGCTGTGCAAGAGTTGAAGAAGCGGAATTTGTAAGAAGGTCAAAAATAAAACTTCTTTGCCTCAATAATAGTCTCAACGGCTTCGGGAACCATGTAGCGAATAGACTGCCTGTTTTTGAGGCGACTACGAATAAATGTTGCCGAAATATCCAGCAATGGAGCTTCTACAAATCGTACTTGTGGATGGCTTTGATAAGAATGAGCTTCTGAATTGGGGCGAGGATATACATAAAGCCCGTAGTAGTCCAAAATCTGCTGGTAGTTTTTCCAATTGCTAAATTGGGCCAGGTTGTCTTCCCCAATAATTAGTTTGAAATCGTGTTGGGGAAATTTTTCGGTCAGGCGAACCAGCGTATCAATGGTATAACTGGGGCGTGGAAGATGAAACTCTATGTCGGTTGCCTTGAATTTGTGGTTGTCGGCAATGGCTTTTTCAACCATGTCGAAACGGTCAAATTCGTGAAGTAGTTGTTTGTTTTTCTTGAAAGGATTTTGCGGCGACACCACAAACCAAACCTTCTCTAAGTCGGTGCTGGTGGCCATTACATTAGCCACAATCAAGTGCCCTACATGGATAGGGTTAAACGAACCAAAAAAGAGGCCGATTTTCATAATGAAGTCATAAGTCTGTAAGTCGTAAGAAAATAGTTTACAACTAAAGACTTACGGCTGTTTTATAAACCCATCTACCAGTAATTGGGCTTCTTTAAGTGATTTTTCGAGGTCGTCGTTTACCAGCACTACATCAAACCTATCTTGAAACGACATCTCGAACTTGGCCTTAAAAAGCCGCCTCGAAATACTATCTTCGCTCTCTGTGCCTCTTGCCCTAAGCCGTGCGCCAAGGGTTTCCATGTCTGGAATCTTCACAAAAATAGCCAAGGCTCTTTCTTTATAATATTCTTTCAATTTTAATCCTCCTCGCACATCCACATCAAACAACACGTGCTTGCCCATGTCCCAAAGTCGCTGAATTTCAGACTTCAACGTGCCGTAATATGCGCCTGGATAAACTTCTTCCCACTCTACAAACTCGTTGTCATCAATTTTATGTTTGAACTCATCAGGGGTCAAAAAGTAGTAATCTTTTCCGTTTTCTTCGGCTCGTCCTCGTTTGTCACGAGTACACGCCGAAATCGAAAACCCAAAATTGGAGTTATTTGCTAATAGGTGCTTTACAATGGTGGTTTTGCCAGATCCAGAGGGTGCACAAAAAATAATGAGTTTGCCTTCCAAAATGGGTAATGGTTAAGGTGAAATGTGTAACAAAAAAACGACAAAATAGGCGTACAAGACGACTATTCTTTCGTTTATTTTTGAAACTACAACAAGAATATATTTAGAAAATATTGATTTTTTGTCGGATGACTTCAATCAGGTTGGTAGGAACGTTTTTTTTCTCAATTCGAAATTGCAGGGCATCTTTAATAGCGTTTTCGAGGGCGAAACCTTTTTCACAAGGGATACATTTGCCAATATTTGCTTGGATGTGCTGGGCTTGTTCGGGGGTAGTATCTCCATCAAGTAATCTCTGAATCCACTTCATGCACTCGGCGTGGTGTTCGCATTGCTCCTTTTTCTTCACGCCATCGCACGACGGAATCACGGATACGCTGGACTGCATTGGCTTACTCATCGCTCAAATTTTTGGTAGGGGTATGATTTTGTGTTTCAGTAATGTGCCAACAAGCTTTCTGCTGGATTAGTTCTATTTTTTCTTTAATTCTCAATACTATCTTCTGCATCATCGGTATTATAGCCCATGGTAGCAGCATAGTTTTTGAGTTTGTCTTTTAGCAACTGTCTGGCTCGGTGTAAGCGTGAGCGCACCGTACCGATTGGGATGTCAAGAATCTTCGCCATTTCTTCATACGTGAATCCTTCAATGTCACAAAGAATAATGACTGTTCTGAAATCAACCGGCAACGAGTTAAGCGCATTGGCTATTTCGTCACCAAGCAAGTCCTGAACGGTCTCGGCTCGCAAGTCAGTTGTTTGGTCTGTACCAGCGGCTTCTTCCGAATCATAAAACGTTTCAACTTCTTGATAATCAACCTTAGAAGGCTCTTTTGTCTTCTTCCGGTAGTCATTAATGAAACTGTTTTTCAGGATTCTAAACAGCCATGCTTTGGCATTAGTTCCTTTTTCGAAAGAAGAAATAAATCGAAAGGCTTTCAAATAGGTATCTTGCACAAGATCGTTGGCGTCGTCCTCATCGTTGGTAAGGCGTAGGGCAAAATTATACATCGAGTTGATGTGGGGCATAAACTCTTTGTCGAAGATTCGGTACTTTTCTTCGTCGGTATAACTTGTTGGTAAGTTGGTGGGTATGATTTCTTCTGACATGAGCATGGCTTTGTGGCGGGTAAAGTTACTAAATTTACTATACGCACAAATTTTGCCAAACGAATTTCGGCATAAAAAGATGACAAAGTGGCAGGCTAACTACGCCTTAAATACTGCATCACTACCAGCACAAAGGTAGTAAAGAGGGTACTGGTGATGACTTTGAGGAGAGTCGGAAAAAACAAATCAATATTGCTGGCTTCTACATAAAACAGCAATAGGTGATGCGCTAAGGTGAGAATAAGTGTGTAAAGTAAAAACCAACGAAGCCCCATTGAGCGCAACGAAAGCGTCATGCGTTCTTCGTAGCCACGCTGTGGTGCTAATAGCCTGATTATGAAAGGCCTAAGGTACGCCACAAGTGTGGTAGCGGCGGCGTGCATTCCTAATGTATTGTAAAAAATATCAATCAATATTCCCGTTCCAAAGCCTACTAACAGTATGGTAATTGCAGCAGAATCGAAGGGCATCAATAGCACAACGCCGAGATAAACAAAGCAAAAAGCATAGTCAAACAAGACCAGATCCCGCACGAAGAATAGCTGCAAAATCACATAGAGCAAAAACGTGGCAACAAGTCTGAGTAAGTTTCCGGTAGTCATGAAAAGGCGTTAATTGTTAATCCTTATCCGTTAAACGAATACTTCTAACCAATAAACCATTACTTCTTAGCAGGCATAATGGGGGTTTCTAATTGTTCCTGTTCGTCTTTGAGTTTATTTTGAATGATATAAACATAAGACAAATTTCTGAAATCGGTCAGTAAGTGCAAGCGTATGTCATGAAACGCCTTGTCTGGTTTTATCCCCAATTTTTTCACAATTCCTACCATAACCCCTGGTGGGTACACCGAATTATAGTTAGAAGTAACCACTGTATCCCCCATTTTTACTGATTTGGTGAGGGGTACGTCTAAGAGTTCAACATAATCAGGGTCAGTGCCTTCCCATTTTGCCGAACCGATGTCATTGGTTCGTTTAATTTTGGAAGATACCCTCATTTCACCATGCAAAATGGAGGTAATCACCGAAAAATGCTCGTTACAAGAGCGAATTGTCCCTACTACACCTGTTGGTGAGATTACCCCCATCCCGGGTTTCAGCCCGGCGGCAGTGCCTTTGTCAATAGTGAGGGTATTATTAAACTGATTAACAGACTTATTAATTACCTTGGCCACTGTCATTACTTGGTAGCGGGCCGCCACTGCCGAATCAGCTTTGTAATTGGGTGTGCCTCCAATGCGTTGATTTTGCAAATATGCTACCAGCTGATTGAGGCGAGCGTTTTCGGTGGCTAAGTCTGTATTTACTTCTCGTAAGTTGGTGTATTCTCGTATAGCATTGGCCCCAGCTAAGGCTTTACCTGCGTAATAGTTTGAGGTGTTAAAATAAACCGCACTGGCATAATTATTATAGCGATAGACGCACCAAAAACTCAGTATCTCCAGCAAAGCGAACAAAATGAACGCCCTATTTCTGGTTATAAACTGAAGTAATTCTATCACAGTGAGCTATGGGATTTATGAAGGAAGTTTTTTTCAGGTATGCGGTTTAAAGTTTACAGTAAACCATTTTAACTGTAAACTTTAAACTGTTTTTAAAATTAGCTAATCAATACTGCTTTGTAGCGTTCAAGGTCTTTGAGTACCTCACCTGTGCCTCTTACAACAGCCCGTAAGGGATCTTCGGCAATATGGATAGGGAGTTTGGTTTTGGCTGCCAAGCGTTTGTCTAAGCCATGTAATAAAGCCCCTCCCCCTGTCAAATGGATACCATTGTGATAAATATCTGCCGAAAGCTCAGGCGGCGAGATTTCGAGTGCTTTCATCACAGCTTCTTCAATTTTTGAAATAGATTTATCAAGGGCGTAAGCAATTTCAGAATACGTTACTTTGATTTCTTTCGGAATGCCTGTCATTAAGTCACGGCCACGGATTTCAAAGTCAACTGGCGGGTTTTCTAATTCGGGCAAGGCAGAACCTACTTCTATTTTAATTTGCTCGGCAGAACGCTCACCAATCAACAAGTTGTGTTCACGGCGCATATAGTCCACAATATCACGGGTAAACACGTCTCCTGCTATGCGGATAGACTGCTCGCACACAATACCCGAAAGCGCAATCACAGCAATTTCGGTAGTACCGCCCCCAATATCCACAATCATAGAGCCGTTGGGTTGCTCAATGTCAATACCAATACCGATAGCTGCTGCAATAGGCTCGTGCACCATGTAAACCTCCTTAGCACCAGCGTGTTCGGCAGAATCTTTTACGGCTCGTTTTTCTACTTCGGTAATCCCCGATGGAATACAAATGACCATTCGGTGCGAAGGTGTGAAAAATTTACTGCCCGTTTCTATCATTTTAATCATCCCCCTAATCATCAACTCAGCAGCAGTAAAGTCGGCAATTACGCCATCTTTGAGCGGACGGATGGTTTTTATATTTTCGTTGGTTTTTTCGTGCATTTGCATGGCTTTGTGCCCAATGGCCAGCACTTTGCCACTTACTCTATCTAAGGCAATGATAGATGGTTCGTCCACTACTACCTTGTCCTTGTGAATAATCAGCGTGTTTGCAGTGCCAAGGTCAATGGCAATGTCGCTGGTCAAAAAACTAAATAGTCCCATAATATGAGTCTCTTTTGGCTAACTTGTTGTTTACTTTGCAAAAATTAAAAAGCAAAATTACAGATTCTTACTTAAAACTATTTGAGAATCATGTAATTTTTAAATTATACCTCCCTTATCGGCATTTCTTGCCTGATTTATGCCAATACATATCTGTTTTTGCTGCATTGATGATTTTTAGAGAAGTTCTATGACTCATAAGGACATCAGTAAAAGCAGAAGTGTTAATTTTTTTGGTTCTTCGTTGATTTATACGGGACGATGGTTGCCTTAGTTCCACTACGGTAGTTCCACTACGGGTGGTACACAGGTAACGGCAACCGCCATTGTCCGTGTCACCACTGGGGCGCACAGCCGGACACTTTCCGTATAAGTTGATAGTTGAACCATTTTTTTTATAAATATTTAGTATGCTTGCATACGGTTTTTTGAAATTTTGAGCATTATCTTCGCAACAAATACGACTATAAATCCCTCTTGTTGGTTGTTTATAAACTTCATCTGCTTCAAATCACAAACTAAAATAATATGAATTCAAGTGCTTTAACATTGCCCAGCATCAGTTTTCAACTGACCGAAATTGCAACATAGTACAGCAAAGTGCTCGTGATTTTGCTAAACCAGACTTTTTGCCAGGGGTAATTGAAAGAGACGACAAAGATGTTTTCGGATGCGGCTAGTTCGTAAAATGGGCGGTTGGGTTTACCTCTGCGTTTGATGGTTGACCCTAAATATGGCGGCGGTGGTATGGATACCGTCAGTTATGTGTTGGCCATGGAAGAACTCTCTAAAATAGATGCTTCGGCATCGGTGATGGTTTCGGTTAATAACTCGCTGGTTTGCTGGGGCTTAGAGGCGTATGGCTCTGAAGAACAAAAACAAAAATACCTTGTGCCACTGGCATCGGGCCAAACGATTGGTGCATTTTGCCTTTCTGAACCCGAAGCTGGTTCTGATGCAACATCGCAACACACTACGGCTATAGACATGGGCGACCATTACTTGCTCAACGGCACCAAAAACTGGATCACCAACGGCGGGCGGGCAGGTGTTTATTTGGTGATGGCTCAAACCCATCCCGAACTCAAGCATCGAGGCATCAATTGCTTGATTGTAGAGCGAGGAACACCTGGTTTCACGATAGGCAAAAAAGAACATAAATTAGGCATCAGGGGCTCCGACACGCACTCGCTCATGTTTACAGATGTGAAAGTACCCAAAGAAAATCGCATTGGAGCCGATGGCTTTGGGTTTAAGTTTGCCATGAGTACACTCAACGGGGGGCGCATAGGCATTGCTTCGCAAGCATTGGGCATTGCTTCGGGTGCTTATGAGTTGGCACTTGCCTACTCAAAAGAGCGGAAGGCTTTTGGTAAGCCTATCAGTGAGCATCAAGCTATTCAATTTAAGTTAGCCGAAATGGCAACTAACATTGAGGCGGCTCGGCTACTATGCCTGAGGGCTGCTTACGAAAAAGACACTAAGCAAGATTATGTAAAGTCGGCAGCTATGGCGAAGTTATTTGCCTCGAAAATAGCCATGGAAACTACCATAGAAGCTGTGCAGGTGCATGGGGGATATGGCTATGTAAAAGAGTTTCATGTAGAGCGGCTGATGCGTGATGCAAAGATTACGCAAATCTATGAGGGTACTTCAGAAATACAAAAAATTGTAATTGCTCGTGAAATGCTAAAATAGAGGTTTTTTGCTCAAAAAAGCCCTTTTTTGATAGCGTATGCCCCTTTTGAGGGTGTGCGCTTTTTTTGTTGTGTAAAAAAAAAATTATAGAATTATTAGTTTTGTACAAATTTTTTCCTACTTTCGGGAAATCTTAGACCAGATACAACTTATTTCAGGAATGGAAGATTATAATAAAATCATTGAATCGCTTGGTGTCAAGTACATTAAATCAAGAAATATTCGGATTTTACAACCTATCCGAATCAAGAATTTCTACGACGTAGAAAACACCTTGTTAGTGCTTTATGACGGGGAAATTTCGTTTGGCGATGGCGAAAAAGTAGAAGCTGGAGATATGCTTTTTATACCCGGAGGCAAAATGTTGAGTGTGACTTATGGGTCGTCGGACAAGCCAAAAGTAATTACAAATGAAGAGTTTATGACTCATCGAGAGTTGTATTTTGACTCTGATAAAGAGGCCAGCCATATTGGTAAACTCTCTGGTTCGTTTGGTTACGTGGCTTTTGAGGCCAAAGTGTTTGACTCAGTCAACTTTTTTACTTCGCTTGATGTGCCGCCTTTTATTATTAAAGGCGAAGACGAACTCGCTCGTACTATTGGCCAAGTATTGGCCGAAGAACTGGCCGATATTGCGGGTAAAGGTCGGGTACTCAAAATCAAAACTGAAGAAATTGTGATTGGGGTGGTTCGGTACATCTTGAAACACCACCTGTTTGTAGAACAATTGGCAACCAACAGCACGTATTTCAAAGACCCACGATTGATTGATATTTTTGCTTATATCAAAGACAACATTGGCGGCGATCTTTCTAACAAAGTGTTGGCAAACGTAGCCAATGTTTCAGAAGATTACGTAGGACAATATTTTAAGATGCTAACGGGCATTAACCCCCAAGACTATATCGAATACCAACGCATGGAGTCAGCGGTGAGCTTGTTGCGAACCTCTAAAAAGAGCATTCGGGCCATTGGGGCTGAGGTTGGTTATAAAGACACGGCGTATTTTTGCCGCCGTTTTAAGATGATGTTCGGGATTCCAGCTGGCAAAATGCGCCGCAGAGAGTCGCTAATGAACCTATAAACAAAAGAGGTCGGTGCAAGCACCGACCTCTTTTGTTTTGGTAAGCTTATTTTATACACCTTCGGCTATTACTTCTTTTACCTCAGGTACCATACGTGTTAGTAGGTTTTCGATGCCAGCTTTGAGCGTAATGGTTGACGACGGACACCCACTGCAAGAGCCTTGTAATAAAACCTTTACGATACCTGAGTCTTCTTGAAACGAATGAAAGCTGATGGCCCCACCATCGGCTTCTACAGCTGGGCGGATATAGTCTTCGAGAATCCCCTTTATTTTCAGAGTGGTTTCGGTATCTTGCTCACCGTTGATGTGCTGTGCCTGAATGGTTGTTTGGGCGAAAGTTGGTTTTTTATCTTCAAAATATTTCTTCAAAAACTGTTTGACTGGTAGCAAAACTTCTTCCCACGGGGTAGCTTCATCTTTGGTAATGGTGATGAAATTATACGAAATAAAGATACGCTTTACCCAGTCGAAACCAAATAACTCTACGGCTAAGGGTGAGTTTTTGCCTTCGGCAATGGCCTCAGAAGGAATAGCGTAATCAAACGAAGTGCCTTCCGGAACCAACTCAAAGTTCAATGCAAACTTCATAGAGTTGGGGTTGGGGGTGGCTTCGGTGTAAATGAATATTTGTGGTTTCAGCATCTTTTTCGTGTTTTTCTTGAATCAACTTAGCAACAACGAAGTATCTAACTTAGTTTCGTTGCGGCACTACTTTTGTTGTTAGTAGTTGATTATCAATCTTCTTCCAAGAAGTTCAACTCTCTTCCGTGTGTTTCGGCAATGGTAAAAACAGAGATATAAGCCAATACAAAACTAATAAGCCCCACTGCTGCCGCTGCATTGATAGTGCCAGCATCGGGTTTCAAAAAGTTAAACAAAAAAACCATCAATGTAGTAGAACCCCTCACCATATTAGGTACAGTAGTAGCCACCGTAGCCCTAAGATTGGTGCCAAACTGCTCTGCCCCAATGGTAACAAACATGGCCCAGTAGCCAATAGAAAAGCCAATAAGTGCAGCCAGCACATAAACAGCTGAAGCATTTTTAACACCCCCAAAAAGCAGAATAAAAGAGAAAATC
>JBGAVQ010000001.1:31080-97198 GCA_044228045.1 Spirosomataceae bacterium
AAGAGAAAATCACAGTCAGTGTAGTCATCAAAATCACGACTTTGCGGCGAGATTTTAGCCAATGGCTAATGAAACCACTGAGCAAATCGCCGATAGAAAGCCCCACATAACCCCACATGATTGATTTGCCCGGCTTTACTTCTTCAGAAACGCCTAAGGCTTGAGCAATTTCGTTACTAAACGTTAGTAAAATACCAATAGCAAACCAAGTAGGCAAGCCAATGCCTATGCACTTCAAATAACGCCAAAGCCGATTTGAATTGGAAAATAGCGAGAGAAAATCACCCCGAGTGACGTGTTTTTGGTCGCTGATGTTTTTGAACATTCCTGATTCAATAACCCCAACTCGCAAAAGCAACAAGGCTAAACCCAGGCCACCACCCATAAAATAAGCAGTACGCCAGTCGAACAATTCTACTGAAAAATAGGCTACTACTGCTCCAAGTAGGCCAATTCCAGCCACCAGCGAAGCTGCAATAGCTCGTAGTTCTTTAGGTAAAATTTCAGAAACTAAGGTAATACCTGCACCTAATTCGCCTGCCAAACCAATGCCAGCAATAAAGCGTAAAGCCATATACATAGTAGGATCTTGCACAAAGCCACAGGCAATATTAGCAAGCGAATAGGTAATAATAGAGCCAAACAATACCGAAAGTCGGCCTTTTTTGTCGCCCAAAATACCCCAAATAATGCCGCCAACTAATAACCCAAACATCTGCCATTGCACAATGATAGCTCCTACATTTGATACTTCGTCGGTATTAAGGCCCAAGGATTTTAGACTGGGGATTCGGACAATGCTAAATAGTAGAAGGTCATAAATGTCAACGAAATAGCCCAAGGCTGCTACTATAACAGGTAAACTGAAAAGCTGCGCTAAAGATGATTTTTGTTTCATACCATTGAAGGTGGATTAGGAGGTACTTATAGCGTCAGGCTGTGCGTCAGACCTTTGGTACAGACGCACAGCCTGACAAATTTAAGAGTTAAACAAATGGTGTCAAACCAGAGGTATTAACTAATTTGTCTTGTTAAACATCACAAATCTGTACAGCCTTGCGGAGTGACTCTATCTGTCCAGCAGCGTCTTTAGGCGTAGGTACAAACTCTTGGCCCACAAAACCTTTGTAGCCAGTGTCAATGATGGCTTTCATGACGAGTGGGTAATTGAGTTCTTGGGTTTCATCTATTTCATGACGGCCCGGCACGCCTCCTGTGTGGTAGTGGCTGAAGTACTGATGATACTTGCGGATAGTGGCAATTACGTCGCCGTCCATGATTTGCATGTGGTAAATGTCATAGAGTAATTTAAAATAGTCAGACCCTACCATTTCGCACAATACAGCACCCCATTTTGTGTGGTCGCATTGATAGTCTTTGTGATCAACCTTTGAGTTAAGCAACTCCATTGTGAGAGTAACTTTGTGTTTTTCAGCGGTTTTAATCACCCGTTGAATGCCTTTTTTGCAGTTCAGAAGACCTACATAGTCATCTAAGCCGTCTCGATTACCCGAAAAGCAAATGATGTTTTTAACCCCAGCATTGGCCGCTTTCGGAATGAGGTCTTCGTAAAAACCTGTGAGGGCATCGTGGTTTTGGGGTTTGTTAAAAAAGTTAGTCAACCCCATTTTGTCAGGATATTTGCCCCATCCAATGGCGCAAGTCAAGCCATATTTAGCCAGTATGGGCCATTCTTCTGGACCAGTGAGTTCGAGCGATTGCAAGCCGACTTCTTTGGCAGCTTTGCAGAGGTCTTCAAACGGAATAGAACCATAGCACCAACGGCAAGCCGAGTGATTGATGCGGCCTTTGAGGGCTGGTGGTAACGAAGCCTCAGCGGCCTCGAGGCGAGAAGCAAGGGGATTTGCCATAGCGAGTGTAGCTGCCAATGCAGTGTTTTTCAGTGCGTTGCGACGATTCATGTTTTGATTGAATAGGTTTAGTTTACAGAAATAGATTAAACAGTTGCCACCCTAAATGGCTTTACTTCTATTGTTTGCCAAATACCATTCGTAATGTAAGGCTCGGTTTGATACCACTGATCAAAATCAGCTTGGGTTTCAAAGTCAAGTATCATTACAGAGCCAATCATCTTGCCTTCGTCTGACAAGATAGCCCCACCGATAATAAAATTTCCAGTGTCTTTCAATTTTTTGGCACCTGCCAAGTGCATTGGCCGTGCTGCCATGCGTCGGTCAATGGCTGTTTCGTCAGTACCGTCGTAGGCATGAATAAGGTATTGGGGCATTGGGTATGGGCTTTGAGTTGTGCGAAAATATAAACTTTATCTCACCTTTTTATATTTTTGGGTATTCCCATCCTTTCCGATAGTCTCGGCGAAGCAACTTATTGGCCTCTTTGTCATTAAGAATGAGTTCTTTTTCGCCATCCCAATCAATACTTCGCCCTAATTTGTAAGATAACATCCCCAGCAATGCCATATTGGTAGAACGATGCCCAATTTCGATGTCACAAACCGAACGGCGATTTGTTTTGATGGCATCTAAAAAATCAGCCCATAGCTCGGCGATATTCTGATCGTCGGGCTTATTGAGCTTGGCATCTTCGTGGATAATTGGCTTATTTGGATTGGTTGGGTAAAATGTCCATCCATCTATCCAGCCCTGATGAAATGTTCCTTCGGTACCATAAAAATAGCACCCAACAGCTTGTTGAGGATTAGTTTTTTCGGCATTATTGCCAGCAAACATCCGATGTTCCCATTCTACTGTAAAATTCTCGAACTTCCAAACAGCTACTTGGTGGTCGGGGGCATCAGTATTATCTCGCCGGATGGCCCTTCCGCCAGTTGAGAATATTTTTTGTGGGTGTTTTTCTTCACTCCACCACAAAATCTGGTCAAGCCAATGAATGCCCCAATCGCCCAATTGCCCGTTGGCGTAGTCTAAGTATTGCCTAAAACCCCGTGGGTGGATCTTGGTGTTAAACGGGCGCATTGGCGCAGGGCCGCACCAAGCATCCCAGTCGAGTCCTTTTGGTGGCTCGCTGTCGGGCGTTACTTCGCCAGCCCCACCACCATAATGCACAAAGGCCCGAACCATGCCTATTTTGCCTGCTTTGCCAGATTTCAAAAACTCCATACCCGACTTGTTGTGTGGCGAAACCCGTCGATGTGTACCCACTTGCACCACTCGGTTGTATTTGCGGGCGGCATTTACCATCGCTCGGCCCTCCATTACGGTATGGCCGATGGGTTTTTCTACATACACATGCGCCCCCGACTCAATAGCTGCAATACAACAAAGTGGATGCCAATGATCAGGTGTAGCCACAATCACGATTTCGGGTTTTTCTTTGGCCAATAGTTCTCGGTAATCTCGGTAAATTTTGGGCTGGTCGCTGGTGAGTTTACTGAGTTCGGTAGTGGCTTTTTTGAGTTGGTTTTCGTCCACGTCGCAGAGAGCCACTAATTTTGACTCACCCGCTTGAAGCGCACAGCGCAGGATGTTCATGCCCCACCAACCTGAGCCAATGAGGGCGGTTCTGTATGGTTGGGTTCGGCTAAGTGAAGTAATGAGTGGCATGGCCGAATATGCCACGCTGGCGGCAGATGATTTCAGTAGAAAATCACGACGATTCATCGGTATAAAAAGGTTTTAGAGGAGATGCTCACAATGTTACTAAAAAATTGAGTTACTTGTGTTGTCAATCTAATTTTCCGCTTGGTTTCTATTTTTAATACTTGTTCTGGATACCACTGAACGATGAGGTATTCTGTTGGCTATTAACATATTAATAAAAAAGGGCAAGCCTCACCAGCTTGCCCTTTTGCAAAAAAATGATTCTTAAAACTTGTAACTCACATACGCCTGAAAGCCAGCATTGCGAAGTTGGAACACATCCGAAAAGTTGAGGCTATTGCTGATTTTGAAGTCTTTGTTGATGTCGTTGAAACCCAACTGGTAGCGTCCACCAAGCGACATGCCATCGGTTACTTTGAGCTCAACACCAGCTACGCCGCTTACGTCCACTTTACGAAATACGTTATCATAAGAAACCGAGAACAAGTCGTTCATAATACCGATGCGGGCATTGGCTAAGTAACTAACTTGTGGGCCAACCAATAGTGCAAATTTATCGTGCAATTGCAGTTTGGCCATCACAGGTGCTTGTATGTAATGCAAGCCTACGTTGCCAACGCCACCTACCTTGAAGCCTTGCATTGAATAGAGCAGTTCGGGTTGAATGCCAATTTTATCAGAAAGCGAGAGGTCGTTGATAACAATACCCGCATGAAAACCCTGCTTGGGTTGAAACAAATTGCCTGGTTCAGGCGATACAATTACATCGGACTGATTGAAGCCAGCTTTTAGTGAAAAACTTTGGGCGTTAGCAATAGTGGCAGCTACTACGAACATAAGGCTGAGGGCAAGGGTCTTTTTCATTTTTTTAAAGATTTGTAGTTATTAGATGTCTGTTTAGGAATGAAAACTGTTTGGTGGAAAAATCAAAAACAATTCGTGAAATCCTCCCAATCGTTTTTCTATCTTTGAAACGACAAACCTGCCCAAAGGATAGTTAATAAAACGTTAAGTGATGTTAAGAAGTGTTAAATGCCCTTTTCTGATGAAAAAAACGGTTCTTCTCCCCCTGTTTTTCCTCCTGTTTTCAGTTTCGGCCATTGCCCAAAAGAAGAAATCCGCAGCTCTTGACACTTATCAAGAGCTGGATAATTTTATGAGCCAAATGATGACCGAATGGAAAATACCCGGTGCGGCCATTGCCATTGTGAAAGACGGCCAAGTGCTATACACCAAAGGCTATGGCATTAAGAATATACAAACCAAAGAGCCTGTAACCGAAAAAACCTTGTTCGGCATAGCTTCGTGTAGTAAGTCGTTTACGTCGGCGTGTTTGGCGATTTTGGCGGATGAAGGAAAATTAGATTGGAACAAGCCCGTGAAGGAGTATATGCCTGATTTTCAGCTCTATGACGAATACGCCACCCGTACCGTAACAGCACGAGAGCTGGTATCGCACCGAACGGGTCTGCCTCGCCACGACTTGCTGTGGAGTGGCAGCGGCCTGAACCGTAAACAATTGTTTGAAAAACTTAAGTATTTGCCGCCTTCTAAGCCTGTATTTGCTCAGTATCAATACAATAACTTAATGTACATGGCAGCAGGGGTGCTTATTGAGCGACTGTCTGGAAAGACATGGGAAGAGTTTATGAAAGAAAAAATAGTGACTCCCCTCAATATGAACCACACTGTATTGACGTATCCAGAAATGCTAAAAACCAGCGATTTCGCAAGTTCTTATGTAGAAAGAGCCGCCCAATTGGTAGAGGCTGGTTATTTTAGTAATGTAGATGCCATCGGCCCAGCGGGGGCTATCAAGTCAAACATGGTGGATATGGCTCATTGGTTGCAACTGCAACTCAACAACGGTAAATTTGAGAACAAGGTAGTGGTTTCGGAAAAAAACTTACGGGAAAATCATACACCTCAAACGGCGGTGTTTCCTGCAGAAGCCAAGTACCCAGAGTTGGGTTTTGCTACTTATGGCATGGGTTGGACACTCAACACCTACCGAGGACATTTGCGCCGCCAACACAATGGCTCTATTGAGGGCTATCGCTCACAAATGACGATTTTCCCAAATGATAAATTGGGTATATTTATTACTACCAATACAGGTACAGCCGAGTATTATTTTGTAAATACTATCACGAACTATATTGTAGATAAGTGGCTCAATATGAATCAAATAGACTGGAATAGTAGATTTAAACAAGAACAAGCGGAAGGTAAAGCGGCTCAAGAAAAAGCTAAATTAGAGAACTTAGCCAAACGCCAGCCCAATGCGCCGCCTACACACACGTTTGAGTCATACGCAGGTACGTATGAGCATCCAGGTTATGGGCTTTTGACGCTACGCTTCAACGATGGGAGGCTCGTTGGTACATTACGAACGATGCCCATTAGCTTGCAGCATTATCACTACGATGTATTTGAAGGAACAGGTGCTTTTGATATGGTAAAGTTTAACTTTGCTCCTGCTGTTAATGGAAACATTGAGCGAGTAGTAGCGAGTATTCCAAACGCTGGGGAAATAGAATTTAAGCGAAAGTAAAAACTATCTGATAAACAGTGGGCTTATGTTTTATCATAAAGGATATCTAATTTTCAAAAGACCTCAAAAAGCCTTTCCGAAAAGTAGGCTACCCTCTTTTTTTATTTAATTTATTGATAATGAGTGCTTTAATGGGGTGATAATAAATAATGGTGAAAATAGTTTTCAAAAAACAGTGCTGCCATAGTTCCGAACTAAGGCTCTACATGAAACTTCTGGGACTCATCCACGGCAGCGGCCGACCATCCTGTTCCTTCGGAATACCTTCGCTCTGGCGATCAGAGTCTCCTCCTCGATGGAATGCCACAGGCAGATAAAAACTTTTTCCTTACATACTGCTACTGTACAAGTAGGACTTATTAGCGGTGAAGTGATTATATTTAGTTTTTAAAGTATTACCACATGTGTGTTGGGCACAATATGCGCTGCTTATTGTTAAGCATAATGCCTACTACTACTTCATGGCTACCCTTCGCAACGGTGTTGATGTTTGACAATACATAATCATAAGAGTAGCCAATATTAACTAAGTAGCTGACATTGAGGCCAATCATGCCTACCACAGCATCTTTGTGCCGATACGAAGCACCCATCCAAAACCTGTCTCTAAAAAACATTTTGGCATTTACATCAAATGAAATTGGCGTGGGGCGAACGTATTTAACCATAAGAGAAGGCGCAAACGACCAGTCTTCGCTCAACTCAGCCCTATATCCTGCCGTTACAAAGTAATGAGTATAAAGCGTGCCGAGCCAACTATATTTGGTTAAATCGGCTTGGTAATTCAGTTTTTTAGAAACAATTTGATTTGCTGCCGCTCCCACATACCAGTTGCGGGTGTAGAGCCACGCACCAATATTGACATCTGGTTGTGTAGTGTTTACCTTGCCTTGTTGCACCACTTGGTCATTGGGATTGGCCAAGGTAATTTTATCAAAGTCAAGGGTATGCTGCGTAAGCCCACCCGAAGCCCCAAGTGACAACTTCATTCCGTTATTGAGTGGCAAATGATAAGCATAACTAAGTGCAAACGAGGTGCGTGCAGTAGGCCCGGTTTTGTCACTAATCAGCATAGCACCTACACCATGATGCCCAGGCACTACTTGATACCGATTGTATGTAGATTTGGGGATATGCCTTCCGTTGCGTCCTCGCACGGGCAAAGCACCTACACTGGTGCGATCGGGTTTGTTGAGTGCACCATGCCCCGACAGATAGAACGTAGTAGGCTCGCCTCCAAAGCCAGTCCATTGATTACGATACCCTGTTTTAATATCGATATAATCTTCAATTCCACTCAAAGCGGGGTTCAAAACATAGCCGTTCATCATGTACTGGCTATAATGAGGCTTTTGCTGCGCACAAAGCCCCCCACTCCACAAAAATCCAATCAGAATCAATAAACGTTTTGGCATATAGACAAAAAATGGATGCTGGTTTCGTACCAGCATCATAACGAAATTCTTGCCCTAAAATTAAGCGTTAATTGAAACTTTATTATGTTTTCATTGATTTCTTTCGGCAAGCGACCATTTATTCATCGTTAGTGTGGGTCAAATTATCACTTGAGCCTACTTGGTAGCGGCTCTTTTGAGCCGAGCAGCTTTGTTAAGGAAATAAATACCCGCCCAAAACGACCCCACTGTCAGGAGGGCATACAACACGATTTCTAAGGCTGGTGAACCACAGCTAATAGCACAAATAAGTATTGAGCCAAAGAATATACCAGCCAACAATAGTAAAATTCCCCCTACTATTAAGCCAGTATTATTTGGCTTACTTTGTGGACTTGCCTGTTTTTTATAGGCTTTCCACTGTTTTTTTAGCTCATGCCGTAGCTGTTTTTTACTGACAGGCTGGCTAACTTGGTGTGTGCCCTCCGAAGTCCACGCTATCGAGGTAGCGGTAGTAGGGTTAAGGCGTTGTTGTAAAATGTTTCCAAAAACCAAGGATAATACAAATGTGCAAGCAAACAGCAATCGGGTACTTTTTTGGCGTAACCGAAGCTCACGCTCTTTGCTTAAGACTGGGGCTTTTTGGTAATAGTTGTTTTGCAGGGCAATTACCCCCAATACAATAGCTACCACGATTATATCCAATAAGCGTTCGTTGATAACAGGCAATATCACTCGCCCCAGCCTGATACCAAAAGCTATTTCAAAAATCCCTATCAACACAATGCACCCGATGGCAAGCCGGGGATGGTTTTTTGCCCAAAGCGGAAGCGTTTTCATATCGGTAAGGGTTATTTTTAGGAAAGCTATTAGATTTTCGGATAATTGTCAATAAAATCTTGAAAAAATTCAAACTATCTTGCTTATAGAAACGAAGCGAATGTTTACAAATCATTTCTCATTACTCACAAAAAACGCTAATTTTGCAAACTTTTGTAGCACCGACCTCTGGTCGGTATAGTCAGTATATTTGTTTTAACTACGAACTGGACGTTCGTGCCACTTAATATTATGCTCAGAACACACACTTGCGGCGAGTTACGAATCTCTGATACCAATAAAAAAGTTACCCTTTGCGGCTGGGTACAACGTAGCCGTGACAAAGGCGGAATGCTCTGGATTGACCTTCGTGATCGCTATGGCCTTACGCAATTGATTTTGGAAGAAGGCAAAACGCCCAAAGCAGTACTCGACACGGCTCGTTCGTTGGGGCGTGAATTCGTTATTTCAGCAACTGGAACGGTAATCGAACGTTTTTCTAAAAATGATAAAATTGCAACAGGTGATATAGAAGTAAGAATTGAAAGCCTGCAAATTCTGAATTCGGCTAAACTGCCTCCATTCTTGATAGAAGACGATACCGACGGTGGCGACGACCTGCGCATGAAATATCGGTACTTAGATTTGCGCCGTAACCCTGTTCGTAACAACTTACAATTGCGCCACAAAATGGCACAGGCAACTCGTGCGTATTTGGACGGGCAAGATTTTATTGAGGTAGAAACACCCGTACTCATCAAGTCCACGCCCGAAGGCGCACGTGACTTTGTAGTGCCAAGCCGCATGAATCCAGGCGAATTTTACGCCTTGCCGCAGTCGCCACAAACATTCAAGCAACTGTTGATGGTATCAGGTTTTGACCGTTACTTCCAGATTGTCAAGTGTTTTCGTGACGAAGACCTTCGTGCCGACCGCCAGCCTGAGTTTACACAAATAGACTGCGAGATGTCGTTTATTACCCAAGAAGACATCCTCCAAATGTTTGAAGGCTTGGTACGCCACTTGTTCAAAAGTGTGAAGGGTTTAGACCTACCCGAAATCCCTCGTATGACCTACGACAATGCCATGCGCCTCTATGGCAGCGACAAGCCTGATATTCGTTTTGGAATGCAGTTTGTTGAACTCAACGACGTAGCCAAACACAAAGAGTTTAATGTGTTTAACGAAGCCGAACTCGTGGTAGGCATTTGCGCTAAGGGCTGTGCCGACTATACCCGCAAGCAAGTGGACGAACTGACAGAGTTTGTCAAGCGTCCACAAGTAGGTGCAAAAGGCTTGGTTTATGCACGATATAATGCCGATGGTACACTAAAATCATCGGTTGATAAGTTTTATAGTGAAGAAGATTTGAAATTGTGGGCAGCAAAATTTGGTGCTGAAAAAGGCGATTTAATGCTGATTTTGAGTGGAACAGCTGATAAAGTTCGCAAACAATTGAACGAACTCCGCCTCGAAATGGGTAGTCGCTTAGGTTTACGTAACCCAAGTGATTATAAAGTGCTATGGGTATTGGACTTTCCGTTGTTAGAATATGGTGAGGAAGAGAACCGCTGGTTTGCCATGCACCACCCGTTCACAAGTCCAAAGCCCGAAGACATCCCATTGCTTGATACCGACCTCGGTAGTGTGCGAGCCAATGCCTACGACATGGTTATCAACGGCGTAGAAGTAGGAGGGGGCTCTATTCGGATTTTCCAACGTGAATTGCAGTCAAAAATGTTTGAGATTTTGGGCTTTACACCCGAAGAAGCCAAAAAACAGTTTGGCTTTTTGATGGATGCCTTTGAGTTTGGCGCACCACCACACGGCGGCATCGCCTTTGGCTTTGACCGCCTATGTTCGTTGTTTGGGGGTGTTGATTCCATTAGAGATTTCATTGCCTTCCCCAAAAACAACTCAGGCCGTGATGTAATGATAGACTCGCCTTCAACTATTGCCGATGCGCAGTTGAATGAATTGAAGATAAAAGTAGCCTTGTAAATAACGAACTACTAACTATCCTGAGCAGATGTAGGTCTGCTCAGGTTTTCAATACCTCAATGCCTTTTAAACTTTTGTTGGTTGCTTTTTTTGGATTTTTTGCCTCAGGTGCCTTTGCCCAAAAAGATTTAGACCTACCCCCTGACAAACTCCCTATTCCGCCAGCTTCGCCTGTTCGGTTGTTCATTATTCAGCGTAATACAACAACCAATACAGTGGTTTATGATGGTAATTTGTTACCTACCAAAAAACTACATCCTGACTTGCCCGTAAGGGTTTATTGGATTCGATATGGCGAAAAAGGACAAAAACAAGAGTTGAGTGCCATTCAACGCAACCTTGCGTATGGCTATGATTCAACACCAATCGCCAAAGAACCAGGTAGCTACGACTTCAACATCATTTCATATCGAAAACGACGATTCAAAATCACCCTCGACGACGAGGGCAACCCAATGGCTCTGTTTCCTATTGCTGGACGAATGCAGAAACTCCAAAGGATTTATATCAAATTAGAAGAAAATGGGTTCTTCCCAAAGCTCATTTATGTAGAACTTTTTGGCAAAGACCCCAAAACAGGTGCCGATGCTTATGAGCGGTTTAAGCCGTAAGTAGCTCTATAATGGGCAATAAGTCAGGGAATAGCAATTGTAGCTGCTCACGAGTACCCAATTCAAAATCAGCGAAGTCGAACCCCGGAGCAACCGTACAACCCACCAAGGAGTAACTATCTGGCTCACAGGGCTTTGCGCCAAACCAACAACCTGCTGGTACCACTGCCTGAAATACCTCTCCATTTGTAGGATTATCTCCCAGTCTAATAATTTGTAAGTTACCATCGTTAGTAATCACATACACATTGAGTGGACAACCGGCATAAAAATGCCAGATTTCGTCGGACTGAATGCGATGTAGGGTAGAGAAATGATGGCTTTCAAGCAAGAAATAAATGGCCGTGCCCAAGCTCCGATTCCCCGAAAATCGGCTTGGCAAGGCTTCGTGCGCTACTTGCTCGGCAGAGCGATAAGTTTCTACAAAATAACCGCCTTCTGGGTGGGTTTGCATCCCCAATGTTTCGACCCAATAACTAACTGTTTGCATAGAAAATGAATTGAACTGTCTGCTAACCCTGATATGCCATCGGGGTTGAGTGGTTTTGCGTCTCCGACGCTAATTTATTACATTTTGGCATGAATTCTGATTATGGATTTACTGTTACCCAAACAGATGGAACAATGAAACGGATAAGTTACTTTTTTGTATTCTTTTTTGCCTGCTATTTATCTGCTTTTGCACAAGATAAAGGTTATTCTATTAGGCTAACAATCAAGGGTTTGCGAGATTCTACCTGTTATTTGTCGCACTATTTTGGATACACCCAGCACCTTTTAAAAGATACTGCCAAGATTGACACTTCGGGTGTGTTGCTTTTTGAAGGTAAGCAACCATTGCCCGAAGGACTGTATTTTGTGACCCTTCCACAAAAACGTAGAGTAGAATTTATTTGGTTGGCATCAGAACCCACATTTTCAATAACAAGCGATACCCTCGACCTCATAGGCAACGCCCGAGTAGAAGGCTCGCAAGAAAATATAGACTATTTTGCCTACTTAAAGTACGTAAAAACGCAAACTGACCAGATGGAAGCAATACGGACGTTTGGTGGTGGTCCAAGTGATAATAATCCTATGTTGCAACAACGGCTCAGGACATTTCGCAACGAAATGTATAGCTACCTCAATCGCCTTGCCAGTGATTATGGTAATCGTCTCATAGGTAAGTATATAAGAGCAGTGGCCGAGCCTCGCCTACCCATGCCACCGAGGTATGCCAATGGCGGCTACGACACCGCATTTGTGTCAAGGGCGGTGAGGCAACATTTTTTTGATAACATTGATTTTTCGGATGAACGGATGGTGCGCTCGCCCTTTTTACAACGAAGACTCGACACTTATTTTGACCGAGTGGCTATTCCGCAAATAGACTCATTAAAAGCTGCTTGCGACCGCATTATTTCACTGGCAAGTGCCAACAAAGAGGTATTACGATACACTGTCTGGAATATGTCTAACCTCTTTGAAACGGCCAAAATCATAGGTACAGATGCTATTTTTGTTCATTTAGCTGAAGAATATTACCTCAAAGGAAAAGTAGAGACAGATTCGTCGGTGCTTAAAAATTTGGCCGAACGAGTAAAAACCCTCAAGCCTTTACTCATTGGAGAAACCATGCCCCCTTTGGTTTTGACAGACCCAAACAATAAGATTCACAGCCTCCAAAATCTGTCAACTAACCTCACTTTTGTGGTATTTTATGATCCGCTTTGTCAAAAATGCCGAGCCAAAATGCCAAAGTTAATAGACTTCTATAAAAAGCATAAAACCGAGTCAATTTCATTATATGCCGTGATGGTAGAGCGAAATGAGAAGTTGTGGAAAAATATGCTTGATGAATTCAAAATCAAAGACTTATGGATAAATGTATGGGACAAAACAGGTAAGATTAATTACAAAAAGGACTTTGATATTTATGGAACTCCGGTGATTTATGTGCTAAACAAAGAGAAAAAAATTGTTCTGAAAAGGCTTGAAGTAGAGCAATTAGAGGCTGTATTGGAGCTATACAATCAAAATAAATTAGCAACAGTTTCTACTAAAAAATAGATTCAACACCTATGTTTGAAGCTATCAAACGATATTTTGCCAAGCGAGCTATGCAGAAACGCATCGGTGCTTTAACTGAGGCAGAGCGGAGAGATATTCTTTCCAAATCGCTTCTTGAAGCTGCGGCGTTTCAAGGCGAAGGATACCATGTGTTCAGAAGAGACATTGAAGACGTTTATCAAGCCTATGTTTGCACGCTGGGTGAAATCTCACCCGACATGGCCGAAGACTGGATTATTGAACAATATTTGCTGGAACAAGACCAAGCAAGATAGCCTTGTTCCAGCCAAAGGTGTTATTCCATCAAAAACGGATAATCAGCTTGTACATAAATATCTTTGTATGCCTCGGCTGGCTCTGGAAACGGCGATTCTTCTGCAAACTTTACGGCTTCCTCTACTCGAATCTTAATAGCTGCATCAATGGCAGCCAAGTCTTCTTCGGTAGCCATTCCATTTTTCAGAATAGTATCCTTTACGCCTTCAATAGGGTCAAGTTTCTTGTATTCTTCTACTTCTTCTTTGCTGCGATACTTCTGCGGATCCGACATGGAGTGGCCACGATAACGATACGTCCGAAACTCTAAATAAGTAGGCCCGTCGCCACGTCTGGCTCTATCAGCAGCACGGCTCACGGCTTCATGAATAGCCTCAACGTCCATGCCATCTACTGGTTCAGCGGGCATATCGTAGGCTTCGCCGAGGGTGTAGAGTTCGGTTACGTTGGAGGTACGAGCTACCGATGTTCCCATGGCATAGCCGTTGTTTTCAACCACAAAAATCACGGGTAATTTCCAAGTCATGGCCATGTTAAATGCTTCATGCAATGCACCTTGGCGGGTAGCCCCATCACCAAAAAAACAGATACACAAGTTGCCTGTTTTCTTGTATTTTTCGGCAAAAGCCAAGCCTGCACCCAGTGGAATTTGCGCTCCTACAATGCCATGACCACCTACAAAGTTTACTTCTTTGTCAAAAATGTGCATTGAGCCGCCTTTACCTTTGGTAGTGCCAGTTACTTTGCCATATAGCTCTGCCATGATTCGCTTGGGGTCGGTGCCGAGGGCAAGCGGCTGCCCGTGGTCACGGTAGGCCGTAATCCACTTGTCACCTGGCTGAAGGGCTGATTTTGAACCCGATGAACAGGCCTCTTGCCCAATGTTGAGGTGCAGAAACCCTCTGATTTTTTGCTGTCCGTACAACTGAGCACATTTTTCCTCGAATTTACGTTGGAGTTGCATTGACTCATACCAATACATATAGGTCTCTTTCGAGTATTTTACTTTGTTTTCAGCTTTCTTTGCCATGGGATGCTTACGGGGTTTAAGTTTCAGGTTTTTCAGATTATTTTTTGCTAAAAACCAGAAGGTTGTGAGCGTTTTTGTGAAAAACTAACGGATTACTACCGCCTATATCACAAATAACCTGTATATACCCTAAATTGCCGTGCGAAATTAAGGCAAAATCACGAATAACCAATAAAGACACAATAATGTATCTCGAAAGAATCAGCTTGACCAATTTTAAGAGTTACGAAGCCGATTCTTACCGATTCAGTACAGCTATCAATTGTATTGTTGGCGAAAACGGAAGTGGAAAAACAAACTTGCTCGATGCTATTTATTTTTTGGCGCTCACCAAAAGTGCTTTCTCAAACCAAGATGGGTTGAGTATCAACCACGAAGGCGAATTTATGATGATTGATGGTGTATTTGTGAAGGTAGATATTGATAGGCAGAAATTAGAAATTAGTGAACTGGGTAAAAATTTGGTTAATGAAAAAGACACCCCAACCTATACCCTTCACTCCTCGCTTCCCACGCCTGTCGTTTCCCAAAAATCCGATCAAATTACCATTAGCCTACAAAGGGGTCAGCGCAAAACAGTGCTGCACGACAAAAAACCGTATGAACGCCTCAACGAACACATTGGTAAGTTTCCGGTGGTACTTATAGCTCCCAACGATACCGATTTGATTCGGGAAGGTTCGGAGGAGAGAAGAAAGTTTTTTGATGGGGTATTGTCGCAATCAGATGCCAACTATTTGTCTGATTTACAGCTATATAACCGCTTGTTAGACCAGCGAAATGGCTTGCTTCGTCAGTTTGCTGAGCGCAATTACTTAGACCAAGACTTGCTGGATGTATATAGCGAACCTCTGCTCGAACTGGCTTTCAAGCTATATCAACAACGTAGTCGTTTTGCCCAGTCGTTTTGCCCTATTTTTCAGAAACATTATGCCAACCTGAGCGAAAGCCGTGAAGTAGTAGAAGTAATTTATGAATCAGAATTGGCAAGTGCAGACTTTCGGCGAGAATTCAAAATGAACCGCCAGCGAGATGTAGCCGCCCAACGCACCACCAAAGGCGCACACAAAGATGACTATGCTTTTGAAATTGATGGGCATTCGGTCAAGAAATTCGGCTCACAAGGCCAGCAAAAATCTTTTGTAGTGGCGCTGAAACTGGCTCAATTTGAGCTACTTAGCCAAGAAAAAGAGTTGAAGCCCTTACTACTGCTCGATGATATTTTTGACAAATTAGACGACCGCCGCATCCAAAAACTCATTGGTATGATGACAGACGGTACGTTTGGGCAAATCTTCATAACCGATGCTCGCCCCGAGCGTACAGAGCAACTATTGGCTGGCTTACAGACCGAAGTGAAGTTTTTTAGGACGGCGGGCAAATAAAAGGTCGGCGAGGGATAGCTGCCTCGCCGACCTTTTTGCTGATGGAATTTTAATAAAACTTTACCCCGCTAAAATTAGATTTGATGCGAATGTTGCCGCCACCTTTGCCAATTTTGCCTTTGTAGGTTTTGGTAAACTTAGGCGACCAATTGTTTTTGCCTTCTTCTTCCTTGTCAGGATTAACACTAAGCGTTGTTTTATCACTTGGAAACTTGAAGCCGCCGTAATGAACCGTTACGTCAAAGTCAAAGTTGTTATTCGTGTTTATAGGCAGCGATACGTCTGAATACTGGGCATCAATGTTAATGTTTTTGACCGTTTGTGGAATAGTCACAAACTTAAAGCCACTCGAAAAGCGTAGTTTCAGGTCTGCCGATTCGTTCAAAGTACCAAAAGTGCATTTTGAATAACCAATATCGCCAGTAATTTTGTCAATTTCGTCAATTTTCAACGAACCAAAATCGTTGTCTAAGTTCAATTCATTGGCGTGTTCAACGGTGAGGGTTGAATACGATATTTTCAATTTGCCAGTGTCAATTGTCTTGATGTAGGCACTCCCAAACGATACGTCAATGTCTTTGCCTGTTCCCGAAAGTTTATCTGTTTTGAAACTCCCGTAGCTCGAATGAACTTTGAGTGGAGCATTAAATTCAGGGATAGATGTACCACCAAATTTATTAGTTACCGCAAGCATATTCTGGCGAGGCATCGAAACCTGGTAGTCCACTTTAACGCCACGGCGTTCTTCGGAGCCATCTTTTTTCTTTGAATTACTCCAGCCCCATTTTTTGCCAAATTGGTCATTGTCAATATTGGTTTTGAGTGTAATCTGGTCATTATCACGCATTTCTACAATCTCCACTGCTTCAATATACTTTTGAGCATTGCCGTCGTCTTCGCCGTAACCCGTAATGGTAATTTCAATTTTGATTTCATTTCGATCCCACAGGCTTACGTTTACGTCACCAAATTGATTACTAATGGCGAGCTTATCTTTGGCCGATACATTATACGATTTGTTGATGGTTTTCTTCTTCTCAATCGTTAATGGAGCTTCGGCAAGGGCTACATTGAGCCAAAGGGCTAATGCGCTAAACAATAGTGTCTTGTTTCGTATGGTTCTCATGGCTGTTCGTCGTTTGTTTAATCCTTTGAATAATGTTTAACTGAGTGTTGAGCAAATCAATTTGTCGTTGCAGGTTCTGGATCATCGCCTCTACCATCATTTCTTGGTTAGGCGACTTTGGCAATTCAGCTTTTAGCACGTCATAATCTTGGTCTAATTTTTCAATTTCAGAAGCAAAAGACTGGTACAGTTCAGGGTCTTCGGCTTCTATTTGGCGGAGTTCATTACGCTTGGTTTCAATCAGCGAAGCATAACGAAAAGCGGCTTTTGCGTAGTCGGGGCTAATTTGGGCAATGTCAGCATCATGGGCAGTAGGTTTCGAGAAATACTGCCATGTAAAAAAGCCCAACCCAGCAACCAATACCACACTGGCAGCAATGCGCCAATGGATTTTAAATGAAGGTTGTGTTACTTTTCTGGATTCAATCAGAGGAATCACCTTTGTTTCTACTGGCGGTAATTTCTGTTCAATTTTTGCCCACAAGTCCATAGCCGGTTCGTGGGTATCTAACGCCTCACGGTTGTCACGGATGAATCGTTCGAGTTGATTTTTCTTTTTCATTTTCTTACTATACCAACCAGAGGTCGGTGTTACATTTTCAACAATTCTACTAATCGTTTCTTAGCTCGCATAAACTGAGTTCGGGAAGTGGACTCCGAGATTTCTAAAATGTCGGCAATCTCTTCGTGGTCGTAACCCTCTAACAAATAAAGACTTAGTACCGTCCTGAACCCATCTGGCAATTGTTGAATGGCTTCTCGTACCCGGGATACGTTCCATTCCACATCCTCTTCGTCATAGGGGTCTTCATCTTTAAAATGCGCCGAGTGTTCATGGTCTGTTTCGGCCACGTCCACCCATTGTACCTTGCGTTGCCGCAACTGATTGAGGGCTTTGTTAACCACAATTTGTTTGAGCCAAGCCCCAAAGGTCGAAGTTTGGCGGAAGTCATTGATTTTTTGAAAGGCATCCAAAAATGCTTCCTGCAACACATCTTCGGCTTCGCCAACGTGGTTCAAAATTCGAATGCAGACGTTGTACATTGCCTTAGAATACAGGCGATAAATCTCGTACTGCGCTCGGCGGTCTCCCCGCATACATTGCTCGACCAACGCCGTGTGTTTATCTCGGTAGAGGGCTTGTTCCAATGGTTTTTCAGCTGTATAGGTTGCAACATTCATGGCTTGAGTACTTTGTAGAGGTTATCGGTTATCCGTGAGTAGCTAAGTTTTGGAGCATGAAACGTGCTCTTAACCCTTTACTTTTTTGGACTGAGCTAACACCTACATTACTACCGAAATAAACAGAAATATTTCCGTTGAATTCGAGCCAATGACAACACAATAAAACAGAATGTTGCACGTTTGAATAGAATTTTTTAAAGAAACATCAGAAAGGAGGCATTTGCATCGGTTTTTTAGGTAAAAATAGCGCATAAAAAAGCAACCTCACCAGGGTACTATCCAACATAGTAGTATAAAGTAACGTTTTTAAATAGAACAAAAAAATCGAATAACCTGTTGATAATTAACAAGATAAGTATCAAAATACTCCTATAGTAACCTCAAGATACAATAATTGGCCCTACCCCCAATCATCAGTAAACAACAACCAGCCTTTGTAGTTGGTGTTACATTTACAATATAAAATTCAGCATTATTACATACATGCCCTCAAATCCACTAATTTTGCGGCACTTTTCGGATTGAACCAATAATTCACTCATATACTCATAAATAATGCAAGTCTGGAAATTTGGGGGAACCTCCGTAGGAAAACCCGAACGGATGCACTCCATCCGCACGTTGATAACAGCTGACTCAGGGCGCAAAATTGTTGTCCTCTCAGCCCTGTCTGGCACTACCAACGCCCTGCTCTCGATGGGCGAGTCGGCAAAAGCTAATAACGATGCCGAACTCAATCAGAAAATCACTGATTTGAAGGCTCACTACGATTCATTTATCAAGGAATTGTACAAAACTGATGGCGGATATCAGAAAGGCGTTGCCATTATCGAAAAAGAATTTTCGTTTATTCGTTCCGTTACCAAAATTCGTCCTTTTACCCTCAAGCAAGACAAGGAGTTGGTGGCGCAAGGTGAGATTTTGAGTACACAACTATTTGAGGCATATTTAGAAGAATGTGGCGAAAGTTCGGTACTAATTCCTGCCCTCGACTATATGCGGATTGATGCCGACAACGAGCCAGAATTAGAGACTATCGAAGGTTTATTGACGCAAATTTTGTCGCAATTTTCTGACAAACAGCTTATTATAACCCAAGGATTTATCTGTAGAAATCCTCGTGGTGAAGTTGACAACCTCAAACGAGGAGGCTCTGACTACACTGCCTCATTGGTTGGTGGGGCCATTCGAGCAGAGGAAATTCAAATCTGGACTGACATTGACGGAATGCACAATAACGACCCTCGAATTGTGAAAAAGACCTTCCCAATCAGAGAGTTGACTTTTGAGGAAGCAGCCGAATTGGCCTATTTTGGAGCAAAAATCCTGCATCCAAGCACCATTACACCAGCCAAAATGCGTGGTGTGCCTGTGCGCCTCAAAAACACCATGCAGCCCGAAGCCTTCGGTACGCTGATTGCTGACAAAAGCACCGACCGAGACATTAAGGCCATTGCAGCCAAAGATGGTATCACAGCCATTTATATTCATTCAACTCGTATGCTGAATGCCTTTGGGTTTTTGAGAAAAGTATTTGAAATCTTTGAAAAATACAAAACCCCTGTGGACATGATTACCACGTCCGAAGTATCTGTATCGGTTACCATTGACAACGATACACACTTAGACGCTATCATGGCCGAACTCAAAGAAATCGCAGACTTAGAAGAAAACGACCGTGACCAAACCATTATTTGTATCGTAGGGAACTTCTCGGCAGACAAAGAAGGCATTGCCCTCAAAGTGTTTGATGCCATGAAAAATATCCCCATCCGCATGATTTCGTACGGGGCTTCTGAGCACAATCTTTCGATTTTGGTACATAGCCAATACAAAGCCGAAGCCCTCAACGTACTCAACGAGCGATTGTTTTATTACGAAGATGCGATGAAAGCTATTTTTACATCGCCGTAACTTTAAAATTTATGCTTCAACTCACCTATATCCGAGACAACAAACAAGCCACCATTGATGGCTTGAAAAAAAAATATTTTGCCAATGCCGAAACGGCGGTAGAAAGCGTATTGACGCTTGACCAACAGCGTCGAGAAACCCAACAAGATTTAGATGCTGCGCTTGCACAATCTAACGCCCTTGCCAAGCAAATTGGAGCGTTGATGAAAGAAGGCAAAAAAAACGAGGCCGAAACTGCCAAAGCCGAAACAGCCGAGTTGAAAACACATGCTAAGTTGCTGGAAGAGAGCCTCAAAAGTATTGAGCAATCTCTACACGAAGTACTGGTAACTTTGCCCAACTTACCACATACGAGCGTACCTGTTGGCCGCACCCCCGAAGAAAATGAGGAGGTATTTCAATGGGGTAGCATTCCAAATTTGCCCGAAACAGCCCAACCACACTGGGAACTGATCAAAAAATACAATATTATTGATTTTGAACTTGGTAATAAGATATCAGGAGCGGGTTTCCCAGTTTACAAAGGCAAAGGAGCTAAAATTCAGCGGGCACTCATCAATTTCTTTTTGAATGAAGCGTCCAATGCTGGCTATTTTGAGATTCAACCACCCATTGTCATCAACGAAGACTCTGGCTTCGGCACTGGACAATTGCCTGATAAAGAAGGGCAAATGTATTATATTACCGAAGACAAACTCTACCTGATTCCAACTGCTGAAGTACCTATTACAAACTTGTATAGGGACGTAATACTGTCAGAATCAGAGCTTCCGGTCAAGAATGCAGGCTACACGCCCTGTTTTCGACGAGAAGCTGGTAGCTGGGGTGCGCATGTGCGTGGCCTCAACCGTTTGCACCAGTTTGACAAAATAGAAATTGTGCAGATTCGCAAACCCGAAGAATCGTATCAAGCCTTAGACGAAATGGTAGCCCATGTAAAAGGACTACTCGAAAAATTGGAATTACCTTACCGAATTTTGCGGCTTTGTGGCGGCGACATGAGCTTTGCTTCTGCCCTTACCTACGATTTTGAAGTATTTTCAGCAGCCCAAAAACGTTGGTTAGAGTGTAGCTCGGTATCAAACTTTGAGACTTTTCAAGCTAATCGCCTCAAATTGCGCTATAAAGTAGATGGCAAAACCCAGCTACTACACACACTCAACGGCTCAGCGTTGGCATTGCCCCGCATTTTGGCAGCCATTATCGAGAACAACCAAACCCCCGAAGGCATCCATATACCAAGTGTTTTGCAGCCTTACTGTGGATTTGACATAATTTCTTAAAAAAGTTTCAAAAACTTTTTTGCTGAAAGTGTAAAACTTACTACCTTTGCACTCCTATTCAGAAAACACACAAGGCAATGGCTAAGAAAGGCAATAGAATTCAGGTAATTTTGGAATGCACCGAGCAAAAAACCTCAGGTGTTGCAGGGATGTCTCGACACATCACTACCAAAAACCGTAAGAACACAACCACCCGTTTGGAGTTGAAGAAATACAACCCGTTTTTGAGAAAACATACGGTTCATAAAGAAATCAAGTAATCAGTGGTGAGAAATAAGGCGTAAGAGTTTTTCTTACAACTTATAACTTTCGACATAACCTACTAAGTAAAATGGCAAAGAAAGTAGTTGCAACCCTGAAAAAAGAAGGAGGGGTTAAATACGCCAAAGTTATTAGAGCGATAAAGTCGCCAAAAACAGGTGCTTATACCTTTAAAGAAGAAATCGTTATTGCTGACGAAGTGCAAAACGCTTTGAAAGGTTAATAACCCAAATGTTACTAATTTTTGGAAAGTCCCTTTTTAGGGACTTTTTTTGTTTGTATTTTGTTGATAAAAAGGTTACCAAACTCATAAAAATACATTTCCTGACGACTTTAATAGATAAAGTATTCTTTTGGATTAACAACTGGTAACCATAACCGATACGAAAATGGGGATATTTGATTTTTTCTCGAAAAAAAAGGAGCAAATAGTAGAAGAACAAAAAGAATCGCTCGAAAAAGGTCTCGAAAAAACCAAAGAAGGCTTTTTTGGTAAATTGAGTAGGGTGATTGTGGGGAAGTCGAAGGTGGATGATGAAGTGTTAGATGAATTAGAAGAAATTTTGATTAGCTCCGACGTAGGTGTTGAAACTACTATCAAAATAATTCGGCGTATCGAAGACCGGGTATCTCGTGATAAATTTGTTACAACCGACGAGCTCGACCGTATTCTTCGAGAAGAAATTGCAGCCTTACTTTCTGAAAACAAATCTGCCGACGTATCTGGAGATTTTGATACTCCACTCGGCATAAAGCCTTACGTGATTATGGTTGTGGGTGTGAATGGGGTTGGTAAAACCACCACAATTGGCAAATTGGCCTCTCAATATCACAAAGCAGGCAAAAAAGTAGTACTTGGGGCAGGCGATACTTTTAGGGCAGCAGCTGTAGATCAACTCAAACGTTGGGGCGAGCGAGTGGGCATTCCAGTCATTGAGCATGGTATGAATACAGACCCCGCTGCAGTAGCTTTTGATGCCGTGAAAAAAGGTGTAGAAATGAACGCCGATGTGGTAATCATTGACACTGCAGGCCGACTGCACACTAAGGTTAATTTGATGACCGAACTCACCAAAATAAAGCGAGTGATGCAAAAGTTCATAACCGAAGCACCTCACGAGGTATTGCTTGTTTTGGATGGTTCTACTGGCCAGAATGCGTTTATTCAAGCCCAAGAATTCACTAAAGCTACTGATGTTACAGCATTGGCTATCACTAAGTTAGATGGCACAGCAAAGGGCGGTGTAGTGATTGGGATTTCGGACCAATTCCGTATTCCGGTCAAGTACATTGGGGTAGGCGAGAAAATCGAAGACTTGCAAGTGTTTAACAAGAAATCGTTTGTGGAGTCGTTGTTTAAGCGATAATTTTTCCCTAAGCTATGTTAAAACGACTAATTTTTCCTTTGCTATTCACTTGCTTTTCTATCACGTTGACCATTGCCCAACAAAGCAAGTCAAAAAAAACTCCAGTAGTGCAAGGTATTCAAGGCGTAATTATCTGGAAGGCAGGCGACCAAATGCCCTCGCCTGACCGACCCGCAGGAGTTACTGCCGGAATACTCGTGCAGCGAGAAGTATATGTATATGCCCTTACCAACGAATCAAATACCATAAAAAACACCGAAGGATTTTATACGAAAATCAACACCCGCCTGATTAAAAAATTCACTACAGACAAACGAGGGCGTTTTAAAGTAAGCTTGCCTGTGGGTAAATATTCACTTTTTACCAAAGAAGAAAATGGACTTTACGCCAACTTTTTTGACGAAAGTATGAATATCTTTCCCGTACAGGTGAAGCGAGGCCATTATACTAATGTCTCCTTTGAAATTACCTATCAGGCTGTTTTTTAAATAGTTACGGTTGTTTCCTCTAATAGTTCTTCCAGCATTCCGTTCAGAAACACATACCATTCTTCGTGAGGCGAAACTTTCGAACATTCAGGACATTGCGTATCACGATGCCGATGCCCGCACGAAGGGCATGAAGCATACGTTTGAAATGTATTCCATTGATGCCCACACTGGTCACACATCCAATACGGCTGCCCGTCGGGTTCCCATGCGCACTGCGGACACTCAATTTTCTCTTCTTTTAGTTCGTTTTTCATTACTTTTCAGGAGTTTCAACACAGCTTAATACGAGGATTGTTTCAGTTTGTCACATTCTTTCTCACTTTTCTTAGTAAGCGAAAATACGCAATTGATAAAATCTTCGCAATAGTTGGCCTGTATTTTTGCCATTTTTTCAAACAATAGAAGTATAAGTAAAAATAATCAAAATTTTCTCTCGAAAAAGTTTGGAGACATAAAAGATAACTTCGTTATTTGCACAAAAATCAGATATTTATATGCGTAGCAATATTTTCGTGGTGGTGGTTCTCGTACTCTCCCAAACGGCGTGAGACTGGATTCTTTTACCACGATAAAAAGACCTTTCTCACACAAAGAGAAAGGTCTTTTTGTTTGTTTGCGCTAATGAAGAAGATTTTTATCAATGAAAAACAAGGAACAAGCAATCATAATGAGCCAAGAACTTAACCGCTACTCCCGCACCCTCACTCAAGACATTACCAACCCTGCCGCCCAAGCAATGCTTTACGGCATTGGGCTCAACGAAGACGATTTGCGTAAACCACAGATTGGTATTGCCAGCACTGGTTACGAAGGCAACCCTTGCAATATGCACCTCAATGGGCTGTCGGTTTATGTCAAGAAAGGTATTCAAGAAAGCGGCTTAGTTGGTCTGATTTTCAATACTATAGGGGTGTCAGACGGCATGACTAATGGCAACGATGGTATGAGTTATTCACTACCAAGCCGAGACGTGATCGCCGATAGTATTGAAACCGTAGTAGGTGCCCAATGGTACGATGGCGTAATTGCCGTAGTGGGTTGTGACAAAAATATGCCCGGTGCCATGATGGCTTTTGGCCGTTTGAACCGCCCTGCCATCATGGTTTATGGTGGCACTATTCGTTCAGGAAGTTACAAAGGGCAAAAATTAGACATCGTGTCGGCATTTGAGGCACTTGGCAAAAAATTTGCAAATACTATTTCAGACGAAGACTTTAAAGGTGTTATTCAAAATTCCATCCCAGGCCAAGGGGCTTGTGGCGGCATGTACACTGCCAATACAATGGCATCAAGTATTGAAGCAATGGGCATGAGTTTGCCATTTAGTAGTACCTACCCTGCCACGCACGAAGGCAAGCTACAGGAATGTGTAAAAATAGGCGAAGCCATGAAAAAGCTTCTTGAAAAGAATATTTTGCCCCGTGATATTATGACTCGTAAAGCATTTGAAAATGCGCTTACGATTGTGATGGCATTGGGCGGCTCTACCAATGCGGTATTGCATTATTTGGCCATTGCTCGTTCGGTAGGTGTTGCATTTACGCAAGATGATGTGCAGGCTATTTCGGACAGAACACCTTTTATTGCTGACTTGAAACCATCAGGCAAATATTATATGGAAGACCTACTTTCGATAGGTGGTGTGCCAGCCGTAATGAAATATTTGTACCAAAACGGCCTGATTCATGGTGATTGCCTCACAGTTACGGGCAAAACTGTTGCCGAAAACTTAGCCGAAGCACAAGACTTAGATTTTGGTAGTCAGACAATTATCCGTAAATTAGAGAACCCAATCAAAAAAACTGGGCATATTCAAATACTTTATGGCAATTTAGCAACAGGCGGTGCCGTTGCTAAAATCACGGGTAAGGAAGGCGAACGTTTTGAAGGAATTGCCAAAGTTTGCGAACGAGAAGAAGAGGTAATTGAGTATTTATCGAAAGGTGAAATCAAAGCAGGTCATGTGATTGTGATACGAAACGAAGGGCCTAAAGGTGGGCCAGGAATGCCCGAAATGTTGAAGCCCACTTCTGCCGTGATGGGTGCTGGGTTGGGCGATAAAGTAGCCATGATTACTGACGGGCGTTTTTCGGGCGGTACGCACGGCTTTGTGGTAGGCCACATTACTCCCGAGGCGCAAGACGGTGGTAACCTGGGTTTAGTACAAGACGGAGACCTCATTACGATTGACGCTGTGAATAACGTATTGCATGTACACGTTTCAGACGAAGAACTGGCCGAACGCCGTAAAAACTGGAAACCAACGCCATCTATTTTTACACAAGGGATTTTGAGAAAATACATTAAAAATGTGTCGCCAGCCTCAGAAGGCTGTGTGACGGATTTGTAATATTTAACATCAACAACCACATGGGACAATACCAGCAAACCATGGCTACACAAGCAGCACCCGCTGCCACAACACTCGAAGTAACAAGCTCGTATGTTACTGGGGCTGAGGCAATTATGAAATCACTTATTGCCGAAGGGGTCGATACCATTTTTGGCTATCCGGGTGGAGCAATTATGCCTACCTACGATGCCCTGTTTCATTATCACGACGAAGAAGCACTTGGTACTGTACAGCCTCGCCCCGGCAAACTCAAGCATATTTTGGTACGTCATGAGCAAGGTGCCGCTCACGCCGCCGAAGGCTACGCTCGCATTACAGGACGGGCTGGTGTATGCTTAGTAACCTCAGGTCCAGGTGCTACTAACTTGGTTACTGGTATTGCCGATGCCCTCATTGACTCTACTCCTTTGGTATGTATTATAGGGCAAGTTAAGACCAACCTGTTGGGTACTGATGCCTTCCAAGAAACCGATGTAATGGGCATGACCATGCCTATTACAAAGTGGAACTACCAAATTACAGATGCCAACGAAATACCTGAAATGATGGCGAAGGCATTTTATATAGCTCAGTCAGGTCGCCCAGGGCCAGTAGTGTTAGACATTACCCGCACGGCCCAGGCTGATTTGATGACTAAGCCGTTTGAATATCAAAAATGTGAACATATTGTTAGCTATCGCCCTCGGTATCAGCCCAAAATAGAGCAGATTCAAGAAGCCGCCAAACTCATCAATCGTGCAAAAAAGCCGTTTATTGTGTTCGGTCATGGTGTTTTAATATCAGGAGCACAAGAAGAATTGAAGGCTTTTGTTGAAAAAACAGGCATACCTTGTGCCAGCACACTATTGGGGCTTTCGGCTTTTGATGTAGATCATCCGCTGTATGCTGGTTGGTTAGGGATGCACGGTAATTATGGCACCAACGTACTGACCAACTCGTGCGATGTACTTATTGCCATCGGAATGCGGTTTGACGACCGAGTAACAGGCGACTTAAGTACCTATGCCAAGCAAGCCAAAGTAGTACATATTGAAATTGACCCTGCCGAAATTGATAAAAATGTAAAAGCAAATGCCCCCGTAGTTGGCGATGCCAAGCTGGCGTTACAAATGCTTATGCCTTTTGTGAAAGCAAATAATCATCCCGAATGGCGAGAAGAATTTAAGAAATACGACGACGAAGAATTTGATAAAGTAACCAATCGAGAACTTAACCACACTGGACTGGAAATAAAGATGGCAGAGGCAATAGCTATGCTTTCCGAAAAAACCAAAGGCGAGGCAGTCATTGTTGCCGACGTAGGCCAGCATCAAATGGTAGCAGCTCGGTATTATCGTTTCAAGAAAGCCAATAGTTACATCACCTCGGGAGGTCTCGGTACCATGGGTTTTGCATTGCCCGCTTCTTTTGGTGTAAAAGTTGGTGACCCTACCCGTGAAGTAGTAGCTGTAATTGGTGACGGATGTTTTCAGATGACCATTCAAGAACTGGGGACAATTGCCCAAAGTGGCTTGCCAGTAAAGATTATCATCCTCAATAACAACTACTTAGGAATGGTACGGCAATGGCAGCAATTATTTTTTGAGCGTCGTTATAGTTTTGTTGAACTCCAAAATCCAGACTTTATTACCATTGCCAGAGGCTTTGGAGTAAATGGAAACACCGTTTCGGAGCGTGGAAAACTAAGCGAAGAATTAGATAAAATGCTACAGTCAGATAAAGCATATGTGTTGGAAATTATCTGTGAAAAAGAAGAAAACGTATTCCCAATGATTCCGGCGGGGTATTGTGTAACTAAAATCAGATTAGAATAACATGAAAACCTACACCATATCCGTTTTTACAGCAAACTCAGTAGGGTTGCTTAATAGAATTACCATCGTTTTTACCCGAAGACGAGTCAATATCGAAAGTCTAACTGTTTGTGAAACAGAGCGTAAGGGTGTTTCACGGTTCACCATTGTAATTCGCTCCGAAACCCGTGAGATGGTCGAAAAACTCGTGCGCCAAATCCGTAAAATAGTGGACGTACTGGCCGTGTTTGGTTATTACGACGACGATATTGTTTTTAACGAAACCGCTCTTTACAAGATTCACACGCCGCTGGGTGGGCTGCCACTTGATATCAAAGCCGTAAACCTCGACCACAACGCACGTGTGGTCTATTGGGGGCTCGACTACGTGGTGATTGAAAAAACGGGCCCCGAAGAAGAAATTTTGGAATTTTACCGCTATATCAAGCAATGGGGTATTCTTGAATTTGTTCGTTCTGGACGTATTTGCGTCGGTAAAACCGAAAAAGGGCTGGTTGAATACCTACCCGAAGCGCATTGGGAGATTGCATAATCTATCTCAAACCTCTTATTCTTTTTTTTATTAAACTCTTAAACTCAAAATGGCACAAATCAACTTTGGTGGCGTAGAAGAAGAAGTAGTAACCCGGGAAGAATTTCCGTTGGAGAAAGCTCGTGAAGTCCTTAGTAATGAGACCATCGCCGTGATTGGTTATGGCGTACAAGGCCCAGGCCAAAGCCTCAACATGAAAGACAACGGGTTCAACGTCATCGTAGGACAACGTAAAGGTGGTAAAAGCTGGGACAAAGCCGTGTCTGATGGCTGGGTACCAGGCAAAGACCTTTTTGAAATCGAAGAAGCACTTGATAAAGGAACAATTATTTGTTACTTGCTGTCAGATGCCGCACAAATCGAGAACTGGCCTACCGTAAAAAGCCACCTCACAGCAGGTAAAACATTGTATTTTTCACATGGCTTTGGCATAACCTACAAAGACCAAACGGGCATTGTTCCACCTGCAGATGTGGACGTAATTTTGGTTGCTCCCAAAGGATCTGGCACATCGCTTCGTCGTTTGTTTGTAGAAGGCAAAGGCCTTAACTCATCGTTTGCGATTTTCCAAGATGCCTCGGGTCACGCTCGTGAAAAATGTATCGCCATGGGTATAGGGGTAGGCTCGGGTTATTTGTTCGAGACTGACTTTTACCGTGAAGTTACCTCTGACCTTACGGGTGAGCGTGGTACACTAATGGGCTGTATTCAAGGTATTTTTGCTGCCCAGTACGAAGTGTTGCGCTCAAACGGCCACTCGCCAAGCGAAGCCTTCAACGAAACTGTTGAAGAACTTACGCAGTCGTTGATGCCTCTTGTGGCCGAAAACGGCATGGACTGGATGTATGCCAACTGCTCAACTACTGCCCAGCGTGGTGCTTTGGACTGGTGGAAGCCCTTCCGTGATGCCACCAAGCCAGTTTTTGAGGCATTATACAACTCTGTAAAATCTGGCGAGCAAGCACGTATCTCTATTACCCGTAACTCGCAACCAGATTATCGTGAAAAATTAGAAGTAGAATTGGCCGAACTTCGTGAGTCTGAAATGTGGCGTGCTGGCAAAGCCGTGCGTAGTTTGAGACCGGAACGGAGTTAGAATATCTCACTTTTTAGAAGTAAACATTTATCCCCCGTTTTGTCAATTCGGGGGATTTTTTATAGAAATTTAAGGGGATGACTACTGAACCCGAAGAAAATTGTCAGATAAAACAAAAAGGCTGAAATTTGAAGTGCTCAAACAACAAATCAGCCTTTAAGAATGAAGAAACTCATTAGGGACGAATCGGAGCGCCGAAGCGATTATCAAATTGCTTGATAAAATTCCATTAGCGACGAATTTAGCACGCAAGAAATTTATTTCTTCGTTTTTATTGGGAGTAATAGATAGCAGGAAAGTACAATTTAATGAAGTAGCTTTGCATATAGAATCTGATGCCAAATCGGACCGCCGATGCGGTTGAATCAATTGAACGTAGAATACAGTCGTTTTTTAGAGACTATGAATTTGATTACGATCAGGTTTGCTTACTTTTAGCTCTATTTTTGCCAAGGGGTAAAGTCAGTCTTTCGATAGATAGGACGGAATGGGATTTTGGGAATTACCAATGTAACATTCTGATGATAGTGGCAAAAAATGGTTCAGTAGGGATTCCCTTATACTGGTCATTATTAAATAATAATTCGGGCAATAGTAATGGCAAAGATCGTATTGATTTGTTATCGAAATTGCTAAACGTTATTGGAAAAGAAAGAATTGGCGTGATTGTTGGCGACAGAGAATTTATAGGGATTGAATGGATTAAATATTTGAAATTCAATGGTATAAATTTTTGTATGCGCCTTCCCAAAAGTCATTTACTTACATTAAAGAACGGCATTTGTTATTCGATTCAAGAATTACTCAACACACAAACAGAGCGTTGTTTTCAAGACTGCCAAGTGGATGGGGTTTGGTGTAATACGATGGTAAAAAAATTAAGCAGTGGCGATTTTTTATTTTTAATTGGCAACTTACCTGCTAAACAGTTAGGAGGATTTTATCGAAGACGATGGTGTATAGAAGTGCTATTTCAGACGTTTAAAGAACGGGGATTTGATTTGGAATCTACGCATTTAAAGTGTAGCCAAAAACTGAGCAAGTTATTAGTATTTGTCAGCATTTCGGTAGCTATTTGTGTGAAATTTGGAGAGACTTATATTAGCAAAGTACAAAAAATAAAAATTCAAAAAAACGGCTATCAGTCACGTAGTTTTTTTAGACAAGGAATTGACGTACTACGTCGAAGGCTCAAAAATACCAATATGGATTTTGTAAACCTCTGCAAAGAGTATGTAAGAAAAATAATTAGATGGATTGATATTCAAATTGCTTATAATCAAATAGTTACAAAAAATATTCGGGCTTAGTAGGGGATGACTAAAAGATTTACAAAGTTCAAAGAGTAGGTACTTCTCTTGCCCTGCACACAAAGCTTATAGATTTATGCTGAGCATAGCCCAAATAAACCACAAAATCGGAGTGCCAAACAGCCTCAATTATGCAAATTAGCTGGCCTTTTCGCAAACATAATGTTATTGGTCGTTATTCATTTGTTTGATGGCCAATGTGTTCAAAAAATCTTTTGGTTGGTCTGTATAAAAGAGTATTGTATCAGTTTGCCTCTTCATTCCAAAAAATTTACTTACTTGAACAGGTTTGTTTAGATATATAATACAGTTATGCTCTTCCAAATTGCCTAATAAAGCCATTTTTACAAACATTTTATTCTCCGGAATTTTATTTGAGAATTCTACTTTTTTTATGTTGTTATAACTAAGAATTACTTCAGCAGCAAGTCCATTGTAAATATTAATATTTTCCATTTCCAAAGTTATAAGTCTTGATTTTAAAGCTCTTATGTGAGCGAAAATTTGCACACAAGTATAAACACTTAACCCAGTAGTTAGCCAAGCAAGTGTTTTGTTACACAAGCTTAAAAGCAAATGAGTAGCCGTAGTTTCTATGAGTAAGATGAATATCAGCATATACAAAAGTGCTACGATACCGTTATCTTTATGAGTACTAAATGTTGTTTTATAGTCTGCTTTTGCCTTTTTTGCCCAAGAAAATGCGTAGTAAACACAGGCAATTTCGGCGGCAAAAAAAGCAGCTATTTTTTCATTGCCTGTTACTTTATGCAAAATCTTTCGGGTAAGTATCAAAAAATCTATGTTATGATGACTTTTTTTGACTTCTTGATTGGCCATATAAAAACTTCTACCAACCCAAATCAGTAAGCCTGTTTCAAGAATAGGATAAGCAAACGTTTTGATATAATACAAAACAATAGTGGTTTGACTATCTAAGATAAAACCTGAAACAATCAAACTCACAAGAAATATTCTTAAAACGGTACTTTTACTTGTACCACTTTTCCTTATAGAGAGATAATACAGCAAAGGGGCAACAAATAGCATATCAATAAGTATTGCGTTTGAAAGCAACTCTCTGTTAAACACAAATTTTTCGGTTTGTGTAACCCCAAAACTACTTATTGCCACGAGAACTTGTAGCCCTAAGGCAATAAGCCAATTGGGTTTTCTAATTTCAGATGTTATGGTCATATAAATGCATTTATTGTTTTTATTAATAACGGTCGCACTCACTCAATAACTTGCGGCTATGCAGCCTACCTACGAAGTTAAGTATAAAAAAGAATTCTCTAAAAACTTGCGATAATCCAACATGAATGCGATTCTTTGTAGCGAGTAATGCCATATCTAAGCAGCCAGAAAAACACTTTCTCAACCAATTTGCTTACATTTTTAGTATGTTTGCGCTATCTGATTGATTATAATCATAAAGATATGTATTTGGGTGAGAAAGTTATTTCTTCACACAAAGCAATATCATTCATTACCGCTTATCAAAAACTAAACATTCCGACAAAAACATTCATAGCGGAATATTGAAAATATGGACTTCCCTACCTTCGACAACATCCTCCAAGCAGCCGAGCGCATTCGTAAGGTGGTCAAACACACCGACTTAGAGCAGAACCTTAATTTCTCCGAACGCTATCAGGCCAATATTTACTTCAAGCGTGAAGATTTGCAGGTGGTACGCTCGTATAAGATTAGGGGGGCCTACAACAAAATGGCGAGCCTATCGGCGGAGTCAATGAACAAGGGCGTTGTGTGTGCCAGCGCAGGTAACCACGCTCAGGGCGTTGCGTATGCCTGTAAGCATCTCGGTGTAAAAGGCACTATTTTTATGCCCAGCACCACACCAGCCCAAAAAGTAAAACAGGTCAAGCTATTCGGCAAAGAGCAAATAGAAGTAGTGCTGATTGGAGACACCTTCGACGACGCTTACGCCGCCGCTCGTACTTTCTGCAACGAGCATGAGGCCGTATTTATTCATCCCTTCGACGACGTGCAAGTAATGGAAGGGCAAGGTACAGTAGGCCTCGAAATCTTTCGAGATGCCGACTTCAAGATAGACTACTTGCTCTTTGCGATTGGAGGCGGGGGTTTGGCTTCGGGGGTTTCTACGGTGTTTAAGCAACTTAGCCCTAATACCAAACTCATTGGTGTAGAGCCAGTTGGCTCACCTACCATGCATAAGGCGTTTGAAGAAGGCAAGGTAGTAACGCTTTCAGAGATTGATAAATTTGTGGATGGGGCTGCTGTAAAACGGGCGGGCGAAACAACCTTTGAGGTATGTCGCAAAAATTTAGACGATATTTTGCTCATTCCCGAAGGCAAGGTTTGCTCTGCTATCTTGCAACTTTACAACGAAGAAGCCATCGTAGCCGAACCAGCAGGAGCACTGACCATAGCCGCCCTCGACCAGATCAAAGACGAAATCAAAGGGAAAGACGTGGTGTTGCTTATTGGTGGTGGCAACAACGACATCACCCGTACCGAAGAAATAAAGGAACGTTCCCTCATTTACGAAGGGCTCAAACATTATTTTATCATTCGTTTTCCACAACGGGCTGGGGCTTTTCGGGATTTTCTGAATCATGTGTTGGGTGCTACCGACGACATTGCCTATTTTGAATATTCTAAAAAAACAGCTCGTGAGCGAGGCCCTGCCTTGGTGGGGATCGAACTCAAAAGTAAAGACGATTTCCAGCCACTACTCGACCGCATGGCGCAGTACAACATTCAGTACCAATACATCAACGACAAACCTGATTTGTTTGAATTTTTGATTTAATCTCTAAGCCATGAGCGAAAAAGAATACCAAGAAATACGTGAACAAATTTTCTTTTTGAAACAAATTCTTGACTTCCATAATCAACAAGTTGAGCAGGGTAGATTTCTGTACGGCATGACCAAAGAAGAATCGCTGGAGTATCGTTTGGATGCGATGGAAGAAATTGCTAACTTAGAGAGAAAACTTCGTAAAAACGAACAAGAAGATGGATTTTCTAAACCTAATTCGTGAGCAAGCAGTAGGATATACTGCCCTTATTACCCCAGAGGAAAAACAGGCTTTTTTGCAAACTCAATTAGAAGCCTTAGCTAATTTTGCGCCCGATGAGCAATTAGCTCATTTGAAAGCAATAAAAACATACGCTGCTGAACTAAGTAATAAAATTCAACAAGAAAAAACGACTACCCTTGTCGCTTAATCTTTGTATTATCCATGCCTCAATTCGATTTCAGACGATACCACATTCGCTCTATCAACGCCCACGATGCCGCCGAGCGTGCCGCCATTAACCAAGAGCTGAAAGACCTTTACGCTTCGCTCTCGGCAGAAGACAAAGCGGACTTTAATGAACAATTGCAAACTTTTATGATTCAACAGTACAAAACTATTGGCTCTGAGTATCAGGCCATTAAAGATAGCGGTGCATTGGATAATACGATTGAAAATTAACCAGTTGCACCCATGACAAATGAGGTTGCCATTATTGTAGCAGTGGCTCAAAACGGCGTTATTGGTGGCAATAACCAGTTACTTTGGCATTTGCCGGCTGACATGAAGCATTTTAAAACCATCACCACGGGACATACCGTCGTGATGGGACGCAAAACTTATGAATCTATTGGCAGACCGTTGCCTAACAGGGTTAATGTCGTTATTTCGAGGAATCCAGATTTTAAAGTAGAAGGATGCACGGTTGTAGCTTCATTGGAAGAAGCTATTACTCCCCAATCACTCAATACCCACCACTCGATTCTCACCCGTCACACTACTATATTTATTATAGGTGGTGCCGAAATTTACCGTCAAGCGTTGCCTTTTACAGATAAGATTTACCTCACCGAAGTAAAGGCTTCATTTGAAGGAGACACCTATTTTCCTATATTGAACCCCGAGGAGTGGCAAGAAATCGCAAGAAACCCTCACACCGCCGACGAAAAAAACCTATATGACTACGATTTTGTTGAGATAGTGAGAGTTCGGCGTTAATAGAGTGTAAATTTATAGCCCCTATATCCCCGGAGGGGACATTAAAAACGCTCCCTTAGGGGTTGGGGGCTTATAAAACTATGGCATCTCTCTCAGAAGTTAGCATCAAACGGCCCGTATTAGCCATTGTGATGTCGCTCGTTATCATCCTGTTTGGATGGATTGGTTTTACTTCGTTGGGCATACGAGAGTATCCAAGCGTGGATCCTCCTGTTATTTCGGTATTTACTTCGTATCCGGGTGCCAATGCCGAAATCATCGAAACGCAAATCACGGAGCCACTCGAAGAATCCATTAACGGGATTGCGGGTATCCGAACCCTGTCTTCGTCGAGTAGAGATGGACGAAGTTCTATCACAGTAGAATTTACACTCGAAACCGACCTTGAAGCTGCCGCCAACGATGTGCGAGACCGTGTTTCTCGTTCGTTGGGTAACCTGCCTCGTGACATTGACCCACCCATTGTGAGCAAAGCCGATGCCGATTCGGAACCTATTTATTTTATCAATATTAAGAGTAAGACTCGCCCAATTTTGAGTTTGAACGATATTGTGCAGCGGTCTATTCGAGAAAAACTCCAAACTGTACCGGGGGTGAGTAGTGTACAAATGTGGGGCGAAAAAAAATATGCCATGCGCCTGCGCATAGACCCCGCAAAAATGGCTGCTTACAAACTCACAGCAGTAGATATTGTAAATGCGCTAAATCGCCAGAATGTAGAACTTCCTTCGGGGAGTATTGAAGGGCTTAAAATGGAGCTATCAGTACGAACAGAAGGACGACTCACCACCGTAGATGATTTTAACAACATGGTGTTGAAGGAGGAATCTGACCGAGTAGTGAAGTTTAATGATGTAGGCTTTGCCGAATTGTCTGCCGAAAATGAGAAAACTTTAATGCGGCGAGAAGGCGTGCCAATGGTAGCCGTGGCCGTGATTCCGCAGCCAGGGTCTAACCAAATAGATATCATCAATAATATCTACAAAAAAATGGACCAAATTAAGCGGGATTTACCCGCAGATATGGTCATCGAATTAGGCTTTGATTATACACAGTATGTGCGGGCCTCCATCAAGGAAGTAGAAGAAACCATCCTCATTGCCTTTGTGTTGGTAGCACTCATTATCTTCGTTTTTTTACGAGACTGGCGCAGTACGATTATTCCGCTTACGGCTATTCCAACTTCATTGATTGGGGCGTTTTTTATCATGTATGTCATGGGCTTTTCCATCAATGTACTCACGCTGTTAGGCATTGTTTTGGCAATTGGCTTGGTGGTAGATGATGCCATTGTGGTACTCGAAAACATTTATTCAAAAATTGAGGAGGGGATGTCGCCAATGGAGGCAGCCCGAGAAGGCTCGCAAGAGATTTATTTTGCGGTTATTTCTACTACTGTTACGTTGGCATCTGTGTTTTTGCCTGTAATGTTTATGGAAGGGCTTACGGGCAAACTATTTCGAGAGTTTGGTATTGTGGTAGCAGGGTCAGTTATCATTTCGGCTTTTGTGTCGCTTACGCTTACGCCTATGCTAAGTTCAAGATTACTCAAACGCCGGCAACCGTGGTTATATCGAGTGACTGAACCATTTTTTAAATGGCTTACAGAAGCCTATCAAAACTCGCTGGCTGGTTTTATGCAAATTCGGTGGTTGGCATGGGTATTGATTTTGGGTTTTGTCGGCATCATTTATTATTTCATGAAAAACGACATAATCCCTTCTGAACTCGCCCCATTAGAAGATCGCAACGCCATTCGTATCACCACAACGGCTCAAGAAGGGGCTACCTATGAGTATATGGATGCTTATATTGACTCACTTTACAAAACAGTAGCAAGTGCGGTAGATACTACGATTCAAAGAGGTCTTATCACTATGGTTTCGCCCAGTTTTGGATCGGGTGCACAAAACTCTGGATTTGTTAGGGTATTGCTCAAAGATGCTGACAAACGTACTGTAACCCAACAACAAGTAGTAGATACACTTACCAAGCGTATAAAGAAACTAACGGGAGCCAAAACCTTTGTGGTACAAGACCCTACCATTGGACAACGACGAGGCAACACCTTTCCTGTTCAGTTTGTGATTCAGGCCACCAGTTACGAAAAACTCAAAATGGCTATTCCTAAAATGCTGAAAGCCGTTGGTGAAAGTGACAAGTTTCAGATGTCAGATGTGAACCTGAAATTTACCAAACCTGAACTTCGACTCGAAATAGACCGTGATAAAGCTACCAATTTGGGAGTTTCTATTCAGGATATTGCCCAAACACTTCAACTGGGGCTGTCGGGTCGGCGGTTTGGATATTTTATCATGGATGGAAAGCAGTACCAAATTATTGGCCAGATTGACCGCACCGACCGTGACGATGTGCTGGACTTAAAGTCGCTGTATGTCCGTAACAACCGAGGTGAGCTTATTCAGATGGACAACGTAATTAAGCTCACCGAACAAAGCACACCGCCAACTTTGTTCCGGTTTAACAGGTATGTAGCCGCCACAATTTCGGCAGGTTTGGCAAAGGGAGTTACACTTGGTGAAGGTATCAAAGAAATGCGCCGCCTTGCTAAAGAAAACTTAGATGAAAGTTTTGCCACAGCCCTCGATGGGCAATCTCGTGAATTTGAAGATAGTTCGTCGAGTTTAATATTTGCCTTTGGATTAGCTTTGGTGCTGATTTACCTCATTTTGGCGGCGCAGTTTGAAAGCTTTGTTGACCCTCTCATTATCTTACTTACCGTACCTTTAGCGGTTTGTGGTGCTCTGCTCTCATTATGGGATTTCAGCCAAACCCTCAACGTATTCTCTCAAATTGGTATCATAGTGCTGATTGGTCTGGTTACGAAAAACGGAATTTTGATTGTAGAATTTGCAAACCAACGTAAAGAAGCTGGTAGCGACAAACTTAAAGCTGTGCAAGAAGCAGCATCAGCTCGTTTTCGTCCTATCTTAATGACATCACTTTGTACTATTTTGGGTATTTTGCCTATTGCTCTTGCGCTGGGTGCTGGCTCCGAAAGCCGAGTTTCTATGGGCATTGCTGTAGTAGGAGGGATGTTATTCTCTACTGTACTTACACTCTACATCATTCCTGCAGTGTATAGTTATATGTCTCGTAATATTACACACACACCCGATGAACCCGTTGTTGAGTTAGAAGAAGCAACGGCATAAGGCTGTTTTTACGTTAATTATCATTCAAAAAACGGGGTAGCCAACTATCCCGTTTTTTTCGTTGTTTTAATACGTGATAAACAATACTTTTGCTGTTAATCTATACCCAATTACCTCTATGCTTCGTCAACTTACACGTGTTCAGGCATTGCTGCTCTGCTTGTTAGCCAGTGTATTTTATCAATGTCAAAAAGCACAGATTCCTACCAAATCGGTGGCTATTGATTCTACTTTGGTACAGGCTTCTATCACAAAAGAAGGTCTGCTCGACTGTTTTGAAGAAGGGCTGGCCGTTCAGGGTGGCATACCCATCTGGTGCGAAGCCTCCGCTGTGGTTTACGATGGTTACCGCCTCACCATTGCCAATGATAAAACCATGCCCGACATCCGCTCGTCGGTGTTTTATTGGTTTGGCTGGGACGACTTCCAAAATGCCAAACCTACTCGCTATCGCTTAGAACCAGCCGTGAAAAATGCCTCTAAATTTGAAGACTTTGCCCTCTCACCTGACAAGAATATGGTTTTTTTGTCCACAGCGTTTGATCGTGTAAAAGACGAAAATACAGAATGGGATAATTATAATAGTATTATTTATTGGCAAAAAGACCGACCCTATTTGTCACGGGTATTATCTATTGAAGAAAAAGCCACTACTTCTGTTAAGCTAAGAGAAATGTTTATTTCAACACTCTCCAAAAACAACCCTGATTATCCCAACGGCATTAAGTATTTCAAAACCGAAGGGCTGGCTGCTACCGAAACTCACTTGTTTTTTGGAATCAGAGAAATAGGTAACCAATACAATGATTTTAAGTATGTTTCCAAGATTCTTTCGTTACCCTACCGCACCTGGCGAGATACAGACTCTACACGTGCTGCCGGCATTACAGGTTATTTTGAAACTATTGCCGATTTAAATCTCCAGTCTTTGGTAGATTTTACTTTACCAGCCAACATGGGTCTGTCGAGTATTGAATACGACGCTACCCGTAAGCTTTTTTGGATTTTGACCTCTTATGAAGCTCCCACCCAGCTGGGAGCCTATTTGTGGATAGCTACCGAGGCCGAACTCCGCAACAACAAAATGCGAATAGTACGAGATGCCGACAACAAACCTTTGTTTTTTAATCATAAAGCCGAAGACCTCACCTTCATTACACCCAACACAATGTTGATAGTACACGATGACGACCGTATGCAACTAATGGTCAACGGCGTACAGCGCAAGCCGCATCAAGCACCTTATACGATAGTGACCATTAAATAGAAATCTGCTTATTTGAAAGTATAAACTGCTGAGGTAGGATAATGGTCAGAAAACTTGACAAGATGAGTTTCAAACTTGCTTACAGATAGACTTTTAGGGTCGTAGAATTGGTTATCAATTCGTATCAATCCAGGCGAACGATTATAAGTGAATCCAAAGCCGTTTCCGGCATCTTCAAAGGCATTGTTCAGGTATTTTTTCATAGAACCGTACACATATCCATACGGAACTTCATTGAAGTCACCGCAAATAATAACGGGATGCGGACTTTCTTCAATCAATTTTTCTAACTGCTTTGTTTCTTCAATTCGGTGCTTAAAACCATATTTGAGCAAAGCCAATATCCCTTTTGTTTCACGTTTGGCATGCTCATAATCTGCCTGGCTAAGTATGCGGCGCACCCTAATCCCCATAGATTGCAGGTGTACATTTAGCAGCCGAATGGTATCACCAGGAGTCACCACATCGGCAACCAAACAGCCATTAGCCATGTTTGAAAACAAAAACTCTCGCCTAAAAATCAACGGATAGCGGGAAGTTATCGCCAAACCAACAAAACCTTCACTTTCTTTTTTATAGGGCGGGCGGTTTTGAGCAAATATCTTATATTTATAACCTGCTTGTTGTAATTGGGCTACTGTATTGAAATCTTTAAAACGCTTTTGTCCCTCCCAATTATAAAACTCCTGAAAGCAAATTATATCTGAGCCAAATGTACGTATCCATTTAATCATGGCCTTTGCGTTGGCTGAGGTTTTTACATCGTCCGAAACAGCATCAATATCAAAAAACATCACATTGTAACTCAGCACTTTCAGCGATTTTGAAACAACAACCTCTTCATTGGTATGCCAAGCAAAGGTTCTCCTCAAAAATGGATAACCCAATACCAACACCACTAAGGGAAAAATAGCTCGTTTCGGTTTACGAAATAGTAATCTAATAGCAACTGCCCCACAAGCCACCATGGCCACAGGCAATAAGAGCAATATAAAGCCAACCAGCCAATGGCTTATCCACAGCGAATACCCCAAAAAATACGCCACCAGCGTGTAAATACACACCAACGTAGTGAATATGCGGGAAACCCACGAAAAAAAAAGACGTAAAAAAGGCATTTATGCCAATATGTTGATATGTTTTAAAAAAAATATTACCTTTGCAGTGGTTTTCAAGTTGAAAGAGGGGGTCAAGACCTCCTTTTTTGTTGTTGGCAGATGAACATAAAGGCAAAGATAGAAGAAATCCTGTGCGAGTTACAAAACGAAGGCGAGAACTTCTTTGTAGTGGACGTGCTGGCTTCGGCATCGAAGATTAAAACAAAGGTTAGCATCTTGCTTGATACCGATGCAGGTATTTCAATTGATGAGTGCGCCGAAATTAGCCGAAAAGTAGATAGCCGATTAGATGAACTAAATCTGCTCGAAAATGCTTATACTCTTGAAGTATCTTCGCCAGGAGTAGATCAGCCGCTTAAACTGAATCGTCAGTACATCAAAAATATTGGAAGAAACGTAAAGGTTTTGCTTAAAGATGGCACCGAAAAGACAGGAAAATTAGAAGCCGTTAGCGATACTGCCATTACCCTAAGCGTTTTGACCAACACCAAGAAAAAACAAACAACACCAGCCGAACCGCTTGTGCTTGTTTTTGACAATATAAACAAAACCCAAGTATTAATTTCTTTTAAGTAGGTACGCCCACCATTCGCTGGGGCTATGTGCATAACCTACTTGTTCGTAGCAATACGAAAAAAAGAAACGGATAACTGTGGCTTGCCACTTAAATAAGGATTATCTAAACAATGAACAGCTCAGAGTTAATAGCATCGTTTTCGGAATTTGCCAAAGAAAAAAACATTGACCGACCTACGATGATTAAGGTGCTTGAAGAAGTATTCCGCACCATGATTCGCAAAAAATATGGCACCGACGAACACTTCGACGTGATTATCAACCCCGAAAGTGGTGACCTCGAAATGTGGCGGACTCGTGAAATTGTAGATGACGATTCGGAAGATATTTGGGATTATGACAAAATTCCATTGTCAGAAGCCAAAAAAATTGAACCTGACTTTGAAATCGGCGAAGAAGTAGCTGACGAAGTGAAATTAGACGATTTTGGACGGCGTGTTGTGCAAACTGCTCGCCAAACGCTAATTCAAAAAGTAAAGGACCTCGAAAAAGAACTCCTTTATCAAAAATACAAAGACCAAGTAGGCGAAATGGTCACTGTGGAAGTCTATCAAGTACTTGGCCGTGAGGTGATTTGCTTAGATTCCCTTGGCAATGAACTAAGCTTGCCTCGTGGAGAACAGATTTCGAAGGACCGATTCAAAAAAGGTGAAAACCTCAAAGCGGTGATTCATAAGGTAGAAATGAATAATGGTACACCCAAAATTACCTTGTCACGAACCTCACCGGTGTTCTTAGAAAGATTGTTTGAACAAGAAATTCCAGAGGTATTCGACGGACTCATCAATGTGCGTAAAGTAGTACGTGAACCTGGCGAAAGAGCCAAAGTTGCCGTAGAGTCTTACGACGACCGCATTGATCCTGTAGGGGCTTGTGTAGGCATGAAAGGCTCTCGGATTCACGCCATTGTGCGAGAATTAGACAATGAGAACATTGATGTTATCAACTATACTGATAACCTCGAGCTACTCATTCAACGGGCACTTAGTCCAGCCAAAATCAGCCGGATGACTATCAATAAAGATGAAAAGCGAGTGGCCGTTTATATGAAACCAGACCAAGTGTCGTTGGCAATCGGAAAAGGTGGTCAAAACATCAAATTGGCAGGCAGATTAGTAGGCTTGGAGCTTGACGTGTTCCGTGATATAGAAGGACAAGAAGACGACGAAGACGTAGATTTGATGGAATTCTCTGATGAAATTGAGGGATGGATTATCGAAGAACTTCGTCGCATCGGTCTTGATACTGCCAAGCAAGTGTTGGCAATGAGCAAAGAAGACCTTGTGCGCCGTACTGACCTCGAAGAAGAAATGGTAGAAGACGTAATCAGTGTATTAAAACAAGAATTTGAGTAAAGTTTGATAGCAGATACTGAATTCCAGATACTTGGACTATCCAGCATCAAAAAATCTGGAATCCAGCATTCTAATTAATAGTTGAAATTTCTAACAAGAACGAATGGCAGAAGATAAATCCATGCGTATGAGCCTTGTGGCAAAGCAAATCAACGTAGGCGTGCCTACGATTGTGCAGCATTTATCTGCCAAAGGCTATAAAATTGACGCCAATCCCAATACCAAGCTTAATTATGAGCACTTGGGTATATTGGCAAAAGACTTTGGTCGTCCTGATTTGCTTTCTGACACACCCAGAAAAGAAGAGGCTGTGCTTGAAAAGAAAAAAAGTGACGACGATTTGCCTTTGTATTTCCGTGACAAGATATCTGGAAACACTACTACAACTACTGAATCACAAGAGGTAGAAAAAGTAGTAGAAATTGTTGTTGAAAAGCCAATTGAGATACCCAAAGAGCCTGAAACTATTAAAGTAGAAGCAAAGCTACAGGGACCAAAAGTAATTGGCAAAATAGATTTGGATGCTCTTAATATGCCACCTGTTCTGAAACCAGAACCTGTAGTAGTGGTTGAAGAGAAAAAAACGGAGGAGAAAAAGGAAGAAAAAGCCATTGAAGAAGTACCCGTTGAAATAGTGGTGGTGGCACCTCCAGTAGTAGAAGAGAAAAAGGAAGAAAAGCCTATCGAAGTGGTAATAGTGCCGCCAGTTGTGGTGGTAGAAGAACCAGTCGTTAAAGTAGAGCTTCCTCTGCCTATTGTAGAAGAAAAGCCACCAGTGGTTGAGCAAAAGCCTACGCCACCACCAGTACAGGTAGTAAAAACGCCTCATCCAAAAGTAGAGCCTAAAAAAGAAAAGCCAGTGGTTCAGGTGCCTCCACCCAAAGTAGTAGAGGTAAAAGAAGAAGAGCCAGAGATAGAACTTATTGAAGCCAAAGCCGAGCAGCTTCGGGGGCTAAAAGTTTTAGGGAAAATTGAGCTACCTGTTGAGCGCAAACCAAGTGACGACCGTGACAAAAAGAAGAAACGGAAACGGATTCGCCTCAACGAACAAGTTAAGGATAATAAACCCCCTCAAAATAGAGAATCTAACAAAACTGGTGGGGGTGGCAATAAACAAGGAGGGCAAAACCCTACACAGCAAGGCCAGCAAAACAAACAAGGCGGCAATGCTAAAGGCGGTGGGCAGCAACAAAACAACCAGGGTAACAACCAAAACACCACGCAGAATAACCAAGGTAATAACCAAAATAATACTCAAAACAACAACCAGAACAACCAGAACAATCAGTCTGGTAAAAACAAAAAAAGAGAGCGTAAAGACGAAATTTCAAACAAGGATATTCAGAGTTCGATCAAAGCAACGTACGCTCGTATCAGTAGTAATAAGCCAAGTTTTGGCGCAGATAAACGCCGCCAAAAGCGTAGAATCCGTGCCGAACAAGCCGAGCTTCGTCAACTACAAGAAGATGAAGATGCAAAAGTCCTAAAAGTAACAGAGTTTATTTCGGCAAACGATTTGGCTTCGCTGATGGACGTATCTGTCAATGAAGTTATCGGTGCTTGTATGAGCATGGGTATGTTTGTTTCGATAAACCAACGACTTGATGCTGAGGCTATTACGGTTATTGCCGATGAGTTTGGTTTTGAAGTGCAATTTGTTTCTGCCGAAGAAGAAATCGAGGCGGCATTGGTAGAAGAAGAAGATGCTCCCGAGGATTTGGTTGAACGAGCACCTATTGTTACCATCATGGGTCACGTTGACCACGGTAAAACCTCTTTACTTGACTACATCCGCCGCTCAAAAGTAGCCGCAGGCGAAGCAGGGGGTATTACCCAACACATTGGTGCTTATAATGTAGTAACAGACTCTGGCAAACCGATTACGTTCTTAGATACACCTGGTCACGAAGCTTTTACGGCCATGCGTGCTCGTGGAGCCAAAGTAACCGACATTGTTATTATTGTGATTGCTGCTGACGACAGCGTGATGCCTCAAACCAAAGAAGCCATCAACCACGCTCAAAATGCGGGTGTGCCTATTGTATTTGCATTTAGTAAAGTTGACAAACCAGGTGCCAATACCGAAAAAATTAGAGAGGCCCTGGCTAATTTGAATATACTCGTTGAAGAGTGGGGTGGTAAATACCAAACACAGGAAATTTCATCAAAATCAGGGCTTGGTATTTCAGACTTGCTCGAAAAAGTATTGCTCGAAGCTGAAATGTTGGAACTAAAAGCTAACCCTAATCGTAGGGCATCAGGTACTGTAATTGAAGCCTCGCTCGATAAAGGTCGGGGGTATGTTTCTACTATGCTGATTCAGAACGGTACACTCAACTTAGGAGATGTGATGCTGGCTGGCGAGCACTATGGGCGGGTAAAAGCCATGTACGACTACCGAGGCAATCGCCTTAAAAAAGCAGGCCCTGCTACGCCAGTACAAGTACTGGGCCTGAGTGGTGCGCCTACCTCTGGCGATAAGCTACAAGTACTTGACACTGACCGTGAAGCCAAAGAAATTGCCAACAAGCGTGAACAGATTTTGCGTGAACAAAATATGCGAACACGCAAGCACATTACACTCGAAGAGATTGGCCGTCGTAAGGCGATAGGTACATTCAAAGAACTTAACGTGATTGTAAAAGGTGATGTGGACGGTTCAGTAGAAGCCCTTTCTGATTCGCTTCTCAAGCTTTCTACCGAAGAAGTACAAGTCAATATCATACACAAAGCTGTTGGTCAAGTTTCAGAATCCGACGTATTGTTGGCTTCTACCGCCGATGCCATTGTGGTAGCGTTCCAAGTACGCCCAAGCGTAAATGCCAAACGCATTGCCGAGCAAGAACAAATTGAAATCCGTACTTACTCTATCATCTATCAGGCTATCGAAGAAGTCAAGAAAGCGATGGAAGGCTTGTTAGCGCCTGAGTTTGAGGAGATTGTTACTGGTACAATAGAAGTTCGTGAGGTATTCAAAATTTCTAAAATCGGTACAGTTGCAGGTTCTTACGTAACAGATGGCTTTGTAAAACGCAACAATAAAATTCGGATTATCAGAGACTTCATTGTGATTCACGAAGGAGAAATTGCTGCCCTCAAACGCTTTAAAGACGACGTTTCGGAAGTAAAATACGGCTACGAGTGTGGCGTAAGTATCAAGAACTTCCATGACATCGAGATTGGTGATGTTATTGAATCATTTGAAATGAAAGAATTGAAACGAACGCTCTAATTGGTGTTCATCATAAAATCAGACCCACAAGGCTTTGCTGTCTTGTGGGTCTTTTGTTTTTAACTATTTTTTAACGAACTTTCCCCTCTTAAAATACGCTTTTTATGGTTGTAACCCTGCCTTTACCACTCACCCTCTCCGAACGAGCCAATGCACCTGACGAACTTCGGGCAGCTGCTACGTTTGAAGAATACCTCGACTTCGCTGCTGAATGTGAGTACAATGTAGATTTTTACAACAACGAAATCATCTCGGTGGGACAAGCTTCTTTACCACACGAGTCCTTAGTGACTCGGCTCGCTTATTTGTTAATCTCTATTTTTGATAAGCAAGAAGAATATCAAGTATTCGGTAGCAATATCAAAGTACATATACCCGCTTGTGTGGCTTCGTTTAATGCAGACATAACTGTCATTAAAGGCGAGCCTGATTATTTACGCTTACCGAGTGGAAAATTTTCAAGCGTTGAGATACAGAATCCTGAGATTATTGTCGAAATCCTCTCTAAGTCCACCTACAATTACGACTTCGGGACTAAATTATCGTGTTACAAAACCCTTGAATCACTTAAACAAGTGCTATTCATTGACCAAAGTAAGATTTCTGTAGAAACCTTTGTCCGTACCAACGAACCACAAACATGGCTAAATAAACGCTTCGATTCAATGGACGATAAAGTAGTAGTGCTTGATAATGAAATCTTATTGAAAGACATTTATAAAAAAATGAAGTTTTGAGTCTGCATTTAATTGTTAAAAAATATAGTAATCAATTGAATATCAGTTATTTTTCGCTTATCTTATTCATTAACATCATCAACTTTTCATGAAAAACCACACCTTATTGAGTTTGTTAGCATTGGGTTTACTCCTTACAACACCTGCCGATGCTCAACGCAAAAAAAGTAAAGTACCAGAACAAAACTTTACCCAAGCCGAGCCAGAATCGCATATCCGATTTTTGGCATCTGACGAAATGCAAGGCCGACGCACCGGCGAGCAGGGCAATCAGGTGGCGGCTCGTTACCTTGCCGAGCAGTTTCGTCGCTTGGGCTTAAAACCAGCTTCTGGCAACGATTACCTGCAATTAGTACCTTTTGAACAAGTTCGAAGCAGTAAAGAAGGCACAATTTTGGCAGGCAGCGATACACTCCAAATCAGCAAGCAGTTCATTGTCGTATCTGGCGAAGGCGCAGCACTTACTAATGCACCTGTAGTTTTTGTGGGCTATGGTTGGGCTGACGACAAAGGCTACAACGACTATAAAGATATTGATGTAAAAGGCAAGGTAGTGATAGCCTCTTTGGGTACACCCGATGCCAAAACTCCAGGCGAAAATCTACGGGCTTCGGAGCGCAAAAATCAATTGGCCGCCGAAAAAGGAGCTGTGGCTCTTATCGAAATTTTTACCTTATCTATGCCGTGGCAAACGGTAACTCGCTATTTTGGTGGAGACCGCCTCGGTTTGGCAAGCGAAAGTAAAGCCGCAGGTATTCCGCACGTATGGGTAAGTAGCCAAGCCAAAAAGTCGTTACCTAATGGACTCAATGCCATTTCGATGCGTTTTGCAGGGCAAAGCCGCTCGCCAGTGCGTTCTTACAACGTAGCGGCGGTGCTTGAGGGCTCTGACCCAGTTTTGAAAAACGAATACCTTATCTTATCGGCGCACTACGACCACGTGGGTACAGGCAAAAACGGTGGCGCAAGTTTCAGCCCTTCTGATAGCATCTTCAACGGCACTCGTGACAATGCCTTTGGCACAGTAGCAGTGTTGATGGCGGCCAAGGCTCTCAGTGAGCAAAAGCCTAAGCGATCTATCTTGTTTTTGGGCTTTACCGCCGAAGAAATTGGGCTGTTAGGTAGCCGATACTATTCCGAACACCCCCTTGTTCCTCTCAAACAGTGTGTTTATAACCTCAATTGTGATGGTGCCGGATACTCAGATACTACCCTCGTAACCATGATTGGCCTAAACCGTACCGATGCAAAACCCGAAATTGAGCAAGGTTGTCAAGCATTTGGGCTTACCGTCAACGACGACCCTGCTCCCGAACAAAACCTATTTGACCGCTCTGATAACGTCAATTTTGCGGCCAAGGGCATTCCTTCCCCCACATATTCGTTAGGTTTTCGTAAGTTCGATGCCGAAATCATGAAGTTTTATCACCAAGCAACCGACAATCCCGAAACCATCAGCTTTGGTTACTTACTCAAATATTGTCAAGCATACACCTATACAGCTCGATTGATAGCAGACCGAACTGCCGCTCCCAAATGGATAGTTGGTGATAAGTATGAAAAAGCATTTATGGAGTTGTATAACACAGGAAAATGATTTTTTGACCCATCTTATCCTGCAATAGCCCTTGCTGCTGGTACAGTGAGGGCTTTTTTGCTAACTTGCAGCCACTACCTGATGCAACAACTTTTTGTAACAAAGCGTTAATAGTAGTAAAAAAATGCTGAGATGACCACTCCCGAGCAAAACCAGCAAATCATATCGTACTTGATGCCTTACAAGCCGACTAAAATCGGTATTTTTGGCTCTTACGCTCGTGGTGAAAATCGCCCCGACAGTGATATTGATATTTTGATTGATTGGAAAGCTCGTGTACCCCTATGGACTTTTGCAAGTATTGTTGGAGACCTTTCTGAACTACTGGGTACAAAAGTTGATTTGATTACTACAGGAGCGATACATCCACTGATAGAACAAGAAATTAAGAAAGAGTTGCAGTTGATTTATGAGCATTTATGAAAAACAATTTGGTTTACCTAAGGCATATTGAAGAATGTCTTGAAAAACTCATTGAATATACAGAGAATATAACAATAGATGATTTCTGGGAAAATTCTATGATTCAAGATGCCTGTGTACGCAAATTAGAAGTCATTGGCGAAGCAACAAAAAACCTTTCTATTGATATTAGAGAGCACTATTCCCCTTTTCCATGGAAAGGATTAGCGGGTATGCGTGATGTGATGATACACCAATATTTCAGAGTTGATTTACAGATTGTTTGGGATTCTGCGAAATATCATGCTGTTGATTTACTGATTCAGCTTCAAGAAATTATCGAAAAAGAGCGATCTGTTTCGCAATAGTTAAAAAAACTTTATGAATTTCCTTTACCCTCCTTTCCTTTTTGGCTTATTGGCAATGACAATACCCGTCGTTGTTCACTTTTTCAATTTTCGACGTACCAAACGGGTGTTTTTCACCAACGTGGCGTTTCTCAAGCAGGTCAATACCACCACCAGCTCGTTTAGGCGACTCAAGCACTTGCTAATCATGGCGGCTCGGATGCTGTTTTTGGGCAGTTTAGCCTTAGCATTTGCCCAGCCGTTTTTTCCCTCTAAAAACAACGCAGGTTTAGGTAATGCTGGTGTAACGAGTTTTTATCTGGACAATTCGCTGAGTATGCAAAATGAGTTGGATAACAAGCGTTATCTTGATTTTGCCGCCACTAAATTAGACGAACTCCTCACTGTGTTTCAAAATGGCACTAATTTACAGTTAGTTACCAACGATTTTGATAGCCGAGAACACGAACTTAACACATCCGGGCAACTGAAAGAGCGACTTGCAGGCGTAGAACTTTCGCATACTGGGCGCTCGTTTGACAATGTGTATCGCCGGCAACAAAGCCTCACTGCCAAGCATAATCCCAAGGGTGGCAATCAATTGTTTTGGTTTTCGGACTTTCAGAAAAGTACAGCTGGCGAGTTATCGAAACTCAAAATGGATACATCGAGCCGTCTGTTTTTAGTGCCTGTTCAAGCCAAAAACACCCAAAATGTATTTGTAGATTCAGTTTGGCTCAACACGCCATTCATTCGAGAAATGCAAAGTAACCGCCTTTCGGTGCGGCTTCGCAACGGTAGCGACCAGCCAGTAGATAAACTATCGGTCAAGTTGTTTCTGGACGATACGCAGGTTGCTTCGCAAACGGTGAGCCTTTCGGCTCGTAATGCGGGCATTACCACATTCAGTTTCACGGTTCGAGAAAAAGGCTTCCGCAAAGGCCGTATTTCGTTTGACGATACGCCCATTACCTTCGACAACGACTTCTATTTTGTGCTAAATGCCGCTCCTGTTATCCAAGTGTTGCACCTTTATGGCCAAGCAACTGGACGGTTTGTTGCCAATGTATTTGCCAATGATAGTTTGTTTGCTTTTCGTAGTTTTTCGGCCCTTAATGCCGACGTAGGCCAAATCAAAACGGCCAATCTGATTGTTTTGGAAGGGGTTGAGCAAGTAGAAGGCTCAGTCCGAACAGAATTAGAGACCTTTGTACGAAACGGCGGTAGTTTGGTCGTAGTTCCTCCAAATCGCCCTAATGTGAGTTCCTACGAAGCTTTTTTAGGAACATTAGGTGTGCGAGGAATCTTAGTCAATGGCAAGCCCATTACACCGCAAGATTTGCAGGCACTCGCAGAGCCAGCCAAGCAAAGTCCATTTTTTGTAGATATTTTTGAAAGTACTACCATCAAAGAAAACGTGTCGATGCCCAACGCTTCGGCAGTGTGGGCATGGCAAGCAATTGGTGATAAGCTCCTGACATTCAGAAACAACCAGCCTTTCTTAACAGCTTCGTCGGCGCAGCAAGGCAAAGTGTATGTGCTGGCCTCACCACTTGACCCATCGTTTGGGGAGTTTGCTCGTAATGCCCTTTTTGTGCCTGTCATGTACAAAATAGCCGCCATGAGTGTGCGACAAGAGCCAACAGCGTATAGTTTTAGAGATAATACCTTTACGCTCGAATTGCCCACAGCTCCTAATCCCAATGCTGTTTTTAAACTCAAAAGAGAAAAGCTGGAAATCATACCGATTCAGCGACTCAACGGCAATTTACTTACCATTGAATTGCCAAAAAGTAATCAACTCAATGATAATCAGGAGATTGAGTCGGGGTATTATGAACTACAATTGAACAACAAAGCTGAAAAGCTCTTGGCGTTTAATCATGATAACAAAGAATCGCTAATGGATTTTTATTCTCCAGATGAACTTAAAGGCATCTTTGCTGGTCAGAAAAACGTGCAAGTATTTGACAAATTAGATGACGACGGCTTTGTAAAAGAATTTCGTGAGCAAAATGTAGGAAAAGTGCTTTGGAAGTATTTTGTGATAGCAGCCTTAGTGTTTCTGCTAATAGAAATTGCCCTGATTCGGTTGATGAAAGGGTAGTTTTGTTAAAAACTCTTAATCTCGAAGCAACAATTGGTTTCATGCGTAACTTGCAGTATTAACAAACGGCACTTCGCCATGAAAAAGAATTACTTGATTTTTTGTTTACTCCTATTAGGCTTAACAAGTTGCATGGAGCCGCTCTATCAGCTGCATCCCACAGCCAATGAGTATGTGTTGAACGAAGGGAGAAAAGTAGTAAAACAGGCCAAAGACGGTGTAAAAATTGTAACCGCTTTTGATGGGGAGTTTCAAAACTACTTGGTGTTTGACACAGAATTCTTCAACCAAACGGACAAAAGTTTGGAGGTAAATCCAGCCAATTTTGTAGCCTATCCTCTTGATAAACAGCGAGATTCGTTACGAAATGAACGTAATCCTGCCTATGCCCTTGCCTACGGTGCGGCTGACCCAGACCAAAAAATAGTTGAAGCCGAGCAAGATATGCGCCGTGCCGAAAAACGCCACAAATTTGCAACGGTACTCACGGCAGTCTTGTTGGTTGCTAATGTGGTGAGTGATGTGTCGTCGTCGAACAGGTCTCGCAATGCAGGGGAGTGGACACGCAACCGCATTGTCCACGATAATAATTACCAATTGCTTGCAGTGAAGCAGTTGGTGGATAATGTGATGTATCTGAACCGCATGAATCGCCTTGACTATGAACGAGGTAATTGGCACCAAGAACCTTTCCGGAAGCAAACATTACTACCAGGGACCTCTATACGTGGCAGGATTTATGTACCCAAACACCAACAAGCTGCTTTTTGGCTACTAAGCTATCCTCTTGATAATGATACAATTAGCTTTGAGTTTGAGCAGGAACTTCAAAAAAGGTAGTCCACTAAATGTAATGCTGAGTATTGGTCTGACGGAACGTCTGGGCGACCCCGTCTGACCTGCAAACAGCATAACAAGTTTAGCACTAACCAAAAAAGAAGATGAGTTAGGCTATTGACACATCGTTAGGGTTATAAAGAACAAGCCATATTCATAGATTTTCTATACTCAGGCATTGCAGATAGGTCTTGTTTCATCAAACTTTGTTACCATGCAAACTACGCCCGGAGGGCTTTTCGATAAGATTCACTCGTGGGACACGAGCAAAGGCGGAGTAAGAAGGCTTCTATTACATTATCTAATGCAAAATGGGAGTATGTAATTACACATGAATGTAAAGGTGGTTTGCTAACACTATATTTTTGTGAAGAAGATACCCTACTTAGGCGTAGTTGGCAAGAAATCAAAACGAAGAAACTTTATCGTTCAATGAAGGTCTCATTAAAAGAGTTAAAGTCTAAAAATTGGATTTTGATGCTTCGGCCTTCGCTCGTTTCCCCCACTTGCAGCAATCCCAATGTTGTGCGTTCGGCTTTCCTTTTCATTGGTCGAAGTCAGATTAAGCCCTATTTTTTTTATTCTGGTTTTGGACCTTTTGAAACAATCTTTCTCAGCAAGCCAGGAATCCAACGTTGCAACCAAACAAAAACTCTCCCGTGGGTTGTGAAAATATAATTTCTTTTCCGCTTAATTATTGCCTTTACCATAACTTTCGCAGCTACATCTGTTGGCCACATTAAATTTGCAGGACGTGGATCCGGACGTTCAGGGTGCCACATGCCTTCATTATCAATCTTGGCAATCTCCGACACCACAAATCCAGGATGTAGGGTAGTACAACTCACACCAGTACCCATTAATTCAACCTGCAAGGTCAGACCAATTGAATGTACAGCGGCTTTTGAGGCACCATAGGCTCCGATATTAGGATTGGGAAGATAAGCTCCTACACTGCCCACTAAACCAATGCGCCCCTGATTTTGTTTCAAATGTGGTATGGCGTATTTTACAGTCAATGCTAACCCAGTAACATTACCTTGTAATTGCCTATTCCAATCTTTCGCAGTCAACTTATCTATACTTCCAAAAACGCCAAATCCGGCATTGGCCACAGCAACATCTAAACGCCCCCAAGTGGTCATTATACTTTGAACAGCATTTTCTATTGATTTTTCTTCCATAATATCAACAGGAACTACCAATGCTTCGCCACCCGAATTCTTAATCTCGATAGCTATCTCTTCTAATAATTCTTTACGTCTAGCAGAAAGCACCACTTTATATCCCACTCAAAGGCCATAGCTTTGCCAATACCAGACGAAGCACCTGTTATCCAAACAACGTTTTCATTTGTATTTGTCATGGCAAATTTTATTTAGTTAAACTATTCGATTTCAAGCTGACACACAACGGGCAGGGCTTTGTGCAGGTTGGGAAATAGAATTCCGTCTGCCTGGAACCGCTGCTGATTGAAAATATAAAGTTGAAGTTAAGAAAAAAGTTCAACGATGTACGTCCAGCCCCGCATTTGTTTGGCTCTGCCGAGCGAAAACTATCTACAAGCCCCCTCTGGGCGGCATTTGAATGAGTTGGATAGCTTTACAAGAACACGACAATAGTACTCAAAATAGAACTGCTCTTATTCTGTTTTTCTTTGTTCAAACATCATTATTTGGTCTTACTTATCAAACTTTATTACCCAACCTAAGCATAAAAAAACCTTGATTTGCCAAGGTTTTTTATTCAAAAGAGAAGAAATACTATTGTCGAATGGGTGTAAACTGCATTTGTAAGGCTTTCCAAGTGGCACCTCTTTTGATGTAGATGTTGGTATAGTAAGCCCGAAGATCAAAGTTAGCACCTTGAATCTGCCCTTTTGCTTTGCAAGTGCCTCTTACAATAGCTAAATCACCAACTATTTTTGTATCAGTACTTTCAGCCTCGGCTACATCAAATGTGCCATAACCACCTTTAAGGCCAGTTATCACAGTTTCTTTATCGTAAGTATTACCATCGAAGGCAATCAACGAAAACTCCATATCGGCATTATTCTCAATGGCGGTGGCATCTTCATCTTGGAGGGCTTTGAAAAGTAATTTGTTTTGATCGGCGATGTCGTCGGGCAAGGGGGTGTTAAATGCCAAAAGCGGAAGCAATACTACCAAGGCAATCAGTTTTTTCATAATAGTGATTAGTTTTGTTTCCTTCAAAAATACAAAAGATTCACTAATTCCTTCTAAGTAGAATTGGTGAATCTTTTGGTCTATTGTCTCTTTTCTGAATATCTCTTATCTCAATTGTTCTTTACCCCCTTAATTTCTACATCTCCGTCGGGTTTTACTTGCAAAATACCTACGGTAATAAGGGTATCACCAGCCGTGAGGCCATTCTTGATTTCTACTTCACGGTCACCTCGAATACCCAACTCAACAGCTTGTGACGTGGCTTTGCCATTTTTGACCAAATAAACTTTATGGCCACTGAGGTCGGGAATCACCGCTTCGGTAGGCACTACAATGGCATTGCCTTTGGTACCCATTACTAATTCGATACGAGCAAATGAGCCAGGTATTAAAGTTCTGTTGCCATTGGGGCTGGTAGCCCTAAGTTGTAATGTACGAGTTTGGGGGTCAATTTTGGGATCAATAGCATAAACTGTGCCTGTATAGACGAGGTCAGAATTCTCAACAGTAAATTGAATTTTACTTCCTTTGCGAATAATGGGGGCATATTTAGCCGGTACTGCAAAGTCTAATTTGGCAGGGTTGAGGTTTGTCAGTGTGGCTATACGAGTGTTCGGTGTAATATAACTACCTTCACTTACATAGCGCAAGCCGATAGTACCATCAAAAGGAGCACGAATAACTGTTCGGCTCAATTGAGCTTTGATGTTGTCAATATCTGCTTGTAGTGTATTGACACTCGTGACAGAAATATCATATTCACGTTGGCTAATGGCTTCTTTTTCAAGGAGTCTCTTTTGACGAAACTCGTTTTCCTCGGCGAGTTTTTTGCTATATTCTAACTTCTTGAGTTGAGCTTGTAGGTCATCATCAAAAATTTTGAAGAGTATTGCACCTTTTTTTGCATAGTCACCTTCTCGAAGCAACAATTGGGTAATTCTTCCTGAAATCTCAGAACGAATTTCTACTTCTTCGTTTGCCAAAATAGAACCAGTGGCTTTGATAATGTCATTGAGCGGTTTAGTACGCACAATCATCACACTCACAGCGGTTTTGCCTCCTCCCATTCCGCCGCCAGCACCGCCCTTGCCACCACCTTTGTTGGCACCACCTCCATTTGAGCCATTGCCACCGCCAGGTGCCATACTTGCCATATTGCCGCCACCTTTGCCATCTTTTTCATTAGTAGATGAAAGAGATTTTTTGAGTTTTGGATAAAAGGCAATACCCAAAATGATAGCAATAATAAGAAGGGTTAGGAGGGTTTTGAGTGCTTTTGGCATAGTATTATGAAACTAATTGGTCTTATCTCAACAAAGTTGCTAAGTGTCTGGTTCAAATACAAAACCCCTGCGATAAAGGCAGGGGCTTTGCGGATATAAACCCAAAATGTGACAACGAATTAGTAGCCTGGGTTTTGTTGTTTTGCCAAAGTAGCATTCCGAGATAACTCATCTGCTGGAATTGGCCACAAGAAACGGTAATCTGTATAAGGAATCGCTGGAATAGTACGAGTTAGCGTTGGTGGCGTGGTAAAGTTGTAGGTAGTGAATACGGCATTACCATAAGCCATCTTTGACGGAATTCCACCTGTGTTGAACGTGGCATCTAAAGCCAAGCGGTGAATATCGGCCCAACGACGGCCTTCTCCCAAAAATTCGATGCGACGCTCAGTCAAAATACCCTGAATCAAGGCATTTTTATTAGCAAACGAAGCCGCCGTATATTGGTTTGCTGCCGTAGTAACTGCACGGTTCCGAACGGCATTTAATAGTGCAAGCGCACGGGCATCTACCCCTGTGCCTAAGCGAGCAGCAGCTTCTGCTACATTAAGCAATACCTCAGCATATCGCATGATAGGGGAATTGTCCGACCGGTTGGTGTAGTCTGTGTATTTTTGTGAGAAATAGCTACGGCCATTTTGATTCATTAACTGGCGGCGGAGGTCGTCGCCACGCCATTCGGGCAAGTTATAAGCAATAGGACTCACAACAATTAACCCACGGCCACCCAAGGTAGGGTTGCCCATCATGGCTGCTAAGGCACCGTTTACACCTGCGTTGTCTTGAGCATTGTTTTCAATAGAGAACACGGCCTCGGTAGTGAAACCATTTTGGAATGGCCCCAATGGGCTTGCTGTTAGGGCAAATCCACTGATCGGACTCGTGAATGGTGCAGCAGCCGAAATGATTTTGTCGCCTTCGGTTACTACGCCTTGCCAGTCACCTTGGTGTAATTTGACTCGGGTTTTTAGGGCAATTGCCGCACCTTTTACTGGGCGAACAATCCGCAAGTTACCAGCACGAGTAGCAGGAAGATTGGTTTCGGCAAAATCTAAGTCACCATTGATAAACTTATAGACCTCTGCTACTGTGTTGCGAGGTTGGGCAATGGCTTTGTCCACCGAAGAAGGTGAATTGATAGCAAAATCACGAATAGGTACGCCCAATTCAGCACCACTTTTTTCGGCAAATGGGCGGGCAAAATTAACCAACAATTCATGGTAAGCCAAGGCACGCATAAACCGGCATTCGCCTTCATAAGCAACAGCCTGGGCATCAGTAATCGTTTTAGCTGCAGCCGCAGCCTTTACGCCTTCAATTACTACATTGCACTGATTGATAAGTGTGAAGAGCGTATTCCACATCCATACATTGTTTGCCGAAAACGGTGTATAAGAAGACTCATAAGTAACTTGATAAAACAAGGCTTGGTTGAGCATGTCTTCACCACGCATATCGCCTTGCTCAATAGAGGCAGACCCAAACGGATAGCCACGTACTGCACCACCTGCATAGGTGCCGCTTTGGGCGGCATTGTACATACCAATAATGGCCAACTCAACTCGTTGAGCCGACGAAAACGCCGTAGATTCTGAAAAAGCATCGGCAGGTTGTAGCTCAGTGATGTCGTTACATGACGTAGCTACCAGCAATCCTACTGCCAAAATACCCACTTTGGGTATGATTTGAGTTATGTTTTTGACTTTCATAATGGTTTCTTGTCAAGATAATGGTTACAAACCTAAACTGATACCGAACGAGATAGTACGAATGATAGGGTTAGCACTTTGATCCACACCAAATGTACTGTTGCCTGTTGTAGAGCTAAGTTCAGGGTCTAAGCCTTGGTAGTTTGTGAAAATGAATGGGTTTTGTACCTGACCGTAAACCCGTAGCGAACGAATACCGTTGACACCTGTTTTGCTCAACAACGATTGAGGCAAGCGGTATCCCAAGATGATGTTCTGAATCCGCAAGAAGTCACCTTTTTCCAAGAAACGGCTATCTGCTGCACCTGTGTTGTTGATAGGGGCTTCACGGCCAATCCAAAGACGAGGTACGTTAGTTACTTGTCCTTCTTTGGTCCAACGGTCTAAAATTTCAGTACCGTTGTTTTGGAAACCTTGGTTCAAGAGGGTCTCTTGGCGGGTAACGTTCATAATCATATTGCCACCTGAGTATCGGGCAAATACCTCAAAATCAAAGCCTTTGTATTTGAAGCTATTGGTTAAGCCACCTTGCCAAATCGGGTTTGAGTTACCAAGAAGTGTACGGTCAGTAGTAGCACTTAGCGTAGCTGCAGTAGCCACATCGGCAGGATTTGATGGACTGTAAGCACGGTAAGTACCAGTAGCAATGTTATACTGAACAATATTGCCAGTTACATCACCTTTAAACCACATTGGGTTACCATTGGCAGGGTTTACACCCGCCCACGAGTAGCCAAAGAATGAGCCAATTGGTTGGCCTACTCGGTTAATGTGATAGGTAAAGATTACGTCTTCGTTGTTGTTGAGCGCCGTAACCTTATTTTTGATATTTGAGTAGTTGAAGCTAACATTCCAAACAAACTCACCTTTTTTGATAACATCAGCATCAAGCGATAGCTCAAAGCCTTTGTTTTCCATGGCGCCAATGTTTTTGTTGATACCGTTGCCTGGCACACCCAATGACGGTGCTGTTGGTGCAAACAATACAAGGTTATCAACTTTGTTTTGGAAGTAGTCTAAGTTGATGTTAATGCGGTTTTTGAGCAGGCCTAAGTCTAAGCCAACGTTCACTTTCTTGCTTTGTTCCCATTTCAAGTCTGGGTTACCAGTGTTGTCAAAGGCAATACCAGTCTGTGAAGCATACTGAGCAGCTCCAAATGTGCCTAAATATGGGAAGAAACCAATATTAGTGTTACCCACCACAGCATAGCTACCTTTGAGGCGAAGGTCTGAGATAACATCGGCAATTGGGCTGTCTTTGATGAAACTTTCTTGCGAAATACGCCATGCTACCGAACCACTGGAACGTGCCTCGGCGATTGGCCACTGGCAACGACGAAAGACCATCGTTACGAGCAGTAAGGCTTACGAAATATTTGCCAGCATAGTTATAGTTCAAACGACCAAAGTAAGAATCAAAAGAATCTTGAATAAAACCACCACCCGATAGCTGCGTACCAAAGCTACCACTGATGAGGTTTTCTTGAATAAAGAATAACTCAGAGAACCCTTGCCCTTGAGCATCAATAAATTTAGAAGTACGTTTTTGATACTCAAGTCCAGCTACAAAATTAACATTGTGCTTGTCGGCAAATGTTTTGTTGTAGCTAAGGGTATTTTGCCAGTTCCATTGCGAAGTAGGGCGATACCGTTGAAAAACAACCCCATTAGCACCCCGTCCATCGCCGTGGCGAGGGTCAAGGCTCTGGAAGTCGTCTTGGGTAAGCATATCCACTGCAATTTGAGTACGCAATTTCAAGCCATCAATAATGTTGGCTTCGGCGTAAGTATTACCAATAATACGGTTGTTGGTGGTAATAAACTTGTTGTTGGCCAACACAAACGCAATGTTTGTGAAGTTGTTATCAACAGGGCGAAGGTTGTTGCCTTGTCCTAAGGCTGCTCCGTCAGTAGTAATGTTATAACCACCAAAGCGGGTATTGGCTTCGTCATAAGGTGAAACGTTAGGTAATAGACGTGCCGCACCTGTTACGTTACCCGATAAAGCATTACCACCTGTGTTGAGGTTTGAGAACTGACCACGAGTGTAGCTAAGGCTTGTGCCAACAGTAATCCATTTGTTAATGCTGTGGTCAAGATTAGCTCTAAACGAATAGCGTTTTTGAGCATTGGCCACAATCGGCCCTTCGTTGTCCAAAAAGCCTAACGAGAAGAAATAATTTGTTTTGTCATTGGCTCCATTCATGGACAGGGCGTGGTTCTGAACAAAACCATTTCTAAAAATCACATCTTGCCAGTCGGTATTTTCACCATTCAAACCTGCACGAGCCTGCTCAGGTTGACCAGCATTGCGGTATTTTTCATTAGCAATTTCAACAAACTGTGTGGCATTCAGCAAACTGAGTTTATTGATAGGCGAGTTAGAACCAAAGCTGGCATCGTAATTAACGGCCATTTTACCTTTGTTGCCTTTACCACGCTTGGTTGTAATCAAAATTACACCATTGGCTGCACGAGAACCAAAAATGGCTGTAGCTGCCCCATCTTTCAACACCTCATAAGACTCAATGTCGGACGGATTAAGGTCAGTCAAAGGGTCTGCTGCACCAACACCGCCATAAGGGTTAGAAGTAACTGGCACGTTGTCAATTACGATAAGCGGGTCTGCGCCAGACGAGATGGAGTTTGTACCACGAATCCGGATGCGAGGTGCCTGTCCTAACAAACCGTTCGGTACGGTTACTTGCACACCCGCCGCACGACCTGCCAACTGTGTAGCAAACGATGGCGTAACAAGGCTGGCAATGCTACTACCTTTGATAGAGGTAAGCGAGCCTGTTACGTTTCCTTTTTTCTCGGTACCATACCCAATAATGACTACTTGCTCAAGTTCTTTGGCATCGACATTAAGTTTTACATCAATGGTATTTCGGTTACCAATGGCACCTTCTTGAGTGGTGTAGCCAATAAAGCTAAATACTAACACGGCGTTGTTGGGTACGCTAATTTTGTAACTACCGTTGGCATCAGTAGTAGTACCCCGAGTAGTTCCTTTAATGGCCACACTCACGCCTGGCAATAAGCTTCCATCGTCAGAAGAAGTCACCTTCCCCGTTACGACTCGATCTTGGGCCAACACTTGCCCTGCAAGTCCCAGCCACAGCAAAAAGCCCAGTAGCTTTCTGTTCATAGGAGTTTAATTTTAATTGGTTTAACTATAAATAAAAAGTATGCCACATTAAACCTATACGGTACAATGTGATTGATGCCTCTTACCCTTTAAATGGGGTATAGAAACAGAGGATCCAACATTAAAACACTAAAAAATGGGCGGCAAGTAGTAAAAACGCCACTAATGATAATATTGAGAAGAACGTAGGAATAGTTTCATGTAGTTAAGATAATTTTAATTGGTTGATGAAAAATAATTAACAATCGCAATGTCAAAATCGTATAACGATAATTATGTGACACTTGTTATGCAAAATTAGTTGGAATAAGGAAGATGTTTTAAAAAAGAATAAAAAAATGTCATTTTTTCGACAAATGACACGATTATTATCATTTTTTGCCACTTATTGGTATATTAATTCCTTGAAAATCAAAGATTGTAATGTTTCCCAAATAAGTAAACAAAGGTTTTCAGATAAGCATATTCATCTTATAATATCATAATTAGTGTAGTCTCAATAAAGTGGATATGTAGCTTAAAATGCAAAGCCCCAGTCATTGAGACCGAGGCTTTGTAGATATAAACTCAAAATGTAACAACAAGATTAGTAACCTGTGTTTTGTACCATACTTGTGTTAGCATCTAATTCCAATTGTGGAATTGGAGCAAGACGCTTGGTGTCGGTAATGAGAATAGTACGAGCTGCAGCTGGGTATTGAGTACTACGCTTAACATCACGTCCGAGGCGAGTTAAATCAGCATAGCGGTCACCTTCAAAAGCCAATTCCTTTCGACGTTCAGTAATGATGTCTTCGAGCAATGCAGCACCAGTTGAGGCTATTGCTTTTGCCGAAGGGTCACGGCGTTGTACGAGTTGATTAAGGTATTTGAGGGCATTTGTTTCGTCATTTGTGCGAGCGTAGGCTTCTGCCAGTACCAATATGACATCTGCCAAACGCAATACTTTTCCGTCATCTTTTTCGGTAGCGTTGCTGGTTTGCTGATATTTATTCACGATAAATACACTTTCACCAGCACGAGTGCCTGCAACAAGCAAGCTTCTGCGGACATCAGTAGCCGAATAGAGGTCGTACAACTCTTTTGTACACAAGCCGTCTCCGTAGCCTTTTTGGTCGTACATATTTGAGAGGGCATCAAAACCAACGTTACCAACGCCGTCTGCTGATACTTCAAAAATAGTTTCCAGTTTGGCACTGGTAAGAGCCGCATTAGCCCAGTAGGCATTGAAGCCTGTTGAGGTAGCTAAGGTATAACCACCTTTATCTACTAAGTCTTGTGCTGCAGCTTTGGCACCTGCATAGTCACCTTTATAGAGTAATACCTTTGCTAATAAGCCTTTGGCTACATATTTGGTCACAAATGAAGAGTTTTTGGTGGTATTTGTCATCAAATCAAAGGCTTGGTTTAAGTCTTTGGTGATTTGGTCATATACTTCCGAAACCTTATTGCGAGCTGGCTTAAGAGACGGGTCAAATGTTAACACAAGAGGAACACCAGGGGCATCAGCACCTAAGGTATAAGGCTTACCAAACCATTTGGCAAGCTCCCAATACATCAAGGCACGTACCGTTAGTGCTTCGCCTCTTAACTGTTTTGTAGCGTCTGTTTCGGGTACAGTTGCATTAATAATGTTATTAGCACGCAAAATAACCGCATACGCTTGTGTCCAAAGGCCACTTATATCAGCATTTTGAGAATTTACAGAATAGTTGAATTGTGCCAAGTAACGACCAGAATTTGAGGCAGATAAATAAACGTTATCAGCCATAAGGTCTCCCATAAAAGGAATCCCTCTCAAAAAAAGAGTGGCGGCACGCATCCCCTGATACATACCGTTGGCAGCAGCAACCATATCGCTTTCTGATTTAAGCGCATCGGCTGGTGGCAAGCTGGTATATGGCTTGCGATCATAAAATTCGTCTTGACAAGCCCCTAAAGACAGTAGGCTTGCAAGAGCTAACGTTTTGATGAATGTATATTTCATAGTAATAATGCTTTGTTCTTGTGTATTTAACGTTAGAAACCAATGTTCAAACCGAATGATAGATTTTTGCTGATGAAGATATCCAAGTTGGTCTGGCCAGCAATTCCTACTTCTGGGTCAAAGTACAAATTCTTGTCGAACGTTTTTGTCCAAAGATTTGTACCACGAGCGTACACTGACATTGTATTTAACTTCAAGGTTTTCAAGATATTTTTTGGTAATTCATAACGTACTACTATGTTCCGCAGACGAATAAAGCTACCATCATATAAATACCTTGAAGAAGCTGAATACGATAAGTTAGAGTTGTTGTAGATGTACTTTGGCACATCGGTGATGTCACCTGGGTTTTGCCAACGTTCTAACTGTTTTTTGAACTTATTGAAACCAGCATTGAATCCATCGCCAATCAAATAAGCCGCCCAAGTGTCTTGAACCTTGTTTCCATAATTGAAGTAGAACTGTGCTTCAAGACTAAGTCCTTTATAACGAAGTGTGTTGGTTAGCCCACCAAAACCTTTGGGGGTAGCAGAGCCAAGGCTAACCACTCGTTGCGCAGCATTGTAATTGGTAGTAGTGTTGCGGTCAAATGAACCATCGGTATTTTTAGTGTTCAAATACCATAATGGGCTACCAGTTTGTGGATCTACACCAGCCCACTCACGCAAGTAGAAGGTTTGGTAATCAAGACCTACACGACGAATAAATGAGCCAGAAAGGATGTCTTGGTTTTGAAACAAAGATGTAATCTTGTTTTGATTGAAAGCAATATTAAAGTTAATATCCCAAGTAAAGTCATTGGTTTTAATGGGTGAGGCGTTGATAGTAAGTTCAACCCCTTTATTCTCCATAGCACCAATATTATCAGTTTGACTAACAAAACCGCTTGTACGAGAAAGTGGCACATCCAACAACAAGTTTGAAGTCTGACGGTTATAATAATCTACAGTTACATTAATTCGGTCTTTCAATAGGCTTGCATCAATACCAACGTTGAAGGGCTTGTTCAACTCCCAAGTCAAGTTAGCATTACCAATGTTGTTAGGTGCCGAACCTGGTACTTGGTTGTAATTGAAACCGAAACCGTAGGTAGCTCTCCAAGCATAATTACCGATACCACCGTTGCCATTTACTCCATACGACGCTCTTAATTTGAGGCCACTAAAAATGTTGTTACCTTGCAAGAAAGCTTCTTGGTCAATGTTCCAAGCACCACCTACCGACCAGAAATTACCCGTACGATTATTGATACCAAAACGTGACGACTTATCTTGGCGTGCGCTTCCTGTTAACGAATATTTGTTCTTGTAGTTGAAGGCTACGTTCGAGAAGATTGAGCCAAACGAGTAGTCAGAGCCAGACGCAGAGGCTGTTTTAGGCGTAGAAGCAACTACTGGGTAAATCAAGTCGGTACTCGAAGGGAATCCTTCGCTATACACATTTGAGAAGTAAGTTTTAGAAAGCTGTGCTTCATAACCTACTTTCACATCAGCCGTAAAATCTTTGGCTTCGGTCAAATAAATACGGTAGTCGGCTTGGTTGGTCCAAGTCCAGTTAAAGAAACGGGTATAGTCAGCAAAAGCACCACCTCCGGTATTACGGCCATCCCCAAATTGTGGGTTGCGGTAATAGTTCTCTTCGATGGCGTTAAAATCAATACCATATTTAGTACTTAATGTTAGGTTTTTGATAGGGCGGTATTCTGCACCCATACCAGCCAAACCTTTGAGACTAAAATACTTATTTTTGTTAATCGCCACTAATGCAACTGGATTATAGATACTCGAGAAGTTGGTAAGGGATACATCATAGCTACCATCTGGGTTATAAATCCGTTGTGTAGGGCGCAAGAAATAAGCAGAAAGCACAGGGTTTGCAAAAGCACCACCATTGTTTGGCGTAAGCTGATTACTACCCGATACATTAACATTCAGATTAAAAGATAGCTTTTCTGAAGCATTGTGCCGAATGCTGGCATTACCCGAAATACGGTCAAACTGCGAGCCAATAACCGTAGCTAACTCCTTGTAATAACCACCTGACATAAAGAAAGTGGTTTTGTTGTCTCCACCTTGAGCCTGAAGGCTGTAGTTTTGATAAGCTCCAGAACGAGTTACAGCCGAAAGCCAATCTACATCATCTGTATTGGTTGCACCAAGGGCATTGAGTGTGCTGGTAGTGGTTGCTGCTGATGCTCCAGCATTTTTTAGACCTTCTTCGGTTAAAGTAAGGTACTCTTGGCGATTGAGTGGCTTGGCCAAGTTTGGAATCGAAAGATTACTTGTTCCGTATTCAGCATTAACAGAGAACTGGGTTTTGCCTGCCTTGCCTTTTTTGGTAGTAATCAAAATAACACCATTAGCACCACGAGAACCATAAATAGAAGTAGAAGCAGCATCTTTCAGCACAACCATTTCTTCGATGTCATTAGGGTTCAAACCAGCCAATGTGCTTGAAGTGGTGGCACGGGTAGCAAAGTTTCCAGCATTTACAGGCACACCATCAATTACATAAAGAGGTTCTGCACTGGCGTTGATAGAACCAATACCACGTATCCGAACCGCTTGGAAAGCACCAGGTTGACCAGAGAATGCTGCCGTTTGCAAACCAGCAACTTGGCCTTGTAGGGCACTTACTGCAGAAGAGAAAGGACGGTTTTCGATGCCTTTACCCTTCAATTCGCTACGGGCACCTGTAAACCCTTTTTTGTCGTACTGACCATAACCAGCCGTAATGGTTACTTCTTGCAACGTTTTTGGGTCAGGTCTTAGTACAATGTCAATTACTGACTTTGTACCAACCGTCACTTGTTGAGCTTCAAACCCAATATAGCTAAACAGTAACGTGGCATTATTAGGAACGCTCAATTTATAAGCACCATTGGCATCAGTTTGAGCACCCTTCGAAGTGCCTTTAATTACTACACTGACTCCAGGGAGAGACGAGCCGTCTTCGCCAGACGTCACCTTTCCGGTGATGCTTCGGTCTTGTGCTAATACCTGTACTACAAGTACCAGTAATAACCCTAAGCTGAAAAGTAATTTTTTCTTCATAAGGAATTTGTTTTTAATTGGTTAATGAATTGAAAAAGAGATAGATACTCAACAATGTAAACTGATGAGTAGAAAAAATGTTTAACGGTAAACTCACAAATAAATGATTTGTTCCCGAAAACAAATTCTTAAAAACTACTTAAACGAATGAGAAAGCAACAGAAATACCCATTAGGGCCTAACATTGAGCAGAAGAAATGTATAAGGTCATATTCATAAATTTTTAATTGGTTGATTGATAGGGATAAAAACTTGCTTGCTTTACAAGTGTTTAACACAAAATTAACAAACTTGCACAACAAAAATACTTGGAATGGATACGAATTTTTCAAAAAAGTAGAACAAAACCCCCAATTTTTCGACAAATGCCCAGAGACTAAGCCATATCAACTATCTAAAACCAGTTTTGTGAAGCAGGCAGATAACCATTGTGGCTTGTTTTGATACAAGAAAAGTTGGTGAGGGTGAGGCTCTTTTGCTTAAACCGCTGAATGACTTTATATTCGTGAATCAGTTAGACCACCAAAACGTTGAATGTTACGATGAAAAAAAATCTTCTGACCATTTTAGTTGCAAGCACAACACTACTTGCTTTTGGACAACAGAATCTGCTGAAGGCCAAGCTCGACCAAAAGGCCGAGGAAATGAAAGATAAAGTAACAGCATGGCGCAGAGATTTTCATCAAAATCCTGAACTATCTAACCGAGAGTTTAAAACTGCTGAAAAAATAGCCAAACACTTGCAACTATTGGGCTTAGAGGTTAAGACCAATGTAGCCAAAACGGGTGTGGTGGGCATTTTGAAAGGTGGAAAGCCCGGCCCCTGTGTAGCACTTAGGGCCGATATTGACGGCTTACCTGTGAAAGAGCGAGGCGATTTGGCTTTTAAGTCAAATGCTAAAAGTGAGTATAATGGCGAACAGGTATCTGTCATGCACGCCTGCGGACACGACTCCCACACGGCTATTCTGATGGGGGTGGCCGAAGTGCTTACTTCTGTAAAAAGTGAATTGAAAGGCACCATTAAGTTCATATTTCAACCCGCCGAAGAAGGTGCGCCTGTGGGCGAGCGAGGCGGTGCTTCGTTGATGATAGATGAAGGTGTGCTTGAAAACCCTAAAGTAGAGGCAATTTTTGGACTACACATCAAGGCCGAAGTAGAAGTTGGCAAACTATGCTATCGTCCTGGTGGCTTTATGGCGAGTTCTGATTTGTTGATGATAAAAATACGAGGCAAACAGTCGCACGGGGCCAATCCGTGGCAAGGTGTTGACCCTATTGTTACATCGGCACAGGTTATCAATGGCCTACAGACGGTTGTGAGCCGTCAAGCTGATGTTACCAAAGCAGCTGCAGTGGTAACTATTGGCAAAATTGAAGGCGGGGTACGCTTCAACATCATTCCCGAAGAAGTAAACATGGCTGGTACCATTCGCTCGCTTGACCCCGAGGAGCAAGACCGCCTTCACGAAAACATCAAACGCACTGCCATCAATGTTGCCGAAAGCCAAGGCGCTGTGGCAGACGTGACCATTACCAAAACAAATCCAATTACTTATAATGACCCCAAGTTATCGGCTCTGATGGAACCGACCTTG
>JBGAVQ010000093.1:0-15362 GCA_044228045.1 Spirosomataceae bacterium
TTCGGCATATTGCTTAGGCAAACAACTCAGAATTGGTGGCAAGTAATGCGTAGCAAAAGCGTAGGCATTGCTGCTATGGGCTGCAGGGGCTTGATTTTCCTCTTGTATTTCAACAAAGCGATTTTGCTGGCGCAGGTGGTCTATCATGGTATTGTGAGCCATCTGAAAAAGCCATGAGCGTAGATTTTTGACCCCTGCTTTCTCACAAGACCACTCGTAGCGTTGGCAATAGGTAAATACTTTCAAGAAAACTTCTTGGGCCAAGTCTTTCGCTATTTCGTTGTCTTTGACATGTTTACGAAGATAACTTTGGAGTTCGTTGCCATACGTTTTCCAGAAACGTGGCATTTCGTTGGCCGTATAGTTAGGGCAAGGTGTCATGTTAGCAGCAATTGATGGAACTTGCTATTTTTTGAAAAAGGGTCATAAAACTTGCTTTGAGTTCGCCAAAGGTTTCAAAGTTTAAGCAATAGCACACGTTCAGCCCACTGACCTCGCCTTTGATGATACCCAGCTCTTTGAGTTCTTGTAAATGCTGCGACACCGTAGTGCGGCTCAGTGGTAGTTCGTTAGAAATATCGCCTGAGATACAAACTTGTTTTTCGGCCAATAACTCAATGATGGCGATGCGAGCCGGATGCGACAACGCCTTGGCGAATCGGGCAAGCTCTTGTTGATTTTCTTGAAAAATAGCAGTTTTGGCGTAGGTCATGTTTTTTTGTAAAAGTATGACGCAAACATACGTCATAATTACAACAATCCAAATAATTTCACTCAGAAATACTTTCTTTTTTGTGATTTCAGAAAACTTCGGTCATTTATTCGCTACTTTACACTAAACTTTTTATTTGAGTAATTATTTATCGAGCAACATTGCACCTAATCCACACAAAACCTTAATAATCAATTAGTTAAAACTTTATCATTCATCATTACAGACTTATGAAGCTCAGAGGCAAAAGTGTATTTAAGTACCAAATAAATACCCCTACAACAGTCCTAATGCTTCTACGCCCTCGCTTGCAAGAAGGGCAATCGGTAGTGAGAGAAGAAATTAGCATTTTCCCATTTGTTCCTTTTGTAGAATACAACGACGACTACGGCAACTACTGCCTACGAGCAGTGCTACCCGTTGGCGATGTAACCATTACTACTGAGATTGAAGTTTTAGTACAGTTCATTCCAACACCGATTTATCCTTTACCTGCTTTTGTGCCAGTAGAAGACCTGCCTGCCGAAACCTTAGTTTATCTATTGCCCAGCCGCTATTGTCAGTCCGACTTGTATGAGCTTCAAAACTTAGCTTTCTGGATAGTAGGCAATGCACGCTGGGGATATGAGCAAGTAGAAGCCATCAGAAACTGGATTTATTGGAACATTCGGTACGAGTATAATACAACCAACTCCAGCACGACTGCGCTTGACGTATCTTGGAATCGAGTTGGTGTATGCCGTGATTTTACACACTTGGGTATTGCCTTGTGTAGGTGTTTGTGTATTCCTGCCCGCATGGTTACGGGCTACGTGAGTAAACTCAATTTTATGGACATACACGCTTGGTTTGAGGCTTATATAGGCGGGCAATGGTATATATTTGATGCAGTACAGCCCCAAACAGAAGGTTATCGCATTGTGCTTGGCTATGGTCGAGATGCCGCCGATGTGGCAATGGTGACACAATACGGCAATGCAATCTTGAACTCATTGAATGTAGAAACTCAACTTATAGAATCGTAGGAAGTTCGCCAACTGCATAAGTTTAAAATTTACAAACAAGAAATAAATCCCTGAATATCAAAAACATTCACTCATTATATCATTCTCACATTCACTCATTGTACTTTGTCGTCCCGCAGCATTTTTTATATTTCTTGCCACTGCCACATGCACAAGGTTCATTCCGATTTTGTACTTTGTTGGATATGATGGGGCTAATAATGCCGCTTACATAAAACCATTGTCCTGCCTCTTTTACAAAAGTTGATTTTTCGTGATGTACTTGGGGCTTACCTGCCGAGTCAAGGTAAAAGGCTTTGAATTCTACTTCGCCAGTTGTATCGTGACTTTGCCCTTTTTGGCAAGCAATAATTGTTAGTTTTTGCCATGTGTTTGCCTTTGCCCAAGCCTTTAAATCGGCTTCATGGTGGAATTGTTGTTGAGAAGAATGGGTACTTCGCATTAAGTAGCTTGGCTCATTACTTGCGTACGCCGAATACCTCGAGCGCATCAATTGCTCAGCCGTAAATGCCTGTGTTTTCCCTTGAATAATTGGCTCGCAACAATCAGAAAACGCTTTATTTGAGCCACAAAAGCATGGGGTTTGCAATGAAGTCATTTAATAAATTTACTTGGTATCTTGCCAATATAATAACTCTTTGCGAAATCAGGTCTAAAAATATTGGTCAAAGACTACACCTCGGGATTTAGCACTTGCTTTTTAAGAAAAATTCGTAAATTCCCACTTATATCTAACTAATGTCGCTCCAATGTCTTTACAACAGATTCAGCAATACTATACTCGTGTGGACAGAATGGTACAATATGGTGGTTCAAATAAAGAAACTGCTGTCAGAAATGAATTTTACAATCTCATTAACCAATACTGCGAAAAGAAAAACCTCATTTTAGTGCCAGAATTAGACATTCGACTCAAAACTGGCAAAACTATAACGCCCGATGGCACTGTAAAAAATGCGTTGAGACTTGACTTTGGCTATTGGGAATCAAAGGCAAATGTTGATTTAGAGTATGAAATCGAGGAGAAAATCAGAAAAGGCTACCCACTATCAAATACCATTTTTGAGGATTCAAAAAAGATTATTCTCTACCAAGATGGGCAGCGGCGTTTGGTGGCTGATATGCGAAAAGCCGAAGATTTAGACAGAACCCTGCATGAATTTATCAGTTTTGAACCCCGTGAAGTAACCGAATTCAATAAAGCTGTTGAGTTTTTCAAGCAAGATATTCCACACATTGTCAAGGGCTTACGTGAAATGATTGCTACACAAGAAGGCATTATAGGCGGTGAATTTTTGAAAAACCGTAAGGCTTTTCTCAAACTTTGTCAAGAATCTATCAATCCAAATATTACGGTACAGGATGTAAACGAAATGCTGATTCAGCATATCTTGACCGAAGAGATTTTCTTGGCGATTTTCTCAGATGCACAGTTTCTGCGTGAAAACAACATTGCTCGTGAACTCTACAAAATGGAGGGAACGTTCTTTACTGGCAAAACCAAATACGATACGTTGCAAAGCATCAAGCATTATTATGATGCCATCAAAGCAGCGGCAGCGCCCATTGCCGACCACCACGAAAAGCAGACTTTCCTGAAAATTATCTACGAAAACTTCTACAAAGCCTATAATCCGAAAGGGGCCGACCGCTTGGGCATTGTTTATACGCCTTCCGAAATCATCAAGTTTATGATTGAGGGCACTGACAGTTTACTTGAAAAACATTTTGGCAAAACTTTGGCTTCCAAAAACGTGGAAATCCTCGACCCTGCTACGGGAACAGGTACATTTATTACGGATTTGATTGAATATTTGCCCAAACAAAGCCTTCAACATAAATTTCTGCACGAACTCCACGCCAACGAAATTGCGATTTTGCCTTATTATATTGCCAATCTGAACATTGAATATACCTATCGCCAGAAAATGGGCGAGTATCAAGCGTTTCCAAATATTTGTTTTGTAGATACGCTTGATAATTTAGGTTTTACTTTTGCAGGAAAACAAACTGACCTTTTTGGCTCAATTAGCCAAGAAAATGCCCTCAGAATCAAGCGACAAAATGAGCGTAAGATTTCAGTAATTATCGGTAATCCGCCTTATAATGCTAATCAAGTCAACGAAAACGACAATAATAAAAATCGTGGCTATTTTGCTGATGCAAAAAAACAAATCGGGGGCGTTGATGGTCGAATAAGAGAAACCTATATCAAAGAAAGTACCGCCCAAAAAACCAAAGTTTATGATATGTACGCAAGGTTTTTTAGGTGGGCTTCCGACAGAATCAAACGAGAAGATGGCGGCGGGATTTTGGCGTTTGTAACCAATCGTAGTTTTATTGATAGCCGAACTTTCGATGGTTTCCGAAAATCAGTCGCCGAAGAATTTGACTTTATTTACATCGTGGACACTCGCTCGGATGTGCGTGCAAATCCCAAAATCTCAGGCACTGGACACAATGTTTTTGGCATTCAGACAGGCGTAGCGATTTGTTTTTTGGTGAAAACGGGCGAGAAAAAATGAGAAAACAATAGTAGATTTTGAAAAATTGCAAGTAATGGTAAAGAAAAACAAAAATATCAAAACTAATCATCGGTTTTTAGACGAGGCGGGCGATACTACATTCTATGGAAAAGGTAAACGCTCTGCTATCGGTACAGAAGGCGTATCCAATTGCTTTATGTTAGGAATGGTTAAATTTTATGACCCACTTGAAACCATACGCCAACAAGTAAGAAAGCTACAACACGAAATAGCAGATAATCCATTATTTGAAACAGCCAGTCTTTTGAAAAAGAAAAACTCAAGTGGAGGTTACTATTTTCATGCCACTGATGATATAGCAGAAGTACGATTGAAATTCTTTGAGTATATCAAAACCCTTAATTGTACTTTTGAAGTGGTGGTAGGAAGGAAGAATATAGAACGCTATGAAACCAAGCACAAAGGAAGAGAAGAGTATTTTTATGCTGATATGCTTTCGCATTTACTAAAAAACAAATTAGCCAAAGGCGAAAAGTTTATTTTACACATATCAGAGCGTGGCAAAAGCACCAAAAATCATAATTTGGATTTAGCCTTACGCAAGGCAGAACAGCGTTATAAACAAAAGAAAGGTGAAACAAGCGAAGTGAAAACAAAGGTAATTTTTAATGTGAATTATCCTACCTTAGACCCTTTACTCAATGTGGCCGATTATCTTTGTTGGGCAGTTCAGAGAGTTTTTGAACGTGGAGAAATGCGGTATTATAATTTTTTGAAAGAGAAAATTTCGCTGGTTATTGATGTATATGATGTCAGTAAATACGAAAAATGGGGTAATTATTACAGCCCAAAGAATCCATTAACGGTAGAAAATAAAATAAGCCCACCGTTACACTGATTCCAAAATTACACCCGTAGGTGATTGTTCGGAAAACGACATGGAGTCGACGTTCATGTAGGGCAGACCTATGACACAAAAGTAAAATAAATATTTGAAATATCAAATGTTCCACAAAATTTTCCTCCATAAATACCTAAAAACAAGGGCTTTACACTGTGAAACATTTACAAAATGATAATTTGTAACCATAAATTGTCTTATCAAAACCATGCCCAAAGCCAAAATCTTCTATTTCAGCCTAAATGACGAAACCCGCCGACAAGACAAACTCGATTGGCTACGCCACAACACACTACAAAGTATTGATTTTGAACAAATTATACCTAACGAAAAAGGCAACTGGCTCAACCAAACTGACAATGATTTTGAAACACTTCTGCCCATCGCCTCAAAAGAAGTGAAAAATAATAAGGCGGGAAAAGAATTTGATGAAGCAATCTTTAAGCTGTTTTCTACTGGAATTTCAACTAATAGAGATGAATGGATTATCGATTTTTCTAAAATATATTTAGGAAAAAAGATGAAGTTTTTTGCCGATTTTTACAATTCGTTGGACAAACAAAATAAAAGTTTTGATACAATAATTAAGTGGTCGAGAAATTTAAAACAAAAATTTAATAATGGCAGTAAAGAGGCGTTTGATGAAAAAAGAATCCAAAATCTTAATTACAGACCTTATACGCCTACTTTTTATTATAACTCTGATTTATTTATTGATGAGCATGGACAACTAAAAGATGTGTTTTTGAAGGAAAACTTTGCTATTTCACTACGAAATTCGACCTCAAATAAAGATTTTCACGTTTTAGCTGTTAATACAATTTATGATTTACATTTTACAGGTGATTCCCAAGCTGTTCCCCTCTACCGCTACGATGAAAAGGGCAGCAAAATAGAAAACATTACGGATTGGGGTTTGGAGCAGTTTCAGAAACATTATAGCCCCCTAATTCCCGATGTGGGAATTACAAAAGAGTCAATATTTTGGTACGTCTATGCCGTTTTGCATAACCCTGCATACCGCACCAAGTATGAGCAGAATCTAAAACGGGATTTTCCACGCATACCTTTTTATGAAGATTTTGAGCAATGGGCAGCTTGGGGCAGGCAATTGATGGATTTGCATATCAATTATGAAGCCCCCTTATCCCCAGAGGGTGAATTACTTGAAGTTGTGAATCGTACATGGGTGGGTGGAGATGAAAAAAGTGAACAAAAAGGACTTTTCAATGAAGTAAAAGAAATCGAACCACTTTACAAAACGCCCTTGATTCCGAAAACTAAACTGAAAGCTGATAAACTTGGCGGCATAATCGAACTTGACGAGAAAACCTACTTACGTGGCGTACCTGCAGAAGCGTGGGAATACAAATTAGGAAATAGAAGTGCCTTAGAATGGGTACTGGATCAATACAAAGAGAGCAAGCCGTCTGACCCTACGATTGCTGAGAAATTTAATACCTATCGCTTTGCCGATTACAAAGAGCAAGTCATTGATTTACTGCAAAAAGTATGCACCGTTTCAGTTGAAACCATGAGAATTATTAGGGCGATGGAAGCTATGCAAACGCCCCAAACAACTAAATCATAACCAAAAAGCAGGTAATTATCGCCTTGTCCAAGCAAGCAACAAAGCCCCCATTGGCACTACGTCTTCGCCCAATTGTGCTAATCGAATGGCTGGAATAGGCTTAAAAGCATCCATTACGAAGGATGGCAAATGTTTTTCTACTTCGGCACGTAGTAATTCACCTATTAAAGACAGCCCTCCACCAATAACCACCACTTCGGGATGAAACAAGTGCACTACGTGCGAAAGCGCAAAAGCTAAGTTTTGGCACGTTCTGGTCAAAAGTTGCTGGGCAAGTAGGTCGCCTTCGGCAATGGCAGGTGCTAACCATTGAGCCTGTTTGTAGTCGCTATGTTGAGCTAAATTTGCTAAAATACTGCGTGGATTTGCTTGAACAATTTGCTTTACTTGAGCATCTACTGCCCAACCTGCGCAAATGTCTTGTAAGGTTGTACCAGAGGAGTTCATGCGAAGGTGCCCGAATTCTACTTCGCCAGGGGCAAGGCCATGATAAAGTTGCTGATTGATAACCAGCCCCCCTCCTACTCCACTGCCCAAAGTACAATAAAAAACAGGATTATAGCCTTTGCCAGCCCCAAGTAAGGCTTCGCCCAAAGCGGCAACATTGGCATCATTTTCTACAAAAACGGGAGCATTGGTAAGAGAATTAAGCCATGTGGCTAATTGAAAGTCTGACCAACCTTCTATCTGATACGAGCGAGCTATCTTGCCTTGTTGCCAGTCAACTGGCCCCCCAAATCCTACACCTACCGACTTGAATATTAGGTCATTCCAAGTTGTTTTGAGCGTAGTTTCGATGTATGCCCTAATACCCGACGCTCCTTCTTGTTGGTTTACTACAAAGCGTTCTCGCCGCACAATCTGCAACGATGCGTCGGCAGCAACTAATTGTAATTTAGTACCACCTATTTCTATTCCAAGCAAGAGGGTTGAAGACATCAATCAGTTTATAGTACAGAACAACTATAATTATAGTCTAACGTTAATTCAACAGTGTCAATAATGTATCCTATTCAACTTCATACTTCTTACCTCCTGCCTCGTACCGCACGGGCGGCCCCGTTCTCAAAGCTTACTTCCTCTCCTCTAATAAACATGACTTATGGGCATATCGGGATTAAATTTGCCAAAAGTAACAGGTGTTTGAACAGCTGGTCTGTTAGTGCTAGGGTCGATAATGTTGGTTGATACATAAGACAGTACATTGCGACGAACATAAAAATAAAGTTCTTTCACCGAAATATCCCTATTCTGATTTTCGTCGGCAGCACCTTTTAAGCCTTTAATTAAAAAATAGCTAAAAATACCATTGCCCAGTTGCTGGGTATCCCACGACACTTCGTTGGGTTTGGCAGCCATCATCACAATAACCCCAGTACCATCATTCAAAGTATTGCCGTCTCCCTTGTTGGTCGTGTTGGGAGCTTTGATACTGGCTGAGTGACAGGCATCGGCAATGCACCACTTAATCCCCGCAGGCGACTGCTTAAAAGCGGCTTTTACTTCACTGTGGTACATTACATTTTCACCCGTATTGCCAATGAAATCATTGGGGCAAAAAATACCTGTATTGCCATGCCCCGCAAAAAAGAAGATAATTCGGTCATCCGTATCAGCTTCTTTAAACAATCTGTTCATTTCGTTGATGATATTATTGTGAGAAGCATCCTTGTGAAGCAACAAACTGATATGGTCTTGTGGCACACTGCCACCAGCTTGACTTGTCAAAAATTGGTAAAAAGCCTTACCATCATTAGCTGTAAGGGGCAAATTACTCAGGTTTTCGTCTGCGTAAAGGTAATTTCCAGCTCCTACTACTACGGCATAAGTATTTTGTACACCATCGGCAGTTGTTTTGGGTGTATATTCTACGGCTGGTTGTTGCTGAGGAAGTGTTTGTGTAGTAGGTGTGTTGGGGTCGGAGCTACATCCATCTACCCGAAACAAATAAATAACAACAACCGTAATTATAATGGCAAAAATAAATTTTCTCATTGGTTTAGTCAGTTAATAGTCAATTAGTTACAAGTGTAGTTTTGATACGGAACACAGTTTCCGTTCTTGTCCACATAATAGGTTTTACCTTCATTTTGGACATAGGCATAGCCATCCGCATTGAATTCTGAGAGTCCTTCAAATTTAAAATCAAACCACTTTTTATTATCGGGACTAATGGCTCCCCAACGACCACCATATTTGGCAGGAGCAATCCCCCCTTTAAAATTTCCCAGGCTTTCATAAACAAAAGGAATGGCCTGTCTGAAATCTTTGTCCACAAAGCCATACAGTGTTTGTCCGTTGGTGTTTGCTCTGCCAATTATGGCATGACCTTCGACCAAAGGCCCAATCCAATAGCCTTGCCCCTGATAGATAGCTCGTTGGCTATGAAAGTAGGCTGTGTCAACTGTGCTTTGCGGTGGATTATTCACATTAGAAATAGGTTCTGATGAGGTAGTGTCGTCGTCGCCAATTTCTTGTTGAATTTTGTCTTTCTTATGAGTACCCAACCAATATAGGATAGCAACCATACCAATAGCACCCGCAATCAAAAGCATCAACGACCTCATAAAAGAGCGTTTTCGGGGTACTGGCTGTAAGGAAGGCGTTTGCACTACTTGTGGTTTCTCAACATTTTTTGCAGGGGTTATCGGGGGGGGCTGCTTAGATGTATCTGGCAAGGTCTGCTCAGACTTGCGTATAGATGGCTTCTTGTCCTCGTCAACAATTGTTCCTTCTGATTTGGTAGGTTTTGAGGATAATGCTCTCAAAAATTCTTCACAACTTTGAAATCGTTCAGGTAGGTTTTTAGCCGTGGCTTTCTCAATTACCCGGTTCAGGTGAGCCGAAATAGTAGGTAATTTAGGAAGTGGTTCTTGTACAATTTTGCCTTGAATGTCGTAAAGCGACAAGATTTCTTCATCGTAAGGCTTTTTTCCTGCCAACATTACCCACATTGTAACACCAAGTGAGTAAATATCAGTCAAATGGGTGACGTGCTTAGGGCTTTTGACCTGCTCGGGACTCATGTAAAGCGGCGAGCCAAGGGTGGACGATTCTTGTGTTACTTGAAGGTCACGAATTTTGGCGATGCCATAATCCAATATTTTTAATTGTCCTTTATAAGTTAAAAAAAAGTTAGAGGGCTTTATATCTCGATGAACAATACCTTGCTGATGCGTGTAGGTAAAGGCTGGCAAAATTTGTTGAAATAGCTCAACTACCTTGTCTTCGGGCAATGCTCCCTTTTTGTCAACAATGGTTTGTAGGTCGGCACCGTCCAAAAACTCCAACACAATGGCCATTAGTGTGCCTTCTTCGTACCAGTCGGCTACCTGTCTTATATTAGGATGGTCAAGCGAAACCATGAGTTGGGCCTCGTTTCGAAAACGCTGACGGACTATCTCTTTGCCAAACAGTTCTGGTTTTAACACCTTCACTGCAAACTTTTTGCCCAAATTGTTTTCTGCCAAATACACCGATGCCATACCCCCTTCACCCAAAAATTGCTTGATGGTGTAAGAAAGAAACTTTTTGCCAATCATGGATTCTGGGGTCATTTAATCGGTGGTTTGGGTAAAGACGTGGTCTGTGAAGTAGTGCCAACCACTTTCATTTCGGAATTTGGCTGTGGTCTGTTGATTACTTTGGCATAAACAAACCAACCCACTAAACAACCCATTATCAACATGGCCAGTATATTCCCTAATTGGCCAACTGGGGATTTTTCAGGCGTAAACTGCCTCGGGCTGCTTACGGGTACATCGTCGTCAGGTATGATTTCCGTCGCTAACAAATCTTCGCTGTCAAGTGTAGCTACTTCGGCAGTTTTAATCTTGATAAGGTACGCCGAGGCGTTGTCGTCAGTTTTATTTTCGCAAATCGCCTTAATTTGAGCCAATTTTTCTTCTTCTGAAACTGGTGTATTCAAGATTTCCGTCAACTTTTCGTCGGTTAGCGTTTCAATAACACCATCTGAACACATAAAGAAATAGTCATCTGGCTTTAGGTCAAATAGCTCTTGTACATCAGCAATGGCTTCTCGCTGCGATGCTGCCTGCACAACACGATTAATCACATTGCGCTTTGGGTGGTCGGTGGCTTCTTCGGGTGTGAGGATACCTTTTTTCACCATTTCGTTTACCCATTTATGGTCTTCAGACTGCCATAAAACCTTTCCGTCTCGCACATGATAGATTCGACTGTCGCCAATATGTGCCACAATTGCAGACGAAACATGATGCTTATGTTGCAAATAAATGAGTGACATGGTAGAACCCATGCCTTTTGATAGGGGATTGGCCCTAATATAAGCGTCCATTTCTTGCTGAACTGACGCTACCGCATCTTGCACAAACCGTTGCTCAAAAGAGGTGTTATTTTCTCCTTCGTCATGGTTACCAAGTTGTGATTTGCCAAGCGGAAATTCATATTCCGAAAAAAAACGAGCTATGCCATCACAAACCAATTGGCTGGCTACCTCACCCGTGGCACCTCCCCCCATGCCATCGCATACTAAAAACAGTCTGTCATGCTCCGAGGCATCAGCTAAGGCTGGGTATTGATTATCTTCGTTGTTTTCACGCTCACCAATGAACGAGAAGCCAAGTGGGGGATAGATTGATAAGGACATAACTTATTCAACAATAGTCTTTTGATAGTCGGATTTTCCGACTTCTTTTGAGGCAATTTGTGAGTTTGGCGTAAATCTGGGGGTTTTCAAAACCATTTTTGTTCGTCCCAACTGAATAGTGTCGCCGTCATTTAAGTAAATTTGATCATATTCGGTCAGGCGACGAGAGGCATCAGCATTGATGTACGTGCCGTTGGTACTGCCACAGTCCGAAATCACATAAAACAACTGGCCGTCAGCTCGTTGAATCACTTCTATAACCGAATGATGGCGGCTCATATAACGGTCTTCGGTGTCAATCATCACCTCGCATGGCTTCGAGTCGGACAAACGTCCAACGGTATTTTTACCCAATTTGAGTGTATGAGTCTGGTCACTTGTTAGTTCGTCGTGTACTACTAACCAACCAACTTCTCCATTGTGAATTGCGGGAATGGGAAGTTTAGTTTCTTCATCAAGTAGGGTGTCGTGCAACTTGGGTTTGGGCTTTTCGAGCAACGAAGCGGCCACTTGGTTAAGTGTACCACAAGAGCCGCACTTGATTCGATATACCTCCTTGCCTGCGGGTAGTTTGGTTTCGTCAAACCCGATTTTTTTCTGACAACCTGTGCATTGTATCAGCATGACAAAAGCATTTTATTGATGAATTTACTGGTTATCAGTAGTTTACAAACCAATCAATAACTATCCTAAGGTTGCAATGCTTACTACGTCCATTCCTTCACGTCGGCATTGGGGTCAAATTCATCTGTACTCACATGATCATTAGCAGCAATGTGTTCGTCGTGATGCTCCACATGGTCTTGTGTTTGGTAATGAGCATCAAACAACTGTATCTGCTCCGACGACTCGGCCGTACCATCGTGGTTCATGTCCACCATAGCTGTATCTAAATTACCGTCGTGATTTGTGTCCACATAATAAGTATCTACTATGCCGTCAGCGTTGGTGTCTTTAGCTAAATAATCAAATGCACCATCATGGTCGTGATCAACTCCAACCATATCAGCAGTTCCATCGTTATTGAGATCTACCAAAATATTCTCGTTCTGCTCATGGTGCTGTTCTTCATGGTGGTCTTCGGGATGTTGAGTAACTTCGTTGTGGGTAACTTGATTGTTAGATGTATTTTCTTTAGTGTGTTCAAAGCCCATCAAATCTACAATTTCAGTTAGTATTTTGTCTGCAGCAGACCCAAAAATACCGCCGATTAGTGCCTCTTTCACAAAACTACCATCCTCCGCTTTTTTTTCTACTGGTTTTGGCTTTTCCATTTGTTTTAAGGTTAAAAGTTGACATTCGATATAAGTTCATTCTTTGACCCAAATTGCTTTGCAAGAAACACAAGATTTCTGGTTTGCTAAATTTTGCCAGGGTAATTCCCCCAAAAAACGTTTGCACTTAGGGCAAATATATGCAATTTTGAATTCTTCGGATAAGGCCAAAAGTTTTTCTTCAGGGTCGGCGTAGGTTGATCGAACAATACTGCTAACAATGCTGCCAAATCCTGGAAAAATTGCGTTTCCTACCACCATAATAACACCACTGACCACGCCTTTTTTTACGTTAGTGCCAGTTTTAATCTCTAAACGACCTTCTTTGTAATTGGCGTAAACCTCTTTTAAGGCTAAAAATTCATCCGAATAGTCGTTGGTTGATTTTGGTTTGGCTTGGTCAAATGTTTTTTTCTCAAAATAGCCAGCCAGCGAAACAGGCACTTTTGACACCAAAACTGTATCCGACGGCATCACAAGCGTTCGGCGTATGCGATAATTGTTCACAAAAGTACCGTTGGTTGAGTCCAAATCTTCCAGAATCATCACGTTTTCAGACAGTTGTGAGAGCAGTGCATGGTACTTGCTCACCCCTGCTTGTGCCAGCACAAGGTCATTGTCTGGATTTCGACCTATTTTGATTTGTTTCATACTCACTTTTGTTTGAACTACCTACTGCTTATGCGTCGAACCAGTTTCACAATAAGCCAGATTACTAAACTCATCATCAATAAACCTACTACCACAATAACTCCAAAGCCAATTTGCCAGCTGGTAGGAATGCCTGAGCTCATTTTTTGATAAGAAACTACTTCAGCTTGTTGAAATGAGGTGTTTTTCAACCAACTGTCTGGAAAATTGTCGGATGAAAAACCCCATTTGGCTGGCAAAGCATCTAAGTCACTAAAATAATAGTCTGAGTTGGCAATGATACTTTTAAAATTGAAGTTCTCATTTTTTTCAGAATACACCAAACATAAATTATTATCGAGCGAAGGAACAAGATTACTGAAACGATAAAGCAGTAGGTTCTTGTCAATGTTTGATAGCAAGGATGTGTCAGGCTGACCACCTTTGATATCAGATAGCTTTAGTCCGTCGTTGAAGTGCACCAAAATAGCTCCTTGCTCAATTGGGTTTTTCCAAATACTGCCTGTTTGCAGCACATAAGTAAAAATAGGATTATTGAGGTGGTCGTAACCTTTTATCAATTCCGAGTCATTTGTATTGACCAAAAAATAAACCTCAATTTTGGTGATTGCCTGAGGTGCAAAAGTAGTTTGCCACACATACCAGTTTGCTTGCGTGGAGCTAATAGAGGTTAGCTGTCCATTAATTTTAGCCGAAATTTTGTATAAAGAATCAAAATGGACAATCATTTTAACACCTTCATCTGCTTCAAAATCTCCCGACATTGGATAGCCTACATTGAGTGTAACAGGCTGTTTTTCATTATTATACATCCAATAAGTGCCTTTTACTGCTGCAAAGCCTCGGTAAAGTTGTACCAAAACTAACTCTTGTTTCATCTGGATTTTTTTGTAGGCATTGGCATCTTCGGGATACAACAACGAGAATGTACCCGTGCCACCGCTGCTCCAAACACCAGGTTGGGCTATATTGGCCAGTGAGGTAGTAGCTACCAAACAAAAGAGAACAAATAAACAACGAATCATGTGTCTGTATTTTACCAAAGATGTGTTTCGGAATGGTCGAAATGCAACACTAAGTCGAAAGCTATTTGATTATCTGATTCTTAACAAACAAACTTCAAATATTTTTATTTTGTGGCCTATAAAAAAACCCAAGCGGATGGTTCCGCTTGGGTTGCAAAAAAGAAAATATACTTTTATCAATAGGAGCTTAGTAAGCCCAAAATCACAAAGGCAAGAGCTATTAAGGCAGCAATACCCGCCACGAGGCCAAGTCCAAAAATAGCCAAAATTAGAGCCACGCCTAACAAAATTAGGCCTATTTTTAGGTTGCCGTCTAAGCTATTAAAGTCTTTCCCATCGATAGGTTGAATTTTTGCTTGGGCTTTTGCTACTTGTTTACTTATTTTTTTCAATGCTATTTTCTGAACCAAATTTGGCTTATGCACTTGCTTGCTTACACCCGATTGTTGAGTTTCCCGCAAAATCCGGTTGATTTTGGCTATTTTTTCTTCGTATTGAGTTCCTTTTGTCACCATGTTCAGTTGCGCTGAGGTGCTGGCTATCAAATCGGGTGCAGGGGCAGATAGCACTGGCAGAGGTGCAAGTTCAGATTCAGTAAATCCAGCAGCAAGTGGTTGGCTGGTCTCGGGCGCACGAGCCGCTAACTCGATGCGTGCGTGCGAGGTCTGCACGGCTCGGTGTGTTGAACAAGCACTCAGTAGAAGTGCAGCAATGAATAGAAAAGCGAGATTTTTTAGCATAATGATGAGTAGGTTTGGTCTTGTGTACGTAAGACAATTGAAAGCACAACAACCCCTATTGGAGCTGAGTACCTTGCCTAACTACAATGGCTGAACCTTTTGCCAACAGCACCGAAGCAGGAGTTTGGTCTGTTAAGAAGCCAAATTTCTCACCGTACAATTGCCCGAAATCACACTGTATTTGATGGCTTTTGATTGGATACACTTGCCAACGTGGATGCTCTACTGCATATTCGTCGGTGCGGGTAGTGTCTCGCCGAGTGTAACCCCAGTAGTGCTCGGTGATAAATTCTTCTTCGGAATGGGCAGGCATTTCAATAGCCGAAG
>JBGAVQ010000093.1:15373-19066 GCA_044228045.1 Spirosomataceae bacterium
TCCGTTTGCTGAATGCGGTGGTTCATTGGTAAACAAACGTAAGGCTCGCCATAAATTGTATTAGCAACCCACGAAATTGCCCATTTTGGCACAATTTCTTTGACAAAAACCACACCACGCCGCCACTCGTTACCTGATTTGTGCCGAACATAAAAACGAAGGTTCACTTCTTCGAAATGACGATGAAATGGAACAGGTACGCCTAACACCTTGGTATTGAGAAACATAAATCCAACTAAACTCACAAAGTGCTTGCCATTAAAAGTATCCAATTCGGTATGAGCAGGCAACAAAGGAGATAATACACTTGGCGAAACTTCATAGTTCGCCATCAATAAATGTTCCCAGCGAGCCGTCAAAAAAACAGGTTTTTTCACAAGTTAAGCTACTTTTTTCATTTGATGAAAAGCCGAACGCTCAAATTTTCCACGGGCATAGTCGAGTGTAACTGTAAATTCTTTCACATGGTCGTCAGAAGGTAACTCAAACATAGCATCGGTAATAATGGCTTCGCAAATAGAACGAAGTCCACGAGCCCCTAACTTGTATTCATTGGCCTGATCCACAATGTACTCAAGAGCCTCTTCTTCAAAATCAAGGCGAATGTTCTCCATCTTAAACAGTTTCTGATACTGCTTAGTCAGTGCATTTTTGGGCTTAGTCAATATGCTCAACAGGGTCTTTTTATCCAAAGGTTCAAGCGAGGTTATAACAGGTAAACGACCCAATAGCTCAGGAATCAACCCAAACGATTTCAAATCTGGCGCAGTAATATATTTGAGCAGTTGGTTGTTTTCGTAGGCATCGTTATAGGCAGCATCAAACGAAAAACCAATCGGACGGGTGTTAATTCGCTTAGAAATGTGCCGCTGAATGCCATCAAATGCTCCTCCACAGATAAATAGCACGTTTTCTGTATTGACCGGAATCATCTTTTGGTCAGGATGCTTGCGGCCTCCTTGTGGGGGTACGTTCACAATAGAGCCTTCTAACAATTTTAATAGCGCTTGCTGCACCCCCTCACCACTTACATCACGGGTGATAGACGGGTTGTCGGACTTGCGGGCGATTTTATCAATTTCATCAATATACACAATGCCTCGTTCGGCGGCTTCTACGTTGTAGTCAGCAGCCTGCAAAAGGCGTGTCAAGATTGTCTCTACGTCTTCGCCCACATAACCAGCTTCGGTAATGATGGTGGCATCGGCAATACAAAATGGCACTTGGAGCATCTTGGCAATGGTACGGGCAAGGTAGGTTTTACCCGTACCTGTTTCGCCTACCATGATAATATTCGACTTCTCAATCGTTACTTCATCATCAGTTTTGGCTTGCATCAAGCGTTTGTAGTGGTTGTAAACGGCCACAGCCATCACCTTTTTGGCATCGTCTTGCCCAACTACGTATTGATCAAGAAACTTCTTGATGTCAAGCGGTTTAATGAGCTTGAAGGGCTTCTGAACACTTTTATCTTTCTTTTTGGGTTGTAATTCTTCGTTGATTACATTGTATCCCTGCTCAACGCAGTAATTGCAAATGTGGGCATTCATGCCCGATAATAGTATTTCTACTTCGTTTTTTTTTCTGCCACAAAACGAGCAAGTCAGTTGAGCCATTTTTTATAATCGTAAGTCAAGTAAATCTTTAAGTCGTAGGGCCATAAGCAGAGCGTCGCACAGCAGAGTGCCGCCCAGTCATAAGTTGAGACTAAACCTATGTGTCCTACTGTGTCTATGTGCTTACAAAGTTATGGAATTATTAAAGGATTCGTGTCTTTTTGAAGTAGGTTTTACTAAACGGTAAGAAGGTCGTCGAGCAGCTACACCATAAGTATAACTTCGACGACCTTCTTTATGTTTCAATCACTTACTAAGTACGATACAACACCTCGTCAATCAAGCCGTATTCCTTAGCTTCTTCGGCTTTCATCCACTTGTCACGGTCAGAGTCCCTTTCAATGTCTTCTACAGTCTTGCCAGAGTGTTTTGCCAAAATTTCGTAGAGTTCGCCCCGCAATTTCACGATTTCACGGGCTGTAATTTCAATGTCCACCGATTGCCCTTGCGCTCCACCAGATGGTTGGTGAATCATAACTCGGGCATGTGGCAATGCCGACCGCTTACCTGGTGCTCCACCTGCCAGCAAGACTGCACCCATAGAAGCAGCCAAGCTGGTACAAATAGTGGCAACTTCGGGTCTTACGTAGTTCATGGTATCATAAATACCCAATCCTGCATAAACTGAGCCGCCGGGCGAGTTGATGTACATCAAAATATCCTTTTTAGGATCTGCCGACTCCAAAAAGAGCAATTGCGCAACGATGATGTTAGCAATGTTGTCGTTCACATCGGTTCCCATGAAAATAATCCGATCCATTATGAGGCGAGAAAACACGTCAATTTCGGCAAACCGCATAGGTCGTTCTTCAATGATAGAACGAGTCATATTATTAACCGTGTGCTTCACATACCCATCTACTGTATTACCACTTATCCCTAAGTGCTGTACTGCGTACTTTCTAAATTCAGGTCCGTTCATATATTGTTTAGTATAAAGTTTACAATTACCTCAACGCCTCCCAATCAACACCAATCTAATCAAGATAGTTTCGTGATGACTTGTGTCTTAGAAGTTGTTTGCAAAAATGGAATTTTATAGGCAAACTTGTAGTCAGTAAAGCCGATAAATTATCAGTTTAGCTTGTAAGGGAAATAAGAAGTCGGAACTATGAAGTAAGAAAATGACATTTTGCCTTTAATTTGTGAGGATTTACTACCTGCCTCTTACTTCCAAAAATATATACCCATGCGCTACGCCTTAGCCCTCGATCTCAAAGACGACCCCGCCTTAATTGCTGAATATGAAGCCTATCACAATGCTGTTTGGCCCGAAATCCTGCAAAGCATTCACCAATCAGGCATTGAACAGATGCAAATTTACCGCATAGGCAACCGACTTTTTATGATAATGGAAACCAGCGCAAGTTTTTCATTTGAGCAAAAAAGCCTGATGGATTCTCAAAATCTTAAGGTACAAGACTGGGAAACCTTGATGTGGAAATACCAACAAGCTTTGCCAATGGCCAAACCTGGTGAAAAGTGGCTATTGATGGACAAGATTTTTGAGTGTTAGCTAATTGCTATTGTAAGGCAATGTGATTAGCAATTTGTTCAGAGTCTATTTTGATATTGCGTAAGATGCCACTGAGTGGTATCGAAAAGCCACAGAAATAAAGCCCTTTCAGGTTTTGATCATCAAACCATAGACTTTTAGGATAGCCTCTTTCATTCAAAATCGCTTCTGGGTTTTCAACAAAATCTTCTACCTGCGCCCTATAACCCGTACAGGCAATCACGGTATCAAAAGGCTCTGTTCGCCCATCTACAAATGTAATAGAGTCTTCATTAAAGCACTGAACATCAGGTAAAATCTGCACTTTGCGTTGTTTAATAAGCGTTACTGTTCCAATGTCAATCACGGGTACTTTCCCGAATCTTCGTAGTTGCTCAGAAGGCGCATACGGCGAGGGTTTTATGCCGTAGGGAGTTAAGTCGCCAATGGTAAGTTTTTGTATTTGCTTGGCAATAAAATCGTACATAAAACTGGGTAGTTTGCCCAAGAGAATTGCTGTTTTTTGAGCAGGTCGTCCGCCCACATCTCTCCGAATAAAATTAACTGGACTTCGCACTGCAA
>JBGAVQ010000094.1:0-18725 GCA_044228045.1 Spirosomataceae bacterium
ACCCCAACAGAACAGTCATTAACGACCAAGAATAAGGCATTAAAAATCTTATCTTTATAGTCTTCAACATAACTACAACGAATTAAGCGGTTTATCGCAGTCCCCTGAGTAGTATTAAATCCTCCTTCATGTTCTATCTCTATTTCATTTTGGTTTTGTAGAGCTTGGTCAATCAAGTAGTTAAATACATCATCATTGATAATTTTGTTTACAATAAAGCTATCAATGAGCCAAATGAGATATTTGGGATGGCATTCATTTTGTTTGCGATTTTTGGCTGTAATCCATAGACTTCTAAGGTCTTGCGCTTCATATTTGGCATCATTTAAACCATCGAGGGCTGCCAACACATAAGTCTCGGATATTTCTTCATTTTCTACAATCGCCTGTATCAAATCAATAAAATCGTTAGGCCGTATTTTTACCTGTTCTCGAAATGCTCTTGAATGTTCAACTATTCCACCTTTTGATGAAAATGCGTCTATGTCAGAAGCTATGTCTCGGAATGAAGCTAACCAGTGTTGGTTATTCATTTTCTGATAAGCTGTGTGGGAAAGTGGTGGATAAACACCTGATATAATCCCCCTTCGTTTTTTAGGTTTTATGTATTCGCCAAATTTCCTTTTAAATTCAAATAGTTCTTTTCTCAAAATAGGGAAGGCATCTAATTCAGATAATGGTATAGCTTGTAGAAACTTGTATTTGTGCCTACCAATAAAGCAACCATCTTCTTTTTTCCAGTTTGGGTGTTTTTTCCTATGTTGTAACCATTTTTTATAACAATCCTGCTCATCCTTGACTTTGATGTTTTGGATTATTTCGGAGGCCGTCACTTTTTGATGGCTACTGAATAAAGGAAAACCTTTCGTTATTGCCTTTTCCAGCAGTTCCTCAACACTTGTTCCAATAACTCTAAATCCTCCCAGTTGATTGAAATGTATTAGAATATCAAAAATATCTTCTTTGTAAATATCTGGATTTTGAATGTATCCATTTAGTAAAATTCGTTGGATTCTAACAAAGCGAGTTTTCTTATACTTTTGATTAAACTCTTGAAAAATGATTGAATCAATTTTAGCCAACTGTCGAACATTGTCAATTAGTGTCTTAAAAAACGACTTATTGTCAGTTTCTGGTATATCTGGGTCTAATTCATCATCTTCAAAAATACCTTCTGTATAATCTTTCAATAAGTGAGCTTGTTCAATCACATATTGAGTTTGGTTTAAAACCAAGTCTAATAGTTCCATGCAGAAATGGAGTGCTTTTTGAGGAGATTTTTCAAAAAGCATAGCCAGTAATTCATTTTGAGAGAAACTAAGGTTGATTTTCTTTCTAAAATGTTCTATTGAATTTTGATTTATGTTTTTAATAACTTCCCCCTGAAATTTAGCAACTACCCAATCAATAGCATCATCAGTAGCATTTTCTAATATATGATAGAACAAAGTATCATTATGGTCATCAAGTATCTCTGGTTTGATGTAATAAATATCGAACAGTTTTTGTGGAATGGAATTATCCCACTTTTTATTTCGGTAAAGTAAGTCGCTATAAACTAATGCTTTGTCTAAGAAATCAAATTCGATACTTTCAAGATAGTTAAATACACAATCAGGTGCATACGCAAGATTATTCATCAAAATAATACGCCAACGATTTATCTTTACTTTATCCTGTGTATTGAAAATCAAATCATTCAAAATGCCTCTATCTATCAAAAAAACTAACCAGTTGTCTCCATACACATTTTCAAGAAATATGTTACTGTATTCGGTGTTTGATAAAATGTTATTTGACACAAATTCCGTTTCTCGTGCAGTAGGGTCTTCTAAGTATCCCAATAAGGATATAACTAAAAATTTAATGTGAAAAGCTACGGATTCTGAATCAATGATTTGTTCTAAGCATTGAATGTGGTATTTTGGCTTGGAATCCCGTAAAAACGAGAGTATCATTTTTATTGAAGCTCTCACTTCAAAACCGTAATGGTTTTCTTGAATATATTCTAATAAGTTATGGTTTTGCTCTGCGAACATCTTTGCATACACATACTCATATAACGTTTGATGGAAGAACTGAATCTTCCTATCATTTTGAGTAATCAGCCCTTCACTGGATAGATACTCTAATTCTTGGGAATAATCATCTGTAAAGACTGAAAGAGGAATACTTAGACCTCTATCATATATCTCCTCTGCAATTCGGTATAAAAGTTTCTTCACATTACTTAAACCTACTGTTTTACTTTTTGAAATTTTGGTATCCCATAGCTTATTGTGCAAGCCTTGTAGGGTAGTAATAGAACCGTAATTGTGTATTGAACTTTGGATTTGGCAGAATATATCAAGGTGATTAGGTGTTCTAAGAAGCTCTAAAAGTTTTTTTGGAAGGGGGGATTGGATTTTTAGCTTGGCTAATACAGACTTCACATCAGATTCTATTAGTAGTTCAACTTGGAATCTATTAGCTCGTTTCAAATCCATGAATTCGGTTTCAGTAGCTAAATCATATTCTCTTATGGATGCAACAATCCGTATATTTTTTTGCTCTTTTATCAAATTTACTAATCGGGAGAATGTAATTGCATAGTCATTTTTCAGACTTTGAGTCTGCGAAAGAGCATCAATTTGGTCAAATAGTATCACTACCCTATCATACTCTAAGGCTAATTCTTTTATTGAAATAACAATACTATATTTTAGGTTGAGCCTTTCTTCTAATTCTGTCGTACTAATAGCTAAATTCCTATCCGCTTTTATTGCAAGTGTTGGAATGTTTTCATCTTGCAGTCTCTGTGTTAGTTGTCTCAATATAACGCTTTTACCGTACCCTGCCTTGCCAATTAAAACAGCTATCGGAGGTTCATTTTCTTTAACAGGGGAGGCTACCCATTCAAAAATTTTATTGGTTTCTGTACGCTCTACTTGTGAAGAAGGTAGGTTGCCAAACTCATAACGCTGAGATGTAAGAAAGTCATGTGAGGCTTTTATAAAATCTAACTTGGCTAATTCTACATCTATTTCAGGTTCGGCAAGAATGAGTTTTTTTACTTCAAAGTATTTTCCTACAATGTGATTATTATAGTCTTTTGATAAGTAATCTTCTAAGTCATCTTGGCAAATACGCTTTATCTTTATACTACTGAGAATGTTTATCAGTTTTTCTTCATTCTCTTCAAATTCCAAACCCTTTAAATCACGTTTATTTTTAGAGATTACTTGTGCAACTTTTATTGGTAATTTGGTATCGTTTGAGATTTCTTTGTTGAAATTATTGATATACTTTACTGTTTTATCACTAAACCTTGGAGCGGTATAGAAATAGGTAAAATCATTTGTATCATGGATGAGTGTCTCATCCTTAATGAAATGTAACGCAAATTTTAGAACTTCATTCTCAATATCAGATATGGTTATTTCATCTTTATATCTCTTACATTGAATCACTCCATAGGGCTTCTTCTCTCTATAAAGCACAATGTCCCTTCCTTTGTCATTCGTACCATCAATGTTTGAGACATCATCAAATATGCCTTTAAACTCTCCCTGTTTTATTTCATTTTTGAAAATAGAACAGACTAAGTTTACAAAATTATTTGACGGCAGTAAACTGTATGGAAGGGCAAAATTTTCGTAGGCATTGGGTGTTGGATTCATACTTGATAAATGGCTTTTGAAGCGAAGTTATCAATTTTATCAATATCTGATTCTATGTTAACCGCTTCATTTCTTCCTGTACAAATGACTCTAATTGTTCCTTAGTAGGCAAGTAAAGTTGATACTTACTTATAAACAGGTTGTCGTTACCTGAAGTAGCAAAATGTACAAGTGCTTTGTCTTTTTCGGTAACAAGCAAAATACCGATGGGTGGATTGTCGCCTTCGGTCATCTGTGTTTCTTTGAAGTAATTGAGGTAGGTGTTCATTTGTCCTGCATGGGCATAGCTGAATTTTTCAACCTTCAAATCTATCAGCACTTGGCATTTAAGAATTCGGTGATAAAACAGTAAATCAAGATAATAGTATTCGTCTCCTATCAGAAGTCGCTTCTGTCTTGCCTCTAAGCAGAACCCATGCCCAAGTTCTAATAAAAATGCTTGAAGATGGTCAAGTAAGGCTTGTTCAAGGGCTGTTTCTTCGAGGATTTGATGGGATAAGCCCAAAAATTCAAAGATATGTTCGTCTTTGATGAAGTCAGCAGGCTTGGTTAGTAGGTTATTTCGTGCTACCAATTCAGCCAATGCTTGCGGTTTTTCGGATAGACCTATACGTTCAAAGTAAAGAGAATGTATTTGCCTTTTAAGTTCACGCTGAGTCCAAACGCCTTTCATACATTCTAACTCATAGAAGGTACGCTTTAAAGGGTCTTTGATATGGAGAAGTTCTGTTAAGTGAGTATAAGAGAGGCTATCGAAAAGTCGTTGTGGTGAGGATTTAATATTTTGATTATCAATTGATTTAAATTTGGCAATCAATGATTGCCCAATTGAATAACCCAACTTTAATGTGTTTGATTGTGACGTTAAATATAATTTTATGGGTTGGGATAGTTGTGGATATTCGACATAAAATTGTCTGAACAGCTTCAAATTTCGGTAAGAAAAGCCCTCTGCATTAAGCCGTTTAGTTAAGTTCTGCAAGAGTTTTGCACCATATTTAGCACGGTCTTCACCATTTTGTTCAAACTCAATAATATATAAGCCAATAAGCCAATTGCGAGCAGTTAAAGATTTGTTAATGGCTTTAACCGCTTCAATGCGTAGCACTTCGTCAGTGGTAGTGATAGATTGAATGAGGGTATCAAAGTTCATAAACTTTTCAGCATTACAAAAGATTCAAGGTTGCGTCATATAATTCTTCAGCATCACATTCGCCAAGATAAATGTGGGTTGTTTGCTCTAAATGATGTCCTAATAGTTCACTAATTTTACTGATAGAAACACCACTACGCTTTAGCACGGTCGCAAAGCTATGACGAGCAACGTAGGTAGTAATATTCGTTTCAATACCTGCCATTGTTGCCAGTTGTTTTAAATCTTGGTTAATCTGCTTGGTAACTTTCTTGATTCGGTAGCTGATTTGCAATGGTGTTTTGTGCGTGTGTTTAGACAAAAATGGAAAGATATAACCATCGGCAGGAAATTGTTGATAATAAGCTAAAATCTCTTTTGCTGGTTCGAGGAGTTTAATCATTAAGTGTTGCTTGGTTTTCGCACGTAAATAGTGCAAGGTTTCATTAGCTGTGATATTGCTCCACTCTAATTGTGAAACATCCCCAATGTTAATTCCAGCGCAATAATAACTAAATAGGAAGAAATTGCGTGAATGATACAGGCTTGTGTCTTTTTCTATATGGAGAGACGCAATCTTCAAAATGTCTTCCTTTCTAATAGCACGTTTGCGGGTTTTAGTATTGAACTTAGAAACTTTGTAATCAACAAACGGGTCAGATTCTTTTTTTGCATAATCTTCGGCGGTTGCTCTGTTATACAATGCTCGAAAGGTTCTGAAATGCACACTCATTGAGTTTTCAGAAACACCACGTTCACGAAAGTCTTGTTCAAATTTTCGTAAAAATGAGCTATCTACCTCTGAAAAAGTAAAGTCTCTTCTGTTTCTGAAACGTAAAAGAACATTGCGAAGGTTTTTATATACATTGGCATTACCAATTCTATCGGCTTTGAGCAAATCGGTAATAACCTCATTTAGAAACTGTATGACGGTTGTAGGTTTACTTTGGTTCTTTAATTTTTTGCCAAATTCTTCTAAAGAGAAATCTACTTTTTCGTCCTCTAATTTGAGTAAAAGTCGCTTGGCATCAGTTTTAGTTTTTTCAATTTTAATAACCAATTCCTTAGCGAGAGGGTGCTTTCTTGTTGGTAGATTTTTTTTATTGTCCCAAAGGTCTTTTGAGCAACTTTCACCAACAGAAATATATTTTGGTTTACGGTCTTTAATCAAGCGAACCATGATAGGATGCTCGCCATTTTTTAATATTTTTGAAGTGAATAGAACAACGTCTATAGATGCCATTTTGTGTGGTTGTTTGAGTTCTGGTTTAAACATAGTTTAAACAAAATTACAAAATAACTACAAATAATCAATAGCAACTGTAAATAAATCCTTTTTAATATCTTGATAATGAATATATTAGTGAATTGTAGTAAATAACAAAAAGAATAAGTCTGATGCCTGTCACGCATGGGGTCACGGGTTCGAGTCCCGTACGGACCGCCAATACGAGTTCAAAACTCATCAAAACCGCTCAAATGTCACATTTGAGCGGTTTTTTTATTTACAAAACCCAATCAAGCAACAGTGTAAAAGCAAAGCCCAAAACGCCTGATAACGTGCTGGTGAGTGTCCATGCTCGTAGCATTTGCGGTACGGTAAGCCCCGAGAACTTGGAGATAACCCAAAAACCTGAGTCGTTTGGGAACGAAAAACACATGCTACCGCAGCAAATGGCCAAGCCCACCATCACAGGATTGTCGCTCGATGAAGCCAGCATAGGTGCCAAAATAGCCGAAGCCGTAACTGCCGCTACCGTAGCCGAACCCTGAGCCGCTCGCAAAATAGCAGTCAATAAGAAGCCGAGCCACAGGTATGACAACTCCATAGAAGACAGCATTTTGACCAAGTTGCTGGCAATGCCTGAGCCGTTGATAATAGCACCAAACGAACCGCCAGCACCCACAATCAGAATGAGCAACCCTGCATTGGCGCCGCCTTCATTAACAAGCTCGTCAAACGATTTGAGGCAATAAGGTTTCAGTGCAATGGCTGCTACTGCTACACCCAGCAACATAGCTACATTTTTGTCTCCCAAGAACGCTATCACCGACCGCAGGCTATTTTCTTTGGGTAAAAATTCAGCTAATAGGCTGCCAATCAAAATCAACAAGATAGGAAATAGTAGCACAAGCAACGAAAGCCCACCAGACGGAACAGGACGATTATTAACTGTTGATGGGTGTTCTGATTCCTTTTCAGGAATCTGCATGGTAGCCTGTTTTCCAAAATGATTGGCTGCAATTAAACCCAAAACAGCAGGTGGAATAGCTATCAGTAAAGACCACCCTAAAAAGGAACTCACGGGGAGGTTGAGCGTACCCATTACGGCCAAAGGCCCAGGCGTAGGAATTGCCAAGCAGTGTGTAGCAAAACCTGCAATAATGAGTGCCACTACGAGCTTGACCAATGGGATTTTGGTGTTGCGAGTCAGGTCTCGTAACAAAGGCATAAATACAATAAAAGCGGCGTTCAAAAACACTGGGATACACACCAAGTAGCCAGTAATGGCAATGGCAAGAGGGGCTTTTTTGCTGCCTACTTTCTGTAAGAAAAGCTTTGCAATTTGTTCGGTAGCACCTGCATGAGCTAATAAATTGCCCAAAATAATACCCAAACCTACCACAATACCAATGCTACCCAGGGTTTGTCCGAAGCCATCGGCCAGTAGTTTGGTTACTTTGTCTAAGGGTAGGCCACTTGCCAGCCCCGTAAGCAGACCTACCGCAGGTAACACCAAAAACGGATTGATTTTGAGCTTGATAATGCCATACAATAAAACAGCAATAGAAGCAATGAAAATGAAAAGCAGGTAGGGGTTTGAGTTCATATAGAGGTTAGGTGCTTATGTTGATGCTTAATGTATGATTAGATACTTGATGAAATTATGTACCTATCTCACGTCTCTTGTCTCACGGTCTTTTGTCTAAGCGACCCTGTCAAAAAATCTCTTGTCTCAATAGATGTTCTTGGTCAAAAACGCATTTCTAAATTTACCATCTGGGTCATACGTTTTTACCAAATTTTTAAAATCACTCATCCTTTCGTAGCGAGATGCTAACACGGTGGGTTCAATCGTGAATAATTTGCCCCAATGTGGCCTTACGTTGAAAGGAGCGAGTTCTTTTTCGATAATGGGGAGCAATTTGCTGACCGCTTCGATGTCTTGTTTCCAAGTAAAGTGAATAGCAACTGATGCTTGTCCTCGGCATGGACTCAACCAGAGGTTATCAGCTGCAATGGTGCGTATTTCAGAAATCATCAGATGTGGACCAATTTGTTTGCCCAATTTTGCCACGGCAAAAATGGCCTCTACTGCATTGGTCATCGGAACAAAATATTCGGCTTGTAGCTCTTTGCCACTACTTGGTGTAAATCCCATTTTGAAGTGTGGTAGGCGTTCGTACCAAGGCCCTGCTACACCCATTTGTTCGGTACAGTTTTCTGCCGAAAGGTCTGCAATAGGATGTAAGTTTTTGAGGGCAGCTGTTGCTCCCAAAAACTCTTTTTCTGCTGTGGCTGAATTTGCAGTTTCGTCTATTTTACTTTTAATCCAAACCTCGTTGATAGCGTCGCTTTGCCAGTCGGTGAAAAGACTCACACTATACCCCGCCGAAACTATTTTTTCAAAATTGTCTTTCAGTTGCTCCATCGGCAGTTTTTCATAAACTACTTGTTGCACATTAAAAGTAGGCTGTATATCAAGCGTAACTTTGGTAACTATTCCCAAAGCCCCAAGGCCAACAACTGCCCCCAAAAACTGTTCACCATCTTTATCTCTTGAAAGTTGCACGAGACTACCGTCGGCAGTAACAATTTCTAAGGCTGCAACTGCTGAGGCAAGGTTGCCGTTACTCACCCCTGATCCGTGCGTAGCTGTGGTGCAAGAACCCGCTACCGAAATATGAGGCAACGAAGCAAGGTTATGTAGTGCAAAGCCTTTTTGGTGCAGGTAGGGAGCCAACTCTCCATATTTAATGCCGCTTTCTACCGTAACTGTTTTTGCATTGGCATCTAAAACCAATACTTTGTTTAATTCTTTTGTCGAAACAAGGTTATGTTCGCTATCGGCAATGTTATTGAAGCAATGTTTAGTGCCGAGTGTACGTAATTGTTTACACTTTTTGACCAATTCTTGTACCTCTTCTAAGGATTTTGGATAATGAACATTTTCAGTACTATATTCCAGATTACCAGCCCAGTTTTTGATTTTTTCTTTTGGCGCACACCCATTAAGCGAAGAAACAAATGGTGCTGTCAAGAAAGCAGAAGACAATTGTAGAAAGGTCTTTCTTTTCATTAGTAGATAAGGTTTAGTAGGTATTTGGCAAAATAACATATTGAAACAAATGTAGAAAAAATATCATTCTTTGGTGGTTTGATGGGCAAACATATACAAACAATGATTTGCATTACCCTTTTCAGTAGGATAGATAAGGATGGTAAAGTGCAGCACCTATGTGTATCTTTGCAATGGCTACCAACAAAGGCAATGACAAAACGATTTCAAACAATTGACGTAATTAGTATAGATGAGTTTTCATCTACGCCCAAATACCAACAGTTGATTAACTCAATTGTTGAGGGTATTCAAAAAAACAAGCTCAAAAAAGGGAGCGTTATGCCGTCTATCAACGAGATAAGTTTTGAGTTTAACATTGCCCGAGTAACCGTTGAGAAAGGCTATAATCACTTGCGCAATATGGGGGTGCTCGACTCGGTGCCTGGTAAAGGATATTTTATTAAAAGTACCGAAACCTCACAAAACCTCAAAATATTCTTGTTGTTTAATAAGCTAAGTACCCACAAAAAAATCATCTATGACTCATTCGTAGAGGCAGTTGGTGAGCAAGCGGCCATTGATTTTTATATTTATAATAACGACTGTAACCTGTTTAAACGCCTAATTGAGAACCGAAAAGAAGGCTACACGCATTATGTCATTATTCCTCATTTTATAGATGGCGAAGACACCGCTTATGACATTCTGAATACGATTCCCAAAGACAAATTGATTTTATTAGACAAACTCGTCCCCCAAGTTACGGGTGAATATGGAGCCGTGTACGAAAACTTCGAGAAAGACATTTATGATGCCCTGTTGCAAGCCCGCATACAACTCTCCAAATATCATACGCTCAAACTCATTTTTCCTGAAAACAGTTATTTCCCACAAGAAATAATCAAAGGATTTGAAAATTTTTGTCGAGACTACGCCTTTGCCCACCGTGTAGTACACTTCATTGCGGATGAGCCCATTGCCGAAGGCGAGGCTTACATCAACCTTATGGAAGACGACTTGGTGATTTTGATTGATAAAATTATTGCCCAAAACCTTCAATTGGGCGAGCAAGTAGGTATTATTTCGTACAACGAAACCCCACTTAAACGCCTGATTTTGAATGGACTGACTACTATTTCGACAGATTTTAAAGGCATGGGTCGCAGTACGGCAGAATTGGTGCGTTCAAAATCTAAAAGTCATATCGAAAATCCTTTTTACTTGACACTTCGCAACTCTATTTAAGGATTGAGCCATCCTCCAAGCTATGGCCCAACAGACCGCCTGACCCACAAGTAGCATTGCATATTTAGTACTACCAAGGATTTAACCCAAGCAAACCATATTGTGCTACTCATGTAATTTTTGTTATTACTGAAACAGCCTATTGTGCAATAGCTTATGAATTATTGCCCACCTAATTGTGTTGAAACAACATGAAACGAAGCAATTTTATCAAAACGATGGCGGCGTTACCGCTTTCAGTACAAGCAATGGAACTATCAGATTTGAACAAGCTGGTGGGCGAGTTTTCGGCTACCGACAAAATGCCCGTGTTGTTTGTAGGGCATGGCTCACCCATGAACGGCATTGAGAACAATGAGTTTAGTCAATATTGGGCCAAAATGGGCAAACAGCTACCCAAACCACAAGCGGTATTGGTGGTTTCGGCGCATTGGCTTACCAAAGGCACACACATAACGGCAATGCCTCGGCCTCGTACCATTCACGATTTTGGTGGCTTTCCACAAGCCCTTTTTGATGTACAGTACCCTGCCGCAGGAAGCCCCACATTGGCCAGCGAAATCAAAGACCTTATTACACATACAAATGTTGGCTTAGATCACGACTGGGGCCTTGACCATGGCGCTTGGTCGGTAGTGAAACAAATGTACCCCGATGCCAATATTCCAGTTTTGCAATTGAGCATTGACTACTACAAACCAGCTCAATATCATTACGATTTGGCCAAACAATTAGCAAAACTCCGTCACAAAGGTGTATTGATTTTGGGTAGTGGCAATATGGTGCATAACCTCCGTATGGCAGCTTTTGATAAATTTAATGTGCCAAATTATGGTTACGACTGGGCAATTGAAACCAACGAGGCTTTCAAGAAGCATATTCTTAGCAAGAACCACCAAGCATTAATGAACTACGAGAAAATAGGACAAGGCGCAAAAATGGCAGTACCAACCCCCGATCATTATTATCCATTAATTTATTCGTTAGCCTTGCAAGACCATCAAGACAAAACCACCTTTTTTAATGATAAAATGCAAGCAGGCTCACTATCAATGACTTCGGTATTGATTGAAAAAATATAAATGGTTTTCTTTGAACAAAAAGAGCCTAAAAAGCCATAAAATAGTACAGAAAAAAGATTTTTTTTTAAAATAGTAGGACAGTATAGGAGAGTTGAGAAGATATGGATGCGTAAGTTTGTCCATCATTGTCAAAAAACATTTAAACTAATATAAATGGAATCAATTCTGGGTGTCATCTTTCACTCCATCGGAGGGTTTGCTTCGGGTAGTTTTTATATGCCCTACAAAAAAGTCAAGGGCTGGTCATGGGAAAGTTACTGGATTATTGGGGGCTTGTTCTCGTGGTTGATTGTACCTCCCTTAGCAGCATGGCTGACCATCCCAGGTTTTTCTCAAATCATAGAAGCGGCCACTCCCAATGTTATTCGGTTAACCATCTTTTTTGGTCTTCTTTGGGGTGTTGGTGGACTCACCTACGGGTTGGGCGTTCGGTATTTGGGTATGTCGTTGGGCAACTCAGTTACGCTCGGTTTTTGTTCCGCCTTTGGCTCTTTGGTTCCCGCTATTTATTATGCTGTTAACCCCACTGCTGGCAAAACTTCTATTTTAGATATGCTCAATTCGTTTGGTGGGCGCATTGTTTTATTAGGCATTGCGGTTTGTTTGTTGGGCATTTACATCTGTGGTAAAGCAGGTATGATGAAAGAAAACGAGCTTTCCGACGAAGACAAGAAAAAAAGCGTTGCCGAATTCAACGTGAGCAAAGGATTATTTGTAGCCATTGTGTCAGGTATATTGAGTGCGTGTTTCAACTTTGGTATCGAAGCCGGTAAGCCCATGGCAGAGGCCGCCGTGCAAGCGGGTCTTAACCCCTTATACCAAAACAACGTCATTTATGTGGTTTTGCTTTGGGGTGGGCTTACAACCAACTTTATTTGGTGTATGATTCTCAACACCCGCAACAAATCTTTTGGCGATTATGCTAATCCTCAGAGCCCCTTACTAAAAAATTACCTATTTTCGGCCTTAGCTGGTACCACTTGGTTTTTACAATTCTTCTTTTACGGCATGGGCGAAAGCAAATTAGGTAATGGGGCCAGCTCTTGGATTTTGCACATGGCCACCATTATTTTAACCGCCAACTTTTGGGGTCTTTACTTCAAAGAATGGAAAGAAGTTTCGCCAAGAACTTTCCGCACTATTTTGATCGGAATTGGCACTATGCTGCTTTCGGTAGTCATTGTAGGCATCGGAAACTCATTGTAATAAAGCAAAAAATATTGTGCAAATGGGTACAGTATAGGACAGTTAGCACTAATCAATGAAATAATTTTGTATCATTATTGATTAAAGCCATATATTAAGAGACCATAACGATGACAGCATCAACCAACACATTCACCCACGTATCCTATCTTTGGGACGAAGCCAAAGCCGCCGAGCTTGCCGGAGACGAAGTAGCCCTATTTATTTACCGCTCCAACCTCTTGGGTGCCGACTTACGCCTGACCAACTATGGCGGAGGAAACACCTCTGTAAAAATTACAGATAAAGACCCACTAACTGGTAACGAAACCGACGTGATGTGGATAAAAGGCTCAGGTGGCGACATCGGTACGCTCAAAAAATCTGGCTGTGCCGCTTTGTATATGGATAGGCTTCTTAGCCTCGAAAACGTGTATAGAGGCATTGAGTTTGAAGACGAAATGGTTGAGTTATTCAACCATTGCATTTTCGACTTGGCTTCCAAAGCCCCTTCTATTGACACCCCCTTACATGGCTTTTTGCCATTCAAACACATAGATCATCTGCACCCCGATGCAGCCATTGCCATTGCTGCCGCCAAAGACGGCAAGCAAATCACCGACGAACTATTTGGTGGTACAGTAGGCTGGGTAGGCTGGCAACGCCCTGGTTTTGACTTGGGCTTGCAGCTTCGAGAATGCCTGCAAGAAGCCGCTTCTCGAGGTATTGCCTTAAGAGGCATCATGTTGGGTTCACACGGGCTTTTCACGTGGGGCGATACCGCTTACGAAAGTTATGTGAATACCCTTGAAGTAATTGAAAAATGTGCCAACTATTTAGAGGCCAATTACGGTAAAAAAGCCCCTGTTTTTGGAGGACAAAAAATAGAAAGCCTCGCAGCAGATGCCCGCCAGAAACAAGCAGCAAAAGTAGCCCCTATTTTGCGTGGTTTTTGTTCGTCATACCGCAAAATGATTGGGCATTTTACAGACGATGCTCGAGTATTAGAATTTATAAACTCAAATGATTTAGCCAAACTTGCACCACTTGGCACATCATGCCCAGACCACTTTTTGCGTACTAAAATATCGCCTTTGGTGTTGGAATTAGCTCCTGACGAAGACTTGTCCGACGTAGCAGCCATCAAAGCCAAGCTATTGCCAGCTTTTGAAGCCTACCGTGACATGTACACGGCTTATTACAACAACTGCAAACGTAGCAATAGCCCCGCCATGCGTGACCCTAATCCTGTAGTGATTTTGTACCCAGGTGTAGGGATGTTTACTTTCTCAAAAGACAAAACAACCGCCCGCTTGGCATCGGAATATTACATCAATGCTGTAAATGTAATGAAAGGAGCCGAGGCAGTATCTGAATACACTTCATTGCCTCGCCAAGAAGCTTTTGACATTGAATATTGGCTACTCGAAGAGGCCAAACTCCAACGCATGCCCAAGCCCAAAGCTCTTTCGGGAAGAGTTGCTTTGATTACAGGCTCGGCGGGTGGTATAGGTAAAGCCATTGCCAAGAAATTTGCAGACGAAGGAGCCGTAGTTGTGCTAAATGATATAAACGAAGAACGCTTAGCAGGAGCAAAAGACGAGTTCGTGAAAAAATTCGGAAAAGATTCAGTAGCAACCACTTTGCTTAACGTTACCAACGCCGATAGTATTTTGTCGGCAATGGATGCAGCAGCATTGGCATTTGGTGGTGTGGATATTGTGGTCAATAATGCAGGTATCAGCATCTCAAAACCCATTGAAAGTCATACACTTGAAGACTGGGATAAACTCTACGACATTTTGGTAAAAGGGCAGTTCTTAGTTACACAAGCAAGCGTAGCTGTTATGCGTAAGCAGGGTTTCGGTGGCGACATCGTGAATATTGTAAGTAAAAATGCCTTGGTGTCTGGTCCCAACAACGCTGGCTATGGCTCGGCAAAAGCAGCACAATTGCACCTTAGCCGCTTAAATGCTGCCGAATTGGGCGGAGACAAAATCAGAGTAAATACTGTGAATCCTGATGCCGTAATTGCCGACTCCAACATCTGGGCAGGTGGCTGGGCCGAAGGCCGAGCTAAGGCTTATGGTATTACTATCGAAGAGCTACCTGCTTATTATGCCAAGCGAACACTTTTAAACGAAGCTATTTTGCCTGACGACATCGCCAATGCTTGCTTTGCATTTGTAGGAGGACTACTTGACAAGTCAACAGGAAATGTCTTGAACGTGGACGGCGGCGTAGCGATGGCGTTTGTAAGATAAAAATCTAATTCAAAAAAATGCAACTCGAAACCTACAAAATATCCCAGCATAACGATTCGCTGCTTGCAAAGCATGAATCTCGACTAAATTTTGCCATTTCAGAAATAGAAAATGCAGAGGCAATTATTCAGAAACTCATTGATTTTCAGATTGCTATCCCGTCTTGGGCATTGGGTACAGGAGGCACTCGCTTTGGTCGTTTTTCGGGTGGTGGCGAACCTGGTACCTTAGAAGAGAAGATAGAAGACGTAGGGTTACTTCACGCCCTGAACCGCTCGTCAGGTGCTATTTCGTTGCACATTCCGTGGGATATCCCCAAAGATGCCAAAGCCATCAAAACCCTTGCTGCACAACATGGTTTGAAGTTTGATGCCGTTAATTCCAATACTTTTCAAGACCAAAAAGATCAGGCTCATTCTTATAAATTTGGTTCTTTGCAAAATGTCAACAAAGCCATTCGCAAACAAGCCATTGAGCATAACATTGAGGTCATTAAGCATGGTGTTGAGTTAGGCTCTGATTCGTTAACAGTTTGGCTGTCAGATGGTTCGTGTTTTCCAGGGCAACTCAATTTCAGGAAAGCCTACCAAAACACCTTAGAAAGTCTGCAGGAGATTTATGCAGCAATGCCCGAAAACTGGAAAATGTTTTTGGAATACAAAGCCTACGAACCTAACTTTTATTCAACCACGGTTGCCGACTGGGGGCAGTCGTACTCGTATGTTCAAAAACTCGGCAACAAAGCCTTTACCTTAGTTGATTTGGGGCATCACTTGCCCAATGCCAACATTGAGCAAATTGTAGCACTGCTGCTGATGGAAGGGAAACTCGGCGGTTTTCACTTCAACGACTCTAAATATGGCGACGACGATCTAACGGCTGGGAGCATTAAGCCATATCAGTTATTCTTGATTTTCAATGAGTTAGTAGAAGGTATGGATGCCCGAGGCATGAACCACGCCACCGATTTGGGCTGGATGATTGACGCTTCTCACAACGTAAAAGACCCACTCGAAGACCTCTTGCAGTCGGTTGAGGGCATCATGGCAGCGTATGCCCAAGCTTTGGCGGTTGATAAAACTGCCTTAGAAAACGCTCGTGACAACAACGACGTAGTGGCTGCCCAAGAGATTTTACAAAACGCTTTCCGTACCGACGTGCGGGCCTTAGTAGCCGAAGCACGCCTGCGGGCAGGTGGCGCACTGAACCCACTCGGGCTGTTCAGAAACCTGAAAATCAGAGAGAGCCTGATAGCTGAACGTGGCTTATCCACCGTTGCGACAGGGTTGTAGAATTTTTGTAAATTTGTCGAAAAATTGCGAAGACTATGGAAACCACAAAAAAGCAATTGACTGTTGAAGAACGTCAAGCAAATGTTGATAGATTGATAAAACGATGGAAAGAAGAGGGTAAAAGAACAAAAATAGAATCAGAAGCATTTAGAAAAACCAGCCAATATCTTAATGCCATCGAAGATTTAAAAAATCGTAATGAAGAAAGAGGAACACCAATCGTCAAGATATGATTTTAAATGGGTAGGTGGCCAATTTAATACTTACTTTTTCGATACGACTCATCAAGTTCGTTATGAAGTGGTTTTTAAACCAACACCCTATCTTTTTGGTGAAGACTCAATTTTCTCCTTTTATACATTTGAATTTTCTATCTTAGTTGCTCAAAATCCTACTAATAAACTTCTATTTGATAGCTTGATTGCTCCTACTATTGCAGCCATATTTGCTGATTTTTATCATAATAGTCCTGAAACTATCGCCATCTATATTTGTGACTCTTCTGATAATCGACATTTAACTCGAATGAAAAAATTTAATCGCTGGTTCGAGTATTACAAAGGAGACAGTTTTGTGAAAATTGATTCAGGATTTAAAGAATCGGATGGCACACTTTACCCAGTATCTTTGATAATTAAAGAGAAGAATCCTTTTCGAGTACAAATTTTCGAGGCATTCTTAAATGTCATAGATGGTTACAACTCTGACAAATGAAAACTCCTACGATCGCCATTTTTGACATTGGCAAGACCAATAAAAAGTTGTTTCTCTTTGACGAAAACTATCAAATCGTCTGGGAAAAAACAGCTAATCTACCCGAAACCACCGACGAAGACGGTGATGTTTGCGAAGACATAGCCCTACTCACTGCATGGGTAAAAGAAGCCTTTGCCGAGGCCCAGCAGCTAACAGATTTTGAGATTAAAGCACTCAATTTTAGTACCTACGGAGCAAGTTTTGTTCATGTAAATGCTGATGGAGAGCCTGTTACTCCACTTTACAATTACTTAAAACCCTACGACGAAGCACTCCAAAAGCAGTTTTATGATAGGTATGGAGGCGAAAAAAACTTTGCCGTAGTAGCGGCCTCGCCAATACTCGGCAATCTTAATTCGGGTATGCAGATTTATCGCTTGAAATACGAAAAACCTGAGTTGTTTCAACAAATTAAGTACAGCCTGCACCTGCCACAATACATTAGCTCGATATTTACCAAGCAATTTTATTCAGATATCACAAGTATTGGTTGCCATACTAACTTGTGGGACTTCTCCAAGAAACAGTACCACGAATGGGTAAAGAAAGAGGCGGTTTTGCCAAAATTACCTGAAATCAATTCAGCACTCAGCATTCCCCATTCAGCATTGAGAACCGGCATTGGCTTACACGATAGCTCCGCTGCCCTTATTCCATATCTCATCAATTTCAATGTAGGAGGTGTTCCTCAGCCATTTGTTCTTCTTTCAACGGGTACGTGGTGTATTTCCTTAAACCCTTTCAACGATACCCCACTCACTTACGAAGAATTACAGTACGATTGCTTGTGTTTTTTGACTTACCAATCAAAACCAGTCAAAGCCTCACGACTGTTTGCAGGCTACGAGCATGAAATTCAGACCAAACGCTTGGCAGCACATTTTGGCGTGCAGGAAAGTCACTACAAAACTGTTTTGTTTGACCAGCAATTGATAGAAACCTTGCGTGCTAATGCAGAACCATTTGCTGACGGAGACAAGTTTACTTTGCTCAAAAATTCCCCGTTTGCCAATAGAGATTTAGCGCAATTTGGTTCTTATGAAGAAGCCTACCATCAATTCATCCTTGATTTGATGACACAACAGCTGATTTCAACAGAGTTGGTCTTGCACAACTCACCCGTTCGGCGCATTTTTGTGGACGGAGGCTTCAGCAAAAACCCTATCTTTATGAACCTGTTGGCAATGGCTTTTCCCGAAGTTGAAGTTTTTGCGGCATCAGTAGCGCAAGCCAGTGCCTTAGGGGCTGCCTTGGTAATGCACGACACATGGAACTCCAAGCCCTTGCAAAACGATTTGATTGATTTGAAATATTACGCACATATTCGATGAAAGTTGCCTTATTCATACCCTGCTATGTAGATCAGTTTTATCCACAAGTAGGCATTGCTACGCTTGAATTGTTAGAAAAACTGGGCTGTGAAGTCCATTTCCCTAAGAACCAAACTTGTTGTGGGCAGCCAATGGCAAATTCAGGGTTTGAGCATCTCACGAGCGGCTGCAATGATAATTTCATTGAAAATTTCAAAGGCTTTGACTACATCGTTTGTCCATCTGGGAGTTGCACCTTGCATATCAAAGAACACCTACACGCTCATAAAAACGAACAATTTGCTTCCACAATTCGTAATAGAATTTACGAATTAGTAGAGTTTTTGACCGATATTCTGAAAGTAGAGACCTTGCACGCTAACTTTCCGCATCGGGTCGGTTTTCACCAAAGTTGTCATGGGCAGCGTGGGTTAAAACTTTCACAAATGAGTGAGTTAAACGCTCCACAATTTTCGAAATCTGGTCAGCTTTTGTCGCACGTAAAGGGTATAGAATT
>JBGAVQ010000450.1:0-2257 GCA_044228045.1 Spirosomataceae bacterium
AGCCCAACAAGCACATCGAAACCGTTTCTTGGGCTACGATAACGGCGAGTAACACTTTTTGTAACTTTGCCATCATCTTCTTGGTGGTTGTTTTCATGCTTATCAGCACTACTTTCTTTTTTAATTTCTGGAGACTTTGAGTTGGGGTCATTGATCGTAATTTTCACCTCACCGTCTTTACGACTAATTACCAAAACCGTATCCTTTAGGTACTTACGTCCATTTTGTTCATTTATGTATATGTAAGTATCTTTACTGCTTGAATCAAGGGTCGCACCCATATCACGTACTATCTTATTGAGGTCATATTGGCGTAAGCCCAAAATGCCCGATTTGTCTTTAGATTGGATAATCAATCGGGTATTGTTCCCAAATTGTACAATGAGTGAGTCTCCTTGAATGGTATATTCTTCGGCACGGGCAAGGAGGGTAGCAAAAATTAGAAAAAAGGATGTGATTAACTTTTTCATGGCTGTTTTGATTATTGAATGTGACATTTTGATTCCAGAATTTGATAATTAAAAATCTTTACCTGTGGCTTTCGCCACCAACTTGTTAGGATTGAAACCAACTTCATCCCAATCTACTTTTTCACCATTTTTAGCATTTTTCAATTGTTTCCAGACCTTAACCATACGCGATGACTTCCGTGGCTCATTGAAAATATTATCATCAGGTTTTGTATTAACTGCTTCAACCGACTTATCTAAAACCGTTTTTTCATTGACTGCTACCAATGTTTGTTGAAGTTCTGGTAGCTGAAGTACAACTGTTCTTTCAGTAGGTTTTGCTTCCGTATTAATCGTAGTCGCTTGGGCTACTACTTTCGGAGATTCATTGGCTATGATGGCCGTTTGTATTTTATCACTTTCAGAGGGATTTGTTAATTGAGCTACCTGCTTTAAGTCTGTTTTAAGTATTGGTAATGCAGATTCAACTTTTGAGCTTTCTTTAGTATCTTTCACTGTCCTACTATCAGCTAACTGCCTTTCAGGTAAGATGTGTTGATTTACAATCTCTTTGTTATCGTTTAGAGGTTCTTCAACCGCTTTAGATTTGGCAATTTGAGTCTGAGCAGGTTTTTGCTTGGTAATTGATTCTGTTTTTTGCGTAACTTGTGCCGTTAGGGTATCTTTTGAATTATGATTACTCCACACTATCCAAGCAGCCACTAATAACAGACTCACCCCTGCGGCAGCCAACCAGGGTGTCTGATGCCACCATCCCAAACGGCGATGTTTAGTTTGTAAACGCTCCTGAAACTTTTGATAGGCTTCTTCTCGAGGTGCTATTTCGGCATCACGTAGTTTACGAGAAAACAAATCATCAACTGGGTGCTTTTTCATATTTTCATTTCTTTAAGCTTTCCATTGCTTTGGTAGTCCAATTCATACTCTCTGCTTCTTTTAGCATTTGCTGAAGCAAACTTCTGGCTCGGTGTAATTGCGACTTAGAAGTACTTTCACTGATTCCCAACTGTTCGGCAATTTCGGCGTGAGAATATCCTTCAATTGCGTACAAATTGAATATGGTTCGATACCCTGTGGGGAGTTTTCCAATAAACATCAGTAAGTCACCTACTTCTAAAGTGCTATCAGCCCAATCGAAATTAACCTGATACTGTGCTTCTGTTGACTCTATCTCTACTTCAATATGACGACGAGTACGCAAGCGCATAAGTGCTTCATTGGTAATGAGTCGGCGAACCCACCCTTCAAAACTTCCTTCGCCTTTAAATTGATCTATACGTTCAAAAACCTTCATAAATCCTTCAATCATAACATCTTCTGCCTCCATTTGGTCGGTCAAATAACGTACACAAACGGCCAACATACGAGCGGCGTACTTGTCGTAAAAGTAGCGTTGCGCCTTAGGGTCACCTTTTTGCAAGGCTTTGACCATTTGGCCTTCGTTGGTGAATAGTTGTAAAATTTTGACCATGTTTAGGCTGTTTCAAATCGTAGATGCTAAACAACACAGTAAAGGTTGCATGAGTTTTCAAAATTTTTTTGTATTACAACCGTTATTGCTTTCACAACGTCATAGCTATGATTCTTTACTAAACAGCTATGACTTTCCTTTTTAGCCTTGAAACAAACATGAAATCTTCATCTTTCCAAAGTGTATTGGTTATTGTAGCGACATTGCTACTCCTCTGGGCTGCTTTAGGTTGTAATTCCAGCAGTATTAAGTCACCCAATAGTGACGGGAAACCTGTGGAAATTCCAGCTAAATTCGCCAGTCAAACCAACGATTT
>JBGAVQ010000451.1:0-2253 GCA_044228045.1 Spirosomataceae bacterium
GGTTTAAAGCACTGGCTTGCCGTGCTGCTGCCCAGCCAGTGGCATTAGGGTCTGTTCCGAAGGCTAATTTGCCACCTGCTCCTTCATATTTATAGAAAAGATACGCCGAAAAAGGCACGACATCTCGACGTTTTCCACCCAACAAATCTACTATGGGACGATTAACAATTTTACCGACAATATCCAGACAGGCTACTTCGATAGAACTGAAAATATGCACCAAAGTACGTTGATCCCAAGGCGTATCGCCTCTTTTGATGGTATCTTCTGAATCAAAATTGGCAGCTAAAATATCTCTAATCTGATTGAGTTGGAAAGGGTCTTGACCAATGATAAATTGTCGGCTTTTCTCCAATGCTTTATCTATTTCGATATTGCCGGGTATTTCGCTCAGGCCGCTTATGCCATCGTCGGTAACAAGTTCTACAACCGTACGCAAGGCATAAGGTGCGTGCAAACCTGCGGCATTTAGGAGTGGAGGATCCACAACAGCAATGGGCGTAATGTTGAATTCTTTGATACGAGGACCAATTTTGTTGGGTATTGACATGGTGATTTTAATAAAAAGGGGAACATTTTTTCCTATGAGACTTCATCTGTTACCGCCTGAATCAGCCCTTTGATATAGCCATAACAAAACGAAAAAGCTTGTAAACTACTATTAGGGTCGTGGTGGTGAGGTACGTGGTCGGGCATGACCATCCCTGAAAAACCTACATCTCGCAAGGCTCTTACTACGTGTAAGAAATTCATTTCGCCATTGTCGGGATATACTTCTTGAAAATTATTAAACCCGCCCTTGATGTTGCGCAAATGAACGTTAAAAATTTGATTTCGCTCGCCTACCCATTTGATAATTGGGAAAATCTCATTTTTGGGGTCTTTTAAACCTTCTGCTATTGAGCCAATGCAAAAGTTGAAACCATGATAGGGACTATCGTAGAGTTTTGCAAACCGTTGGATGCCTTTGAAAACATCGGGGCTGTTCCAACGCATAATGCCCCGATAAGCTGCGGGTACGGGTGGGTCGGCAATGTGGTTGGCTAATTTTACTTTATACTCTTTGGCAACAGGAAGAAGGCGGTCGAGCAAGTACGTGATGCGCTCAAACATTTGATCAATAGAAACATCGCCTGCTATGGTTTTGGGGTCGTTTCTTTTGAGTGCTTCTTCATAGTTCCAAACGCTGTATTCGGCATTACCCCGCTTAGGGTCAACGAATTTGCCTGTGCGCAACACGGGTAGAATGGTGGTATTGTAATTCAATACTTTAATTCCTGATTTGCCAGCCACCTCAATCATCTGTTGAAGTATTTCTATTTCTCGGTCTCTCTCAGGGCTTTTGCCAAGCATAATATTAGGATACGCTACCTTATCGATTCCAGCTGATATGAGCGGATAATGATAAGCATCTAAACTAATGCCGTATTTTTCGCAGGCTTCTTTTTGGGCTAAGGAGTCTGCCAAGTCCCAACCTTTGCCCGGAATCGTTTTGGGAGACCCACCGTCAATGTTAAAAATTCCATGACGAGCCTTGAACTCTAAGTTTGCAACAGACGTGCCACCCGACTGGCAACCTGCCTGCATAAGTACTTTTTTCTTGGGTTGGGGTTTGTTTTCAGCATTTGCCAGCGACGGGCTAAAAACCGATGCCCCCATAGAGCCAGCGGCGATGGTTTTAATAAAATTGCTACGTTTCATAAGAGAGACCCCAAAGGGGCAGATTAAGCTTTATAAATCGGTTTAGAGGAAAATGCTTCTTTATTTTTCTAAAAGTAACAACAGCGAACTGTGGTCTAATTCTCCATTTCCTTGAGCTACGGCAGCTTCCATTTGTTCTGCTACAAGGGCTGTACCTTTGAGGGAAACCGAGAACTCATTACCCGTTTGCAGGGCAATGCCCATGTCTTTCTTATGCAATTTGATTTTGAAACCTGGGGCAAAGTTGCTGTCAATCATGCGTTTGCCGTGTAGGTCGAGGATACGGCTTTGGGCGAAGCCTCCGAGCAGTACTTCTCGCATTTTTTCGAGGTCAACGCCTGCTTTTTTGGCTAAGGCAAAGGCTTCTGCCACGGCTTGAATCGTGATACCAACAATCATTTGATTACAGGCTTTGGTCGTTTGGCCGGCACCAGGTTCTCCGATATGAACAATGTTTTTACCCATTGCCTGAAACAAAGGCAACGCACGCTCAAAAGCAGCACTATTGCCACCTACCATGATAGACAACGAAGCACCTATTGCCCCTACTTG